>CAZBZG010000044.1:0-22119 GCA_964496245.1 uncultured Planctomycetaceae bacterium | reverse complement strand
CCCTGGGCTCTCGTGGCCCAGCGCTCACTTCATGCAGGCGGGCTTCTGGCCCTGGCTCCGGTGGTAGGCGATGCACTCGCAACACACGCCCTTGCGCTCGCACGGTTCGTACGTGCAGGGGCAGCGCTTCTTGTTCTCTTCCTGGTTCGGGCATTCCTTCATCGGGTTCCTCCGCTCCGGAGCCGTTCGCGCGTCCGTCCGCCGGTCCGCAATTCGACATTCGACTATACTCGACAATCGACACGGGGGCAAGAGGCCGCTATAATGCGGCGCATGGGAGCGATTCTCCACGGCCTCTTTCTCGTGCTCATCATCGTCCCGGGCGTCGTGATCGTGGTCCGTTTCTTCTACTGGCTCATCGATCGCAGCCTGCACGATCTTGCGCGGCTCGAGCGCGACGCGGACTACCGGGCGCGCGCCCTGGACGAGCTGGACCGATCGGTGGCCGAGCGCCCGTCCGACGCCGCGCTGCGGCGGCAGCGCGCCGACGTGCGCCGGTTCGAGGAACGGCACGACGGGGTGGTGGAGGACCTGACGGTCTATCTCCAGCAGAAGCCCAAGGACGATGCGGGCTGGGCCGAGCTGGCCGAGAGCCTCCGGGCGCTCGGCCAGCACGCGGACGCGTTGTCTGCGGCCGAGCGGGCGGCTGCGCTCGATCCGCGATACGTCGACCATCACGCGCTGCGGGCCCAGACCGCTCTGCTGGCGGGAAACACGGAGGCTGCGCGGGCGGCCGTCGCAGCGTGGGAGGAGGCGGACGGAGCCGCGCTCGAAGCCGAAGCCGGTCGCCGCCGGCCCCGGAAGCTCGCCGGCAAGCCGGTCCCGCAGCGCGAGGCCGACCCGCGTCTGCCCTTCTACCGCGCGGCGCTTGCGCTGGCCTCCGGCCAGCCGCACGAGGCGGGCGCTCGGTTGGCGGAAGCCCGCACGCGCGGCAGCGGCGCGCAGGAGGACCTCGCGCGCGACCCGGCGCTCCAACCGCTTCTGACGCTCGGAGACGGGGCAGACGATTCGCCGAGTCAGGGCCCTCGGTCGTAGTGGCCGACGTCCGGGGCGTCCGGTTCCTCGGGCGGGCCGGCCGGCCGATTGGGTGGTGTGCCGGATCCGGGCGCGCCGGCATCGCCGTCCACCCCGTCGCCTCCGTCCCCCTCTGCATTCATCATACGCCAGCGGTCGCCGAACTGCGCGAGGAAGAAGAGCGGGTAGCTGCGGAAGAAGACCGAAATGGGGAGGTAGAGCACGGCCATGAGGTAGGTGCCGGCAAGGGGCAGGGCCATGACGCAACAGAAGAGGCAGAGCGTACAGATCATGAGGACGACCAGAGCCGCCATGGCGATCATCCCGCCGACGAATCCCAGGGCCAGCTTCATCAGGTAGAACAGGATGAGCACGCCCACGTGGCCCGGCACGATCTCCGCCCGGAAGGTGCGGAACGCATCCAGAGTCGTGGCATCCCGGTAGTACATGATGGGCAGCACGAAATCGTGGAGCACCAGGCCGATGGCGACCAGGACCAGGCTCAGGGGAAGCAGGAGGAGGACCAGGACGCCCAGGGCCGTAGCGCCGTACGCGGTGAAGCGTCCGGCGTCGATGTCGGGCCATGCGATCAGCACGCACAAGCCGAGAATGAGGAGGGTGGCGACAAAGGCGGCGAGGATCAGGACGAGGCGGAAGCTGAAGAGGCTGTTTCCGAGCCGCCGGAACTGCCGCCAGGGCTTGACGATTTCCGCCCGGTTGCGGATCACGTTGTCGAGAAAGAGGAAATCCGCCCGGCTGTTCAGCCAGAGGCAGAGGATTTTGATGCCGAGGACGAGCAGCAGGAGGCCCACGCCGGCCAGCACGATCCAGCCCAGGTTTTCCTGGAACCATGCCTTGGCTTCGGGCGGAATCGCAGGGCCCCCGCCCGAACCGGGACCGCCGCCCGGCCCGCCGGGGAACTGGAAACTGGAGCCCATGCCGCCCTTCAAGAGTTCGGCCAGCCACACGCAGAACCCCAGCACGAACCACTTGCTGATGTCGAACGGTTGGAACAGGACCCGCTTCATCCAGGTGAAGGCGGGCGTGATGGGGTCGACGACGGAGATGGGCTTGGCCAAGCGGAACTCCCGGTCCTGCGGCCCGTTCGCCGGGCCGCGCTCCCCATTCTGATCCCGAACAGGCTCCCGTCAAGTTTCCTGTCGGCAAAGGCGGTTCACGCCGACCCTTGCCTCCAGCCCGTACCGGACGGTTTACGCCCGTATCTCTACCCGTTTTTCGGCCTGTCGCGGAGTTCGTCCTCCTATTGCACGGCCTTGCAGGGTGGACGGGCAGGTGAGGTCATTCGCGCCGATCGCGATCTTTCATGGCGCGCTGTTTGGCCTTGAGCAGCCGGCCCGTGTAGGTCTGCTCGGGCGGTTCTTCGGAGGGGGCTTCCGCTGCCGGCGTGGGCGCGGCCGGGGCCTGGGGCTTCTCCTGGGGCGCGCCCGCGGTGCCGGACAGGTCGAAGTCGGCTTCGGCCTCGTCCTGGATGAATTCCGGCCGCGCGCGTTCCCGGAGCGCCTCCTGCTTGGCCTGCATGAGCCGGTCCATGCGCTCCTCGCGCTTGAGCGGCTTGCCCCGCCAGGCGCGGTAGCGGTTCTGCGTCCAGCGGATCGCGGCCGCCCAGTCGATCATGACGCGTCGCACGAACACGTCAAAGGGGAAGAGAATCGCGGCCAGGAGGAGCAGCCAGGGCCACCAGTCCTCGTAGTCCTCGGGCGCGGGCAGGTCGCGGTCGAACAGACCGTCCCGCTCGGGCGCGCCGTGGAGTACGCGGCCGCCGCCTTTCTCGGCCAGGCGATGGAGGAACGTCGTGTTCGCGCTCAGGCGTTCCATCTCGGCGCTGTGGGGGACCGAGACGCCGCCGTAGGCCGCGGCCTTCGGGCCGGGGGTGTCCGGCGGCGTGCGCACCGCCACTTGGTAGGCGCCCACGTCGCGGGCCGGGAACTCGCCTTCGTAGGTGCAGACGCCCGTCTGGCGCAGGCGCACGCGGAGGCTCTCGTTGGACGGCGTGCTGATGGCGGCCGTGAGATCGAGGAAGGAGAGGGGATTGCCGTCCTCGTCCAGGGCCTGCACCACGATGCGGCCGCGTTCGCCTTCGATCTCGGCGTTCAGCTTGAGGTTGGACGGCTGCTGCCGGAGGATGCGGTAGACGACCTCGGCCCAGAAGTCGCCGAACCGATCCCAGACGAGCCAGTCCTTGCCCCATCGGTTTTTCGCGTCCGAGGTGAAGGCCACGGCCTGGCCGAGGCCGTAGCGCCAGTGGGCGAGGATGGGATTTCGGTCGACCTGCTCCTCCTTCTCTCCCTTCTGCAAGGCGATCAGAGGCACGTCGGCCGCGGGCTTGGCCGTGGTGGCGACGTACCCGTAGAGCTGGGGCAGGCCCTCGCCCATGACCTTCTCCACGAACGCGAGGCTGTCGCGCTGGTTGATCACCGGGGTGAACGGATCTTCGAAGATCAGGCTCTTCTTCACCACCATGGCCTCTTTGACGAAGATGCGGGGGAGCTTCTTCGGGTCCTTGACATCGTAGTACCGGCCCCCGCCCATGCGCGCGAGGCGCTGCATGTTCGCCTTGAACTGGGCGGCGTGCACGCCGATGCCGATGGCGCTGAGGGTCAGGTTCTTGGTATTGCGGATGGTGTTCTGGATCTGCATGCTCGGCGGCGTAGGGTCGCCGTCGGAGATCACGATGATGTGCCGCACGGCCGCCGGGGTCTTGAGAAGGCCGCCGACCGCCATTTTCATGGTGGGGCCGAAGCTCGGCATGTCCATGGGCGTGATGCGGTCCACGATCTTCTTGAGGCGGACCCGGTTGATGGCCCGCTGCAGCTTGAAGGCCCACTGGTCTCCTTGCGCGCCCCAACAGAGCACGCCCACGTAGTCGTTGATGCCGAGCGTGTCGATGGCCTTCTTGGTGATGACTTTGGCCCAGAAGTTACCGTTGCCGAACTCGCACGTGTGGAGGATGATGGCGAGCGCGCCGTTGGGCATGACCTTCTTGTGCTTGAGGTCCATGTCCACGGGCAGGACCGCTTCCACGGGCGTGCGCAGGTAATTGCCCGCGCCGAAGGACCGCTCCCCGCCGATCATGACCAGGCCCACGCCCTGGTCGTTGACGAGCGCGCGCAGCCGTTCCATGCGATCGGCCTGCAGGGCCTCGGCCGGCACGTTGTCGAGGATCACGCAGTCGTAGCCGGCGAGCTGTTCGATGTCGGGGATGTCGGCCGCGGTCACGAGATGGAGGCGCACCTCCGGGTCCTCGGCCCCCCGCGCGCGGGCCACGAGGTGGAGTTTCTGGGTGAGTTCGGCGTGCAGGCGCGGCTCGTAGTTCTCGGTGTACCCGATGTTGCCGTCGATGTAGAGCACGGTGGGCGGGCCGTGGACCCGGCTGAAGCCGGTGGCCGCGTTGTTCCCGCCGATGTGGTCGTCCGCGGGCCGCACGGCGGCCGCTTCCACCGTGTACTCCACCACGCCGGTCAGCAGGTTCTCCTGATCGGACCGGGCTGTGGCGGGAATGCCGATCACGTTCCGCCGGGGCTGGAGCGCGACCCGGTGGGTGGAGATGCTGGCGCCGCCGCGGCGGAGCGTGAGATCGGCCTCGGTCGCGTGGGTGGAACGGACCACGGCCTTGACCTTGAAGGGCACGTTCTCCTGGATGCTGTCGGGCAGGATCACCTTCTCCACCACGATCTCGCGGTCGTGGGTGTATTCCACGGGGAGCACGTCCACCTGCACGCCCTGCTGGCGCGCGGCCTCGGCCTCGGCCAGGGCGTTGCCGCGGTTCTGGTTGCCGTCGGTGGCGAGCACGATGCGCTTGCGGACGCCCGGCGGGAACGTGAAGAGCGCCAGCCGGATGGCGCTGGCGATGTCGGTCCCGCTGACGTCCACCACGGCCTGGCGTTCGGTCGAAGGGGGGGTGGGGCTGGGCGGCTGCTCGCAGGTGGGCTCGGCGCCGAAGTAGATCAGGCCCGCCTGGTCGTCGTCCTCTTTGTGGTCGCTCGCCTGGACCATGTAGTCCAGGACGTTTGTTCGGTAGTCGGGCGGGTTGCTGGGAATGGAGTCCGACCAGTCGAGCAGGAAGTAGACGGCCACGTCCTTGGCCGTGGTCTGCCACTGGAGCTGCGTGCAGGCCAGGATCAGGCAGAGCACGATGACGATGCGCAGGGCCAGGGCGAGGGACTGGCGGACCTTTCCGAGTCCGGCCAGACTGCGGCGCGCCATCCACCAGACCCAGGGGACCAGGACCAGCAGCAGGAGGAACTCGGGCCGCACAACGCGCAGCGGAAGGCTATCCATCGCGTCCCTCCCCGGCGCTGTCCCCACGGACGGTCAGGGCCTGGGGCGCGACCGAGAGCGGCACGCGCACGACCCGGTGGTTGAGGGTGTCGGCCACAAAGACCTGTCCGGCCCCGAACACCTCGATGCCCCACGGCTGGAAGAGCCCCTCCCCGCCGCGGCTCAAGCGCCCCCAGACGCCGCGCAGTTGGCCTTCGGCCGAGAAGACCTGGACCCGGCTTGCGCCGTATTCCACCACGTACACGCGCCCGGCAGCGTCCACCGCGATGTCGTACGGGTAGTAGAGCTCGCCCACCCCCTTGCCCTGGAGGCCCCAACCGCGTAGCAACGCGCCCTGCGGGGTGAAGACCTGGATGCGGTGGTTGGCGCTGTCGGCCACGTACAGGTTGCCGTCGGGGCCGAGGTCGAGCCCGGCCGGCCGCATGAACTGGCCCTCTTCCTCCCCGAACCGGCCCCAGTGGGCCAGCGGCTCGCCCGCGGGGCTCCACTTCTGGATGCGGTCGTGGTAGCCCTCCTCGGTCACGCCCCCGTACTCGGCCGTGTAGATCGTTCCGTCGGCCGCGACCGCGATGGCGCACGGCCAGAAGAACTTCCCGGGCGCCAGTCCCTGGGTGCCGAAGCGGAGCAGGATCTTGCCGGACGGCGCGAACTTGAGGATCTGGTTGTAGTGGGTGTCGGCTACGTAGATGCAGCCGTGTTCGTCCACGTCCATCCCCTGGGGCCGGCCGAGGGTGACGTCGGGCATGCGGATCTCGCCGAGGTACGCGCCGTCGGGCGTGCAGTGCTGGATGCGTCCGGTGAGGTCGAGCACCCAGAGCGTGCCGTCGGGCGCGGCAGCCACGCACCGCGGCCGGTCGAAGGTGAGGGGGGTCTTGCGGCCGGGCGTCCCCCACGTGCGGAAGCTGGCGTCCGATTCGCCGCGCCTCTGTCCGCCGCCCGCCAGGCTCCAGAGTCCGCCTGCGGCCAGGAGCACGGCCACCACGACTCCGAGGGTGCGTCTTTGCATGGGATGGTCTTCGCCGGTTTGGACCGCGGGACCTGCGAAATGCGCGAAACCGCGCGAAAAGACTATAACGGAGCGAGTTCTCAGCGTTTCACTGTTGCGCGTTTCGCGCCTTTCGCGCCCTTCGTAGTTGCAGGCGCTCGACGGCCTTCACTCCACGCTCTTGATCGCGTTGTGGTACTCGCGCACCAGGTCGCGGTCTTCGCGCGGGATCTGCTCCCGCTCGCGCGCCGAGTCCGTGGAACTCGTCACGTCTTCCAGGGTCTTGACGTACTGCGTCTTGATCTCCCGGTCGCCGGGGGGCAGGCCCCGGATGAACATCTGGTCGAGCTGGCCCTTGGCCAGCTTGCGGGCGCGGATGCGCGTGTTGTAGGTCTTGGTGGGGTTCTTGGATTCGGGCCGCCGGCCTTGGCCACCCTGGGCCGATCCCACGCCGTTGCCCCCGGCGCCGCTGTTGCCCGCGCCGCTGTTGCCCATCCCGCTGCCGGGGATCAGGCCGACGTTGCCGCTTCCGCCGCCCCCGCAACGGGAGCACTTGCCGCTGCCGCTGCATTTCGGACACTTGCCCGAGCCGTTGCAGTCGGGGCAGGGCTTCTTCTTGCCGTCCGGCCCGGTGATGGATCCGGTGCCGCCGCAGCGCTGGCACTTGCCTGTGCCCTTGCACTGCTGGCACTTGCCTGAGCCGTTGCACTGCTCGCACTGCTGCTGCTGCTGCTTCATCTGCTGGAGCAGCTGTTTCATCTCCTTCATGGTGAGCTGGCGCACGCGGCCCTGCTGCATGGCCTGGAGCATCTGCTCGGTCGTCTTCATGTTGGCCAGCGCTTCCTGGAGTTTGCGCAGGAGCTGCTTCTCCTCCTCGGTCAGCTTGGAGAGGTCGAGCTCTTCGCCCTTGAGCCCCTTGAGCGCCTTGTCCATGAGCTCCTTCATCTTCTCGTTGTTCGGTTTCTGGATGTCGGCGAGGCGGGCGAGCTCCTGGGCCGCGTCCTTGAACGACTTGCTCAGGTTCTGGAGGTCCATGCGTTCGAGCTGATCGGCCAGGTCCTTCATCTCCTTGCTGAGCCGCTGGAGCTCCTGGGGGTTGAAGGCGTTGCGCTCGAGCTTGCGGCGGAGGCGGCGCATGGCCGCGGACGCGCCCGACAGGTCCCGCTGCTTCATCTTCTCCATGGCCTCGCGCATGAGGGACCGCCGCGGCCGCGGCACGCGGAGGTTCTGGAGGCGGTCGGCCGCAAAGCTGTCCTTGTCCTCCTCCTTGAGCTTGTCCTTGAGCTTGTTGACCATCTTCTGGGCCTGCTCGGGATCCATGGCCGGCTGCTTCTCGATGTCGGCGGCCAGCTTCTTGAGCTTCTTGGTGAGCTCCTCGAGCTTCTTGTTCTTGATCTTCCGCCGTTTCATCTCGTTCTCGAGCGTGCGCGCCTGGTGGCGGAGAGTGTGGGCGATCTGCTTGACCTCTTTCTTCTGTTCCTGTCGGGCGCGCTCCTTCTGGCGGAGGCGCTCGCGTTCGCCCAGGAGGTCGAGGTCAGGCAGGAAGAAGAGCGCGGCGAGCAGGCCCACAGCGAGGACGGGCAGCTTCCGGCCCCCGCCGCCGCCGTGGTAGGGGAAGGCGGCCGCGGGCGTCACGCGGGCGGCCGTGCGCGTGGCGTCCTCCACGAGCACGTGGGCCATGGGCAGTTCGCTTCCGCCCAGCACGGTGGCGCTTGTCAGCCGTTCCTTGAGGCCGGCCCGCTCGTCCAGGGCGAGTGCGGCCCGCTCGACCGTGAAGCCTTCGGCCAGCGTGCGCAGCACGGCGATGAGGATCGAGAGGAGCGCTACGCACAGGAGGAGGGTGCCATAGGGGTCGGGGAGCCCCAGGGCGGGCGCGGCGAGGCGCCCGTTCTGCCAGAGACTCATGCCCGCCCAGTCGGTCCGCAGAAGCCGGACGATCAGGCCGGCCTTGTCGACCACGACCAGCGTCAGGAGCAGCGCCAATCCGAGGGTCAGGTTCTGCAGCACGTGCTGCACAAAGCGCACGTCGCGCATCCGTTGCGCGGTCTTGCGCAGATGCTTGTGGAGCGGGTGCATGCGCACGTCCTCTCGCGCGTCGGGCCCGTTTGCCCCTCGTTCGCCTCTATCAGTATAGCATCCGGAAACCTTCGGGTGCAACAAAAATCGTGCGCCCGGCAGGGAGGCGCCTGCGATGCCGCAGCTGCGCCCTGCCCGCAGAGGCGTGGGGGCTTTCTGCAGCCGGCGCTGACGGTTGACACCCCTGCGGGCGGCGGGTACGCTCGGCACGGGACGGCCGTTCGGCTCGTCCCCACGCGGGGCGGCCTTTGTCAAGGGGCGGAAGCGGCTGTGCGGCGGCCGGTCCCGAGCCTGGCGGCACGAGCGGATGGCGCCATGGATCTCTCTGCAGAGGAACCCCGGTCTCCGGATGAACGTTCCCGCATGTGGACCGGGCTGGCGTGCGTGGGGATCGCGGCGCTCGCGTGCGGGCTCTACGTGCCCGGTTTGTCCGCGCCGTTTCACTTCGACGATCAGGTCTACCTGCTCGAACACAACGCCCTGCGCAGCCTCTGGCCGCCCGCCTACCTCAGCGGCAACACGCGGCCGGTCCTGTACCTCACCTTTGCCGCGAACTACGCGATCGGCCATTTCACGCCGTGGATCTTCCGGCTGACGAACGTCTGCTTCCATTTCGCCGCCGGTCTCGTCCTCTTCGGTCTGCTGCGCCGCATCCTGCGGCTGCCGCGGCTCGCGCGCTTTCGCGACACAGCCTTGCCGCTCGCCTTTGCCGTGGCCGCGCTCTGGGTGGCGCATCCGGTCAACACCATGGCCGTGACCTACGTGTGGCAGCGCGGGGAAAGTCTGATGGCGCTCTGCTATCTCTTCACGCTCTACGCGTTCGTGCGCTCGCGTACGGCAGCGGGCCGCAGCGGGCGCGTGTGGGCGGGCCTGACCGTGGCCGTGTGCGCGCTCGGCATGGGGGTCAAGGAGTCCATGGTCACGGCGCCGCTCTTCGTGCTCGTGCTCGACCGCGCGTTCTTTGCAGGCACGTGGCGCGCGGCCCTAGCCGAACGATGGCGTCTGTACGCGGGTCTCGGTGCGGCCTGGGCGGTCCTGGCGGGCCTGCTTCTCGCGAGCGCGTCGTCTTTTCACGACAATCCCGGGGTGGGCTTTGGCGCGGGCGCGGCCTCGCCGCTTCACTATCTGGCCACCATGCCCGGCGTGCATCTGCACTACCTTCGCCTGGCCGTGGTCCCGCATCCGCTCGTGTTCGATTACCGTTGGCCGCTGGCAGCGGGCTGGCGTGAGGTGCTGGTGCCGGGCCTCCCTTGGCTGGCTGGCGTGGGCGCGGTCGTCTTCGGGCTCGCGCGCAATCGGCCCTGGGCCTTGCCGGGCGCGTTCTTTCTCCTGGTCCTCGCGCCCACGAGCAGCCTCATGCCCATGCCCGACCCCGTCTTCGAGTACCGGCTGTATCTGCCGCTCGCCGGACTGCTGGCGGGCCTCGTGATCGGCGTCGGGCACGTGGCCCTGGTCCGGACCGGCGCGCCGCCGCTTCCCTGGCGCGCGAGCGCCGCCTGGTGGACGGGACTCGTCTTGGTCCTCGTGGCGTGTGGCGTGCTGACGGTGGAGCGGAATCGACTCTATAACGACTCGGTCGCGCTCTGGCGGCTTGCCTGCCGGCAGCAGCCGCAGAATCCACGTGCGCCGCAGGTGCTCGCCCTGGCCCTGCTGGAGGCGGGCAAGGTGCCGGAAGCTGTGGCCGCAGCCCGCCGGGCCGTGGTGCTCGCGCCCGATTGGGACCGCGGCCAGGGCACCCTCGGCGTGGCGCTCGCCCGGTCTGGAGACCTGGAGGGCGCGGCTGCAGCGCTCCAAAAGGCCGCACAGATCGCCCCGAACAACCCCAAGACGCACACCAACCTGGCGGGCGTGCTCGTCCAGGCCGGCGACCTGGCCGAAGCGCTCGCACACGCGAAGCGCGCGACCCGGCTGGCGCCTGCCAATGACGTTGCCTGGTACAACTACGGCCGCATCCTGGCGGCCGCACGGAGAGACGAGCGCAAGGCCTGCGAAGCCTATGCGCGGGCGCTCTCCCTCAATCCGCAGCATGCGCGTGCGGCCGACGGGCTGGGGGTGGTCCGGCTGCAGACGGGCAGGCCCGACGAAGCGGCCCGGCGCTTCCGCCAGGCGCTCGCCATCGAGCCGGAGAACGCGCTCGTCCACAACCATCTCGGCCTGGCGCTGCTGCAGGCGGGGCGTTCGGCCGAGGCGATTCGATCGTTGGAGCGGGCCGTGGCGATCGCGCCCGACCAGCCCGGCATGCGCCTCAACCTCGCGCGCATCCTCGCCCAGGCCGGGCGGACCGAGGAGGCGATCGGGCATCTGCGGCGTCTGCAAGAGACCCACCCGGATTTCGCGCCCGCTCGCGCGTGGCTCGAGCGGCTCGAAAAGCCGGAAAAGACGCCGTAGCCCTGCGGCCGGTCTGGATCAAAAGCCGGGCCGCGCCGCTGCAATGGGGCGCGTCAGAGACGCACCTTGACGACGACCTTGACGAGCGGACCGCTGCCCGCCAGCGGCGCGTGCAGATCCTGCGGGAAGAAGACCGTGAACGCGCCCGGGGGCGTGGGCAGCCATGCGAGCGGCGTGCCCTCGTGCAGGTCGACATCCTTCTCCGCATCGTAGCCTTCGCCCGGATGTGCAGTCCCCGCCGGCGACCAGCCAATGACTTCCTCGCCGCTCACGGCGTACTGGATGTCGATGGTGCGCTGGTGGCTTTCGAGGCGCGCACCGGCCTGGCCGCGCCCGTCTTCGCGCACGACCATGGCATAGACGGCATCGCCGTCGATCTCCGTGCGGCCGTCGGGAAGCTCGGCGAGCTGGGTGTTCTGGAGAAAGGTGAACGCGTCACGGAAGTGGAAATGCAGGGGCAAGTACTGATCGGCGTGCTCGAGGCGGTCCAGGATCACGAGCGGCTCCTTTGCGCAAAGACGGCGACGTAGCGGGACGCGGATCCGCTCGCATCCCATCACCGCAGAGAGTGTTGGCGTCCGGTGCGTCCGCGTCAAGCACAACCTGCGATGTGCCAAAACCGGCTCACGCGATGTGGACCCGCTGCAGCCGCTGCTCTTCCTTGGTGTGGGTGGTCTGACTGCGGCGGATCTTGTCTTCGAGGAGTGTCTGCACGAGGCCGGAGATGACGGGCTCATAGCCGGGCACGCCCCCGCCAGATTGTCGCGGCGCTGTAGGCATTGACGAAGCGCGTGCCCTGCCGGGAGAGCCGCAGCAGGTGCGGCGTCACGTCCGGCCTGAGCGCGTCGCGGCGGAAGTGGTCGGTGAGGATCAGGATGAGGTTGGGACGGTTCGTGAGGGGATCTCCTTTTCGCGCAGGCCGGACGCGGATTCATGCGCGATGGTGGGAGGCGGCACGGATGCGCCCGGTGCGGGGGCTTGGCGGGACAGGTGCGTTCTGGTTTGCTCAGGCTGTCGCCTGTTCGCTGTCGGCCCGCCAGTTTGCCACGCCCTCGCTCGTGAGCAGGCACCGATCGTAGAGGCGCAGGCCGAGGAGCGTGCCGTGCAGGCGCGGGGCGAGCGTCGCCTGGGCCGCGCCGTTGGGGTCCATGAGGGCCGGATGGAAGCGGCTCCACCCGAACTGGCGGTCTGCTCCGCCGTCGCAGAGCACGCCGTCGACCAGGACCGTCATCAGCTTGGGGCCGCCGTCGACATTGAAGAGGACCTGGTGGTCCCGCCCGACCTGCAGCAGGCCGGTATCGGTCTCGCACGCGGATTCGACCAGGCCGTTGCCGTTCTGCGAGCCCGGCGTGCCCCAGGCGCGGCTGACGATGTGCAGCTTGAGCGTGCCGCGGTCGGTGAGCTGAACAAAGAGCCCGCGGCCCTCGGGCCCCCGGCTGTCGAAGAGCACCTGCCAGGGCGCCAGGTCGTCGAAGCGCACGCGCAGCTCCAGGGCGAAGCCGCCGCGCGCCTCCACCGCCCGGGGCGCGCCGTGTGCGCGCGTCGCTCCGGTTGCCGCGTCGATGGATGGCGCCCCGCGATCGTGCAGATCCGGCAGCCGCGGCAGGTCGATGCGCGCACCCGGCACGCAGGAGGCGCCCTCCAGATCCAGCACGAGCCCGTCCGTTGCAACGGTACGCGCCTCGTGCTGGTGCCACATGGCCTCGAGCATGCGCGGGTCGAGTGCATGCACGCGGGCCACGATCTTCTGCGTTTCGGTCAGGTAGATGCGCCCCGCCTCCTCGATGAAGTCGGGGTAGCTCATGCGGCTTCCGATGTCGTCGTCGTAGAGGATGAGTTCCGGCTCGGACCAGCGGATGCGGCCGTCCTGTTCCACGCCGCCCGAGAGCCAGATGGGGTTGCGGTGGGCGTAGCCGGCGCCCGCCTCCACGCCCGGGGTGTCTCCCAGCACCGCGCCGCCGTGGAAGCAGAACCAGTAGAGATACCTGCCGTTGGAGAAGCGGCGCACGAAGTTGGCGCTGCGCGGATTCTTCACGCGCCGGCCGCCGGGTCTGTAGGTCATCCAGTCGACGTCCCAATGCCGTCCATCGTCGCGGCTGGTGGCATGGCAGCTCCACCCGTCGATCGTGCGGAAGGTGCCGTAGAGCGAGCCGTCGTTCATGGGCGTGGCGTTGAACTCGCCTGCGATCGGCCCGCCGCCGGCGGGCGTGCGCAGGCCCTTGTCGCCCTCGGGCAGCGTCTCCCATTCGTGCCTGGCCGGGTCGGGCTCGATCAGCAGATTGGGGCTGCGAAAGAGCACGCCCTCGTTCTGCACGAAGAAGCCCGGGCCGAATCCGCCCACCTTGCTCGCGCACACGTAGGCAGCGCCCTTGTGCGTGAAGGGTTTTCCCACGCCCCAGAAGAAGAGGACCTCGCCCTGGTAGATGTTCTCCCGGTCGCACGCGAACACGCGCATGGGAATCTCGTAGCGCTCGGCCGACCAGGTGCGGCCCTGGTCGTCGCTGTACTTGTAGGCGTAGACGCCCAACGAATCCACGCGGCTGAGCCTGCGTCCGTCCACGGTCTCGACCTCGCGCTGATTCTCCTTGTTGTAGGTGTAGAAGACGTAGATCCGGCCGGTCTCGGGGACCAACAGCGGCATGGCCCAGCTCGCCTCCGGCCCGTCAGCCGGTTCGATGTCGAAGGGGCCTTCCCAGGTGCGGCCCTGGTCGGCCGTGCGGAAGCTCACCACATGCTGGCCGGTCGCGCCCTCGTGGCCGCAGCCGGTGGTCATGACGCACGTCCATGTGCTGTCCGCGTTGACCACGACATACGGCTGGTCGCAGTAGCCCTCGCTCGGGATCTCGAAGCCCGTCTGGATGTGGCGCGGGTCGATGGGGGGCGTGTCCTGCGCATTGGGCATGGTGTCGTCCTCTTGCTGGGCGCGTCTGCCTGCTGCGCGGTTGCGTTCGGGCCGATTTCCTGGCACCATTTTCCGGTCAGGGAAAGATGCAGGGCGTATGCCCAGATCCGCCTGATGTCCGTCAGCCTACTTCAGCCAGTGCTTTCGCCGCGCCTTCGGCCATGTGCCGAGCGCACAGCGGACCTGACAGAAATCGCGGGAGTAAGCGCTGCGAAGAACCGGGCGGCCGAACATCGCTCAGGGCGCAGCGGTGTGCCGTTCCCGTTTGCGATGCGGTTTGCCCTTGCCGGGCGGGGTGCGCACGTAGCGGAAGACCGCTTTCTGGCCGCCCTGCTTCTCGATGGCCTTGATGTAGCGGTATCCCCGGCCGTAGAGATCGTCGCGGCTCTCCAGGATGCGCAGGCCGCGGGTGAAGTCCTTGGCTTTCAGCACGTGGGAGGCCACCCACTGGCAGAAGCCTTCTTCCACCCACTGGGGATGCTGCCGGTTGCCGTTCTCGGCGAACCAGGCATGGGCCCATTCGTGGGGTAGGGTCTCGTAGGCCAGGGCTTCGGAGAGGCCGTAGAGCACGTAGATCCGGTATCGCTCGCCCGTGCGCTTGAAGAGCCCCAGCTCCTTGTGGCTTCCGTTCATGCCCGCCTGCTTGCGGACCTCGGCGATGTCGTCGACCATCTCCACCGGCAGTTCGTGGTAGGTGCTCTCGTCCAGCGCTTCGAGGAGGATCTGTTTGGCTTCCGCAAAGATGGCCTCCATGCCCTTCTTGGTGAGCACGGCCGTGCGGAAGCAGTCCTCGCACATGGGGCGCGTGCCGCCCACGAGAATGGGGTCGCCCGCGATCGGCCGGCCGCAGGACTTGCATTTGGGCCGCTCGTTCTCGCAGGCTTCGCAGAAGATCCCCTCGGTGAAGGGGTGGCTGTAGCCCGTGCCGCGGATGACCTCGCCGCAGCAGGCGCAGACGCGGATTCTGGCCGCGCAAGTCTTGCAGAAGCGCTCGCCCCCTTTTTCCACGCCCGTGCCGGGAGCGAGCGGACGGTTGCAGGCTTGGCAGCGCGGCAGCTTCATGCACGCTTTGCAGTAGACCGAACCATCCTTGTGGCGCAGGTGTTCGCCCTGGACGCGCCGGTTGCAGATGGCGCACCGGGGGGCGCGGTCCCTCATGCAGTCCTTGCAGAGCTTGAGGGTCTTGCCGTTCTCTTCGAGGCGGTAGTACTGGCCCGCCAACCGTCTGCCGCAGACGCTGCAGCGGGGGATCCGCTCGTCCGCGCACGCCATGCAGACCGGGACCTTCTTGCCGTTCACCGTCATCTTGGCGTGCTTGCCCGAGATCTTCTTGCCGCAGATCGCGCAGCGGAGTTCCTGCGCCTGTTTGATGCGCTCGGCGCAGCGCGTGCAGATCGGAACGGAGCGCCCGTCCTTCTTGATGCGGTAGTGATCGCCCGTGATCTTCTGTCCGCACAGGCTGCAGCGGAGGTCCTCGGCAGCCTGGAGGGCGGAGGCGCCGAGCACCAGCAGGAGCGCGACGCAGACGATGGAGCGGCGGTCGTGCATGCGTCGTCTTCCCGTGTCAAAAGGGCCGGCCGCGTGCGGGTGCGGCCGGCTGCGCGCGTCAGTCCCGGATGCGACGTTTGATGTCCGGCATGGTCTCGGGCTTGTCCGCCTCCCAGACCCGGCTCTCGTGGTCGAGGGCGGTGACGTTCTCGTACACGCCGTTGTCCCGCCGCACCAGCTTGGCGAAGCCTTTGTCCCGCAGCTCGCTGTCCCCCTTGGGCGTGGAGATGTGCGAGGGCTGGATCAGGCGCTCGACCGGCTTGCCGCAGCAGGGGCACGCGGTCCGGGCGTCTTCCTTGATCGGCTGCTTGAGCAGGAAACGCTTTCCCCGTGAGCAGCCGTCTCCCGTGTGTTCGTAGACGTAAATGGGCATCGAATCAAAAGCCTCCGGCATTGCATGTCCTGGAACACATGCGTATCATGCACAGATTATTATACACCCGGACCGGATGTTCTGCAAATGGGTTGCGCCGGGCCGGCCCCGGCTTGACGGGAAGCCGCCTCCCGCATGGGCTGCGGCCCTTTTGTGCCGGCCTGTTCGCGCGCGGTCCGACCCGCGGAGGTGACGTGACTGAAACGCACAGGTCCGAGCCCCAGGCTCCGGAACAACTCGACGACGACCGCATGGCTGGATCGGCCTGGCGGGTGAGCGGGCTCACCCTGGCGAGCCGCCTGCTGGGCCTGGCGCGCGACATCTGCCTGGTCACGCTCTTCGGGTCCGCGCGCGGCGTGCTCGACGCCTTTCTGCTCGCCTTCACCGTCCCCAACCTCTTCCGCCGCGTCTTCGGCGAGGGCGCGCTCACGGCCGCGTTCGTGCCCGTGTTCGTCAAGGTGCGCGAGACCGAGGGGCCTGAGCCGGCGGCGCGCCTGGCGAGCGCGGTGTTCACGCTGCTCGCCCTCGTCACCGCCGGCATCGCGGGCGCGGGCATGCTCCTCTGCCTCGGGCTCGACCAGCTGGTCGGATTCGAGGACCCGGTGCGGTTGACGCTCGAGCTGCTGGCCGTGATGCTGCCGTTCCTCTGCCTCATCTGCTGCGCGGCCCTGCTCGCAGCCATGCTCCAGAGCGTCCGCCTCTTCAGCCTGCCCGCGGCCATGAGCATCGTGCTCAATCTCTGCTTTCTCGTCACCTTCGCCTTCCTCGCCTACGGGCGGGGGGAAGACGGGCTGGGGTTCCTGCGGTCGGCCTCGGAGGCGCGGTCGGCCATCTTCTACGTGGCCGCGGCCGTGCTCGTGGCCGGGGCGCTGCAGATCGTGATCCAGGGGCCGGTGCTGTGGCTGGTGGGTGTGCGCGTGCGGCCCAGTCTGGAATTCGGACAGCCGCATGTGCGTGCCGTGCTCAAGGGGCTCGGTCCCACGGCGTTGGGCCTGGGCGTGGTGCAGGTCAACGTGCTGATCGACAACCTGATCGCGGGCGCGCTCGCGTTCGGCCCGGAGCAGGGGGCGGGGGCCGTCCAGTACCTCTACCTCGGCAACCGTCTGATGCAGCTGCCCCTCGGCGTCTTCGGCATCGCCGTGGCCACCACCGCCTTTCCCTTTCTCGCGCGCCACGCCGCGCGCGGGGATCACAAGTCCCTGCTCGAGCAGCTCGAGCGCGCCATGCGGTTGGTGGTCTTCGTGGTGCTGCCCGCGGCCGTGGGCCTGGGCGTGCTCTCCGATCCGCTCGTGCGCCTGATCTTCCAGAAGCCGGACCTCGTCTTCACCGACGGCGCCGTGTTTCGCACGGCCAGCGTGCTCACCTGCTACGCCGGCGGACTCGTCTTCTTCAGTCTGCAGCACCTTTTGACCCGCGTCTTCTACGCGCGGGAGGAGTTCGGCACGCCCGTGCGCGTGGCCATGGCCATGGTCGTGGTCAACCTGGTCCTCAACCTCGTGCTCGTGCACGCGCCCGACCTGTACCTCTCCTGGTCGGGCACGGAGATCGCGTCGCTCGGCCGCACCGGTCTGTTCGCGGCCCGGTCGTTCGGGGCCGTGCCCCTGGGCGAGGCCGGGCTGGCCCTGGCCACGACCTGCACCGCCCTGATCAATGTCCTGATCCTCTGGCATTGCCTCAAGCGCCGGCTGCGGCCGGAGGCCGGGGCGGGCACCTGGAGCAAGGTCCTCGGCGGGTTGCACTGGTCGGTCTTCCGCATCGGGCTCGCCGCCGGGCTCATGGGCGTCTTCGTCTACTTTGCCCGCAACAGCATTCCCTACGAGCCGGAGTTCTTCGCCCGCCTCGAGCGCGGCCTGGTGCCCGTGGTGCTGGGCGCGGTGGGCTACTGGATCGCGTGTCTGGTCATCCCCGTGCCCGAACTCGAGGAGTTTGCCCGCCAGCGGCGCAAGAAACAATCGTCGGATCGCACGGACGGCAAGAGCGAAGCCTGACGCGGAAATGGCGCGCGTCGTTTTCCGCTTCAGTCTCCCGCTGCATCGGACGGGCTGTCCGGCTGCGCGGCCGCGAGCGCGGTGCGGATGGCGCGCAGGAGTTCGTGGAGTTCCACCGGCTTGAGGAGCACGGCGGTGACGTCCAGCTCCTCGAGCCGCTTCTGCAGCGCATCGTCCTGGGGGCGGCCGGGCGGTGCGTGCTCTCCCTTGGTGGTGAAGACGGGAGTGAAGACGCGCGGTATGTCCGCGGGCGGGATGCCGCAGCCCGTGTCCTCGACCGTGACCCAAACGTGTCCTGCCCGATCCCGGTGGCCAGGCGGTCGCGCAGCAGGAAGAGCGTGAGGGAGCAAGGGGAAGACCGGCCGCGCGCGGACGCGCGCATGGCGGCCGGCTTCAAGCGGCTTCGCGGTCGGTGTCAGACGAGGAGGTCAAGCCGCCTGTTCTCTGCGTGCTCGCCGTCTCGATCCGCCTGGCTTCGTGGATCTTCTCTTTTACGCGAGCGATTCTTACGGCGCTTGCGTCGCTGCGGCGCGTCGCGGAAAGGGAAGATCGACTGGATCGGCATGGGGTCGACATCCATGTCGCTTCCTCCCGGCTTTCTAGCCGGTGTGGTTCCCAGAGCCTCCGGACTCCGTTCCGGAAGGCTGCCGTCAGCCCGGTCGCACTCCGCGTCATCGCATGCAAGATCCGGCTCAGCAACACGTTCCTCCGGCTCTGACGGCGCGTCTCTCTAGGTTCATTATCGACGCCCGATAGCCGCTCTTTAGTCGCAAGTCATTGTCTAATAATACGTTCGGAGGGAGGTCCGATAACGAGGCGCAGCAGGGCGTCCAGAGGGCAAGCGTCCGAACCCCACAACCGAGGGACGCGCGTCCGCGCGTCCACAGCGCATCACGTGAAGCGCGCTCCTGCAGAAGCAGGACCCTCAGCACCTGGGGCAAACGTCTGGCGATTGTGGTGCGAATGGGCCAGCACCCAACCCCTCTACATCTTCGGCGCCGTCGCCCAGGGCCCGCGGCGGGAGCGCTTGACCACGCGCTCGTAGCGCTCCTTGTCGATGAGGTGGAGCTTGAGGCAGAGGAGCAGCTTGCCGTCGCTGGGCAGCGTCCCCAGGATCTCGGCCAGGAAGGTGCGCTTCTTGCCGTTGGGCCATGCGAGCTCCACCTCGGCGCACACGTCCTCCACGGGTGCCACCTCCACGGGCACGTAGATGCCGCCCCGGCCGATGGGCAGGGTGTCCCCGGTCTCGAAGATCCGGCCGGGGGGGAAGTAGACCAGCCGGTAGCGCGCCTCCATGCTCGTGGGCAGGAAGTTCAAGGGGAAGTGGCGGATTTCGTCGCTCACGTGCTTGGCGTCCCTGCGATACTGGAGGATGTAGTGCGCGATCTGGATCGTGTCCCCGGGCCGGAGCGTGGCGCGTTCTACGGTTTCGCCGTTGACCACCAGCCCGGCGCGGGACTGGTTGTCCTCGATCAGGTGCTGCTCGTCCTCGCCCGGATAGAGGCTGGCGTGGTGGCGGGAGACCGCGTTGTCGCTCAGCACCACGTCGCAGTCCGGGTTCCGGC
This sequence comes from uncultured Planctomycetaceae bacterium, assembly GCA_964496245.1. Classification (GTDB taxonomy): domain Bacteria; phylum Planctomycetota; class SZUA-567; order SZUA-567; family SZUA-567; genus CAZBZG01. The sequence continues at coordinate 2,981 of CAZBZG010000044.1, read as the reverse complement.
CGATCGTCATCTTCTTGTCCTCGAGCCGGTACTCCCAGCAGCCGTCCACGGGGCCGAAGATCCGCAGGTACGCGATGGCCCGTTGCCCCTTGCCTTCCTTGGTTTCGATCCGGCTGGCCGGGGCGAATCCTTTGAGCAGGATCTGTGCGTTGGGCGTGGGCGTGTGATCGGCTGGCTGAGGGCTCTTCGTGCCCGCGTCCGTATCGAGGGAGATGTTCGCCAATTCCTGGTAGAGCGATTCCGCGTTTAAGAAACGATCGTCCGGATCCTTGGCCATGGCACGCTCGACCAGGTCGCGCAGGATCTCGGGCACATCGGGCCGGAGCACGGCCACGGACGGAGGCGGGGCCCCCAGCTGCTGGATGATCTCCATGGGCTGGTCCCCTTCGTAGGGGGGGCGGCCGGTGAGGCAGAAGTAGAGCAGCGCGCCGAGACCGTAGATGTCGGCCTGCGGGGTGATGCGGTCCGGCGCCCAGGCCTGCTCGGGGGCCATGAAGCTGGGGCTGCCCAGCAAGTCCATGGGATCGGTGATCTCGCCCCCGGCCGACTTCTCGTAGGCCTTGGCGATGCCGAAGTCCACCACCTTGATCCAGCCGTCGTTGCTCATGAGGATGTTGTCCGGCTCGATCTCGCGGTGGACGATCCCCTGCTCGTGTGCCGCCACGAGGGCGGAGGCCACCTGCGTGCCCACGGCCACGGTCACGTCGATGGGCGCCGGCGTGCCGGCGAAGCGCTTGGCCAGGTCCATGCCGTCGAAGCATTCCATGACCAGGTAGATCAGCTCCTCGTCGGTATACTTGCCGGACTTGTATTTGCCCGCGTCGTAGAACTCGATGATGTTCGGATGCTGCAGGGACGCCGTGATGCGGATCTCGCGGCGGAAGCGCTCGATGTTCTTGTCGGTCATGCTGACCCGGGGCGGCGTGGCCTTGAAGGCGCACTTGCGGCCCATTACGATGTGCTGGGCGAGGTAGACCTGGGCGCGCTTGCCCACGGCCAGGAGCGACAGGATCTTGTACGGCCCGATGGTCTGGCCGAGCAGGCGGCCCGAATCGGACTGGCTCTCTGCGGATGGGTCGGGCATGGGCGTTCTTCCCTGCGGCGCGCGACGCAACGACTCCCAGGGGTCCAGTATAGGGGGAGGCGCGGTTCTGTCAATCGCTGCGAGCAGGGACATCTGCAACCAGGCGCAGGCGCAAGACCGACAGGCGTTTTCGCGACGACCTGGCGACCACGTAGCTGGCGGAGCGGTTGGATTGAGGAAAGATACCGCATAATGGAGTTCGGGGGCGCGGGGGGGACACACAACGTATCTCCGCTCACGCGAGGGGGTGGCCCGTGTGTCTCGCGCCTTGCGCTTGGCTTTGGACTTGAACCCGGCTCGCCTATGCGCAGAACCCTCCCCACTTTCTTCTCGACCCGATCCGCGAAGCGCTCGGCTCCCGGCCGTTGGCCCGTGCGCTTGTGCTTGCGCACGAGCCCTTCTGTACCTGGATCATTGCCATGCGCAAAAGACGCCGCCAGTCTCCATCCAGCGAGAGCAACGGCTCGACGTGTCCTGGGCGCGGTGCGGTTCGTTCCCGCGCTCAGCCCTCATCCTTCGCCAGGGGCGACGGAAGCTTGAACGAGCGGGCCCCCATCTCCCGGTCCAGCAGGAAGAGGCCGTTGCCGTCGCCCACCTGCTTGAGCTTGGCGACCAACTCGGTCGGCGTCGCCTCTTCCTCCACCTGTTCGGCGATGAACCACTGGAGTTTGTCCTGCGTGGCGTAGTCCTTCTCTTCGACCGCCCGATCCATCAAGCTGTGAATCGACGCTGTCACCTTCTGTTCGTGTTCCAGGGTCTTCACCAGAACGTCGAGGGGCGAATCGTACTCGGCCGGCGGCTTGTCGATGGCGCCCACTTCGACGCGGCCCCCGCGTTCCCCCACGTAGTTGTAGAAGATCATGGCGTGCGCGATCTCCTCCTGGGCCTGGAGCTTCATCCAATTCGCCATGCCCGACAGGTTCTGGTCGTCCAGAAAGCCGGCCATCTGGAGGTAGAGATAGGCGGAGTACAACTCCTTGGTGATCTGTTCATTCAACTGCTTCAGCATGGGTTCGCTCAACATGGTTTCTCCTCCTATGCGACGTATACAAGATAGAACGTACGCTGCGTACCAACCGCTGGTTTCAGCCGAAGTATTGGACAGCAAACGATGTTCCAGCTTCAGCGCATTTGCCTTGCAGCAAGCAGGCGGAACGGGTGGGGGGCGATGGGCAGTGGGATGGGGTCGCCCAAGATCATGCGGCACCAGAAGCGGATACCGGAACGGACCGTGTCCGTGGCACCATCGCAGAGAATGCCGACCAAGCGCCCGGCAGACCCGTTACCTGCGGAATTTGCAGAGCGGACAGCATGGACGATTTCGCAGTCCTGAGACACCCGTCTCGTTTGTCGCCTTGATTCCGAGACATGTGTGCTATCTGGATCTGCAGGGCCAAGGGGCTCGACTGTTCATGCGTGTCCCTTGACAACACAGTGGACGGTACCACAAGCAGGTGCACATGATTGGGCATGAGGCAGTACGCCCACACCCCGGCCCGCGGCCGAGCACATCCTGCAGCAGGCACGTCCAGGTAGAGCCGAGAATCGCCATCCTCAAGGAACGTCTTCTGGCGGCGGTTGCCGCGTTGCGTCACAGGATGCGGAAGGTGAGGAACCACGATCCGTGCGACACGTGCTATGAGGGCAGCATGGCTGAACAGAGCGATGCAGTCAAATTAAATATACTGTCCCCCGGAACCCGGAACCGTCCGCAAGACATCTGTATGGGGCCATACTACTGCCCATGCGAGCAGTCGTCAAACGAAAAATATCCGGATTATCATGCGCACGATACTAAGAATATGCCGCAAAGCATCTTCTCGTAATACATTGCCAAATAGCCAGTTATGCGCATCGCAGCGTCGTCTTCCGGCAATATGCTGCGTAGCGTCCCGCA
>CAZBZG010000043.1:18708-22287 GCA_964496245.1 uncultured Planctomycetaceae bacterium | reverse complement strand
GCTGCTCCAGCGTCAGGTGCGCGCAACGCTTGAGGTTGGAGCCCAGGCTCCGGGCCGACACGAAGTAGACTTCGGCCTCGACCTCAGCCTCGTTCCGGAAGGATGCGGCGCTCTCCAGCAGGTCCACGTCGATCGCGACCTCCTCTCCCCCCTCGGTCAGGCGGATGTCCATGTACCGCCCCTGGGGTTCGCGCGCCATCTCCCGCAGCACCTGGGCCCAGAACTGGCTGTAGCCCGACCGCCACCCCGTGATCCAGAGGGACGACCAGCGCGACTTGCAGTCCGACGTGAAGGCCGTGACCTTGCCCAGGCCGAAGCGCCAGTGCGCGAGCAGCGGATCGCCCACGTCTGTGACGAGCGGGATCTGGGCCGTGGCCTTGGGCAGGGTCTTGACGTAGCCGAGGAGGGCCGGCGCTTCGCTCACGGCCCAGCCCTTGAGCATGGGGTGGCGCTCGACCTGGTTGGGCGCGAACTCCTTCTCCTGGATGAGGCGTCCCATGTGGACCATGGCGTCCTGCGTGAAGATGCGGGGGATCGAGGAGGGATCCACGGTCATGTAGAACTCGCCGCCGCCGGCCGCGGCCATGGCCCGCAGGAGCGGCTGGTCCGCGCCCTGCCCCACGGCCACGGTGGAGATCGTGATCTTCTCGTTGTGCATCTGCGCGGCGAGCGCGTGGTACCCCGAGCCCGTGGTGTGCCCGTCGGTGAGCACGATCATGTGCTTGACCTTGGCCCGCACGCTGCGCAGCGCCTCGTGCCCGGCCGCCATGCCCGGGTAGATGTTCGTGCCGCCGCCCGCGTTGATCGTGGCGATCTGGCTGGCTACGGTCGCGGTCGACGTCACGCGCTTGAGCGGCACGATCCAGGTCGCGTTCGAATCAAAGGCGACCACCCCCAGGTAGTCCTTGCGGTGAAGCAGCTCGGCCGTGCCGATGGCCGCGGACTTGCAGATCTCGATCTTCTGGCCGGACATGCTTCCCGATCGGTCGATCACCAGGCAGAGCGCGGTGGCGTACCGCTTCTCCTTGTCCGGTGCCTTCATCTTGACCGGGAGGATGTCTTCGATGGGCGTCCGGTAGTACCCGCCCACACCGAAGGAGCGCTGGCCTCCGATCATGAGGAACCCCCCGCCGAGCTCCTCGACGTAGTCGCGCATGCGCTGCATCACGGTCTGGGTGAGCTTGTGCGCGGGGAGGTCGGAGAAGATGACCCCATCGTAGCCGGCGAGCTCCTGCAGGGATTCCGGGATGCCGCGCGGCGGGCGCACCTGGAGACGAATGCCTTCCCGCGCCATGGCCTCCACGAGGTAGTGGGCCTCCTCGGGATCGCCCTCGACGTACAGGAGCACGGGCCGGCCCCGTACGTCCACCAGGGTCATGGCCTCGTTGTTCTCGGGGATGGAATCGCCCGCGAATCCCTCCACGCGCGCCCGGTAGGTGTAGAGATTGCGCTGGTTGGGCGTGCGCCGAAAGGTCTCCGGTTGCGACTGCCCTTTCTGGAGACTGAGCTCGCGCCGGTCCACTTCCACGCCGTTTTCGAAGAGACGCAGCAGGCCCTTGCCGTCTACGGAGCTCTCGACCTCGGCGCGCAGAGAGAGAGTCGCCCCTTCGTGCGACCGCCGCCGGCTCGGTGTCAAACGGACCACGCGCACGTCCGGCCGGGCGTCGCCGGCGATGGGCGCGGCGTCGATCACGATGCCGGCCACAGCCGCTTCCCGCGCTGCCTCCAGCAGGTCGCCGCGGCTCTCCTGGCCGTCGGTCACGAGCACCAACCGCCGGCCGACGCCGGGCGGAAACAGGCCGCGCGCGAGCGCGACCGAACCGGCGAGATCCGTTTGCCGGCCGATCGCCTCCATCAGGTCGTGATCTGCCGCGAGCGCGAGCGGGGCGGCTTCCGGCAGGCGCTTCGCGCGCGCCACGGCGCCAGCCGCCACCACACCCACGGGTGTGCTTCCGGAGAGTCCTGCCGCCAGTGCCTCGGTGCGCTCGCATGCGGCCTTCAGGCCGGCGGGGCCGAGACTCGCCGAGTGATCCACCACAAAGATCACCGCTTCGGCGTGGATCACGCGCTCCCAGGCGGGCGCTGCCAGGCAGACGAGCGCGAGCACTGCGAGTGCGCCGCGCACGCCCAGAAGCAGGCGCCGCCGGGTCGGCCCCATGGGATGGGCGGACCGCCGCTGGCACCACCAGAGCAGGAGCAGCGCAGGCGGTGCGAGCAGGAGCAGCAGCGCGTTTTCCCAGTCCATGCGGGTTCCTCGATCGAGCGGACCGGCGGCCCGAGAGCCGCCCGTTCTCAGTACACGGCATGCCGGTGGAACAGATAGCTCTCCACCAACAGCAGCACCAACAGGCTCCAGAGAAGCGCCGCGCGCAGATCGCCCCCGCCCAGGAGCAGTCCGGCGGCCGCCGCCTGCCCGCCAGCGTCACGCGCTTGCGCCTCTCTCGCTGGAAGGCGCGTCTCGCGTACGGACAGCAGGGCTGCGCTCCCCTTCTGGCCGGCATCGGTCTCCCACAGGCCGATCCGGTCGAGCGCGGTCCAGCGTCCGGTGAGCGCGACCTGATGGTGGGCGTCCCGGACCGGGCCGGGTACGCGCCAGTGAAGGGTCTTGCCGCAAAGTTCGACCACGTCCCCGGTACGGCGGTTGTTCGCGCTCTGGGCCTCGATGGCCGGCCGCGCGGCCCAGTACACGGCATTGCCGATGAGCAGGGGGAACGACGCCATGAGGGGGAGGCGTTCCGAGCGCTCGGGCGCAAAGGCCATGATGGCGACGCGCTGGCCCGCGACCTCGCCTGCGAGCAGCAGCGGCCCGGACGCGCTCATCCAGAGCGGCTGGAGAGGGCCCTCGGCGGCGAGTACGGCGGTCTGGGTGAGCGCGACCCGGCTGCTGGCCACTCCGTAGAGGAGCGGATGGCCTTCGTCCACTGCCCGCAGATCCGTCACGGGCACCCCGCCTTCCTGCAGCCGCACCGCGTGCACGGGGCCGCACGCGCCGGGCGGATCCAGGACCACGGTCGCGACATCCCGCTCCCATGCTTCGGGCAGCCACCCGTCAAAGAGCACGACGTCGAACGATTCGGAGGGCGGCCACGCCTCCGGTTCGGTGCGGAAGACTTCGACCTCGCCACCCGTGGTCAGACTCTGCAACGCGAGCTGGGTGAACGGATCGGCTCCGTCGGCCACCCAGAGCACGCGGATGGGGTCGTCGGCCGGGATGCGCACGTACACGGCGTCGTCCGCCGGCAGGCAATCGCCCGCGAGCTTCACGTGCAAGCTCAGTACCGCACCCATGCCGCCCTCCACCGGCAGGAGCAGGCGCTCGCGCCCGTTGCTGCGGATCGGCACCTTGCGTACGGAGATGAGCCTGCGGTCGAGGCGGATCTCCATGTTCGCCTCCCGCTCTTCGGGCACCTTTCCGTGCATCTGCACAAAGGCCTCGTACCGGCCGGCTTCGAGCGGCACCGGCCGCAGCGCAAGCGCGGTGATGCCGGCATTCACCGGTTCGGCGAGGGCCACGTCGATCCAGTGGACCGCCACGCCTGCAGCGGAACGGCCGGGCGTGCTGTTGTCCGCAGCCGGTTC
>CAZBZG010000043.1:0-18698 GCA_964496245.1 uncultured Planctomycetaceae bacterium | reverse complement strand
TTCGGTCTGATCGGTGAACTCGCGATAAAGCTCCGGATCCGGCAGCGTGGCGGCCTCTCCCGCAGCCGTGTCCGTGGCGTGCCAGAGGACCGCAGGCGTGTCCATGGCCGCGAACGTGCGTGCGAGCGCCATGGCGCCCGAAGCGCGGCCGCCCACCGGCCGGACCGCGATCGCCCCGAGCGCACGGCGCACCTCCCGGCGGTCGAGCGTGCGCGGCACCAGCACCTCGGGCCGATCGTCGTACGCCATGACCATCACGCCCACGCCGCCGTCGAGGCCGGCGAGGCGCGCACGGATGCGCTCGCGGGCCTCGGCCAGCCGCGTGCGGCCCCGCGCATCCTTCGCGCCCATGGACGCGGAACGGTCGATCACGATCACGACCGTGCGCAGCGCCCCCTGGCGCGGGCTGACGACCAGGCGCGCGAGCGCGCCCACGGCCGCGAAGATCACCAAGAGGCTCAGGAGGAGCGAGAGCAGCCGCTTGAGCCAGCGGATCCAGGCGGACTCCTGGTGCTCGCGGGCCAGCGATTTAAAGAAGGGAAGCGTGCTCACGCGCACGCGCTTGGGCCGGCGCCGGAAGAGATAGAGCGCCACCGCGCCCAGGGCGAGCGCCGCCCACATCAGGTATTCGGGGTGCATGAAACGCATGCGCGGATCCTCGTGCCTTGTGCCGTCTGCCGGCGGCGGACTTCGGGTGTCTCGCGCCGGCTACGTGCCCGCCAGCGCGCTTCCGCGCGAGAGCAGATCGAGGAACATGTCCTCGAAGGGATGGTCCGTGGTCCAGTGGACGTAGTCGACCTGTCGGCCGAGGCAGACGCGTTCCAGGGCTTCGCGGTAGGCGCGGAAGGCCTCGGCGTACTGGCGCAGTTCGCGGCGCGTCAGCCACATGCGCCGCACCTCCTGTGTCTCTACGTCCAGGAGCTGCAATTCGCCTTCGAGCGCGGGCGCCATTTCCTGCGGGTGGAGGAGGCGGACTTGCGAATGGCCTCCTCGGCCTCCTCGGGGGCGCGGCCGAAGAAGTCGCTGATGAGAAAGACGAGCCCGCGGCGGTCGCGGTTCGGCCGGAAACCGGCCAGGCTCCGCGTCAGGCTGGTCACGCCATCGAACGGCAGTCGGGAGAGGTGCTGCAGGATTTCGTGGATGTGTCCCTGGCCTTTCAGCGGAGGCAGCTCCCGTTGCACGTCGTCGCCGAAGCTGAAGAGGGAGACGCGATGCTGGCTGATCAGCCCCAGATACGCCAAGGCCACCGCGAGCCGCAGGCCCAACAGGCGTTTCTCCGGGAACGGATCCACCATGCTCCGGCTGCGGTCGACCAGGATGTGCACGTGGAACTCCTGCACCTCTTCGAAGATGCGCACGAACATCCTCTCGAGCCGGGCATAGAGTCGCCAGTCGATGCTGCGGAAGTCGTCGCCCGGCACGTAATGGCGATGGTCCTTGAACTCGCGTGTGAAGCCGGCGGTGGGCGTGGCCTGCTGCCCTTTGCGCCGGAGCTGTCGTCGTCGGCGCAGCCGGAAGAAGAGCGCGCGCAGCCGCCCGAGGAAGGCTGGATCGAAGAGTTCCCCTTCCACGTTCGTGCTCATGGCGGACCCTCTTCGGTCAACGCCACCAGGCGGTCGGGGGAAACCGTCGTGTAGAGGCACCCGTTGGCCACCTGCGCCACGGGCGGAATGAACGGCCCCGCATGTCCGCTCTGCTGGACCATGCAGCCGAGGAGCTTGTAGTGGACCGAGCGTGGGGACTGTACCGTCACGCCAGGATGGGCGTGTCCCCACGGGGTCGCCGCGTGCCGCGCGCGAAAGCCGGCAGGCACTCCGACGGACACGCCGGAAGCGAAGGCGGGATGGCTCGCGCGCTCCTCTGCGACGGTCGGGGTTGGTGCCCGCGGCGGCCGTACGGACGCGGGCCACGGAGCGGAAAACACGGTCGCGCCCGTGCGCGTATTCACGCACGCGATCCCCTCGGGCCCGCTCGCGTAGACCAGGATCCCGTCCACGCAGGCCTGAATCCACGGCGCTTGCGCGCCTTCGTGCACGGCATCCACTGCGCAGGTGCTCGACTGGCCCGACGCGAGGTCCACCATCTGGAGTTGCGCGCCCTGGAGAAAGCAGCACCGGTTCCCGGCCAGGCCGATAAAGGTTCCAGATACGTTCACCCGGCGCGCGGCCACCGGCAGGTCCAGGCGCAGGACCTGCAGCGCCCCCTCCTGCATGAGGAGCAGTCGCTCTTTGCAGAGGAGGCCGAGCCGCGCGTGGGGGGCCCGCGCCCACAGTACGGATGGCGACGTCAGAGCCACCGGCTGCATGCCGCCGCGGGAAGGCGACCAGCCGCTGGCCTGCCGCTGGAGAAAGTCGAAGTACTGGACCTGGTGCTGCGTGCGCGGCCGCGCCTGTCGGAATCCGCCCCCAGATGGCATGCGCCCAGCCCACATGCCGCGGCGCGTGTGGGCGAACCGTGCGGACGCTGCGGACGCTGCTGCTGCTGCTGCGGCGGCGGACGCACCCTCCGCCGTCCTGCCGGGCCTGCCCGCTTTCTCCGGGGCACGCAACCGGAACGGGAAGGTGCGCGCTTCATGGGGCGCGAAGGACCAGGTCGCACGACCGCTCGTGCGATCCAGAATGGCGGTACGCGTGCCATACGCGAAAAGGTCCGGCCCGGAGAGATGGAGGCCACCGGTGGAGACCTGGACGGTCGGTCCCGGCAGGCCGGTTTCCTGCACGATCTTGCCGGTGCTTGGGTCGATCTCGAAGAGCGTGGAGCTGACAGCGTCAAACGCGTAGAGCCTGTCCTCGGCCAGCGCACACGAGGTCCATCCTCCGTGCATCTGGGCGCCCGCGCCATGCGCGAACGGATCAAAGGCTGCAGCGAGACGCGTCCGCCAGAGCACCCGGCCGTCTTCGAGCGACCGGGCAGTGAGGACCTTGGCGCCGGCCACGTACACGCGATCGTTCCCCTCGACCACGAGCTTTGCGGGATATCCGGCGCCACGGGGCTGGGCATTACCGCTGGTGGAGAGCGTGCGCCCCTCCCCCACCCCGCTCACGTGCCACACAACCTTGCCGCCGGCTGCATCGAGCGCATACAGCCGGCCGCCCGCATCCAGCACAAGCATCCGCGTCGTTCCGACCGGCACGACACGCGTGATGGGAACTCCCCCCGTAGCGGCAAAGGACCATCGCACGGCCAGAGGCGGTCGGGGACCGCAGCGCTCTTCCTGCGTCAGATCCGGCGGGTCGGCGCGCGGACGGGTGAGCACGAACCGCGCTGCGTCGATGTCGAGACTCAACCCATCGGGAAAACAGATACGCGGTAGACCGGGGGACGCTTTGTCCGGATCCAAAGAGGCCGGCGGCCCGCCCCGACCGGCGGACGCGGAACCCCCTCCGGGAGCCCCAGGGCCCGCCGCCGCCTCGCCAGGCGGCTGGAGGGGACGCTCCCGTGCGACGCGCTCCAGTTCGTCGAGGGCTTCGTCCCGCGCGGCTGTGCGGCCGAGCCGGTGCAGCACATGCGCCCGGGTCCAGAGGATCCAGAGCGAATGCGGGTGCGTGCGGGCCTGCCTTCCGACCTGGCCGAGCAGCACCAGCACTTCGTGCAGATCCGACGGCGTGCCTCCCTGGAACGTGTCCACGATCGACCGCCAGTAGGAATCGACCAGATGGCCGCGCAGGAGCTTGTGCGTGTCCGCCGCCAGCGGCATGCGCTCCACGCCTGCGAGCAGACGCCGGAGGGCCACGCGCAGTGTGGTCTCGTCCCCCCGCTGCGCCAGGGCCGCAATCCATTTCTCCCAGGTGTTGCGGTTTGTCGGATCGAGCCGGGTGAGCCGCTCGAGGGCGCGCATCCAGGCGTCCGTGCGACGGAACCCGGCCAGTACGCTCTGGAGAGCCGCCAGCAGCGCGGGGTCGTGGATCGCTTCGATGGAGAGATCCTCGATCAGCGGTCGGATCTCGTGGTGCTGATTCTGCCGCGCGTACAGGCACGCCAGACGCGCGTTGACCTCGTGGCGCGCATGGGGGTCTTCCTCGGCCAGCGCCTTGAGATGGGCTTCGAGCGCATCAGACACCAACGCCCCATTGGCGAGCGCGGCCACGATGCGGCGCCGCAGCTTGACACGTATGGCTTGTGGTGGATTTGCGGTCAGATCGGCTTCCAGCAGCGCGAGCGCGGTGTTCTGGAATCCAGATCGCGCGGCGACTTCCGCGAACGCGAGACGCCGCGCCACTGCCCGCTCGCTCCATCGTTCGCCCTGCTCGCCCGCCAGGCGGCGCTCCTCTTCGCCCAAGAACTTCTCGAGCGAGTCAAAGGCCTCGTAGAAATCGGCCGCGCCCTCGAGCCACTGGCGATACCGGGCCACCGTGTCGGCCAGGGAACGGGCCGCCTCGAGCACCCGCTGGCCGGCCACAGGATCGCCGAGGCGCTTCTCCACGTTGACGAGCTGCATGCGGAGCTGGAGATTCGTCTTGGCCACAGCCATGCGCTGGCGCAGAGCGGTGCGCGCCTCCAGGAAGAGCCGCTGCTCGATCATGAACTGCACGGCGTCGAGCACGGCTTCGAGCGGCGCGTCCTCGGGAAGCCCGCCGTCGAACAGCTCCCGCGCCCGCTGGCGGTGCCCGGTGGCCAGACAGAGCTCCGCAAGCTCGCGCCGCACGTCCAAACGGGCGGGCAGTTCTTCGTGCAGCTGGCTGAACAGCTGCATGGCGTCGCGCGACAGATTGGAACGTCGCAGAAAGCGGGCCATATCCAGGCGGCGCGGGAGACGCGTCTCCTCCGGCAGGTCCGCGCACAAAGATGCGAGCCGCTCGCGCGCCTCCTTCCGTCGGCCCAAAAGGAAGAGCGTCTTGACGTAGCGCAGGGCCAAGTCGTCACGCTCGGGCGTCGCCGCGAGGCGTTCAGCCAGAAATGTGGCGCGACCGTGTTCGTCGCGAAGGAGGTCGAAGAGCTCGAAGACCGCCTGTTCGATTTGATTCGACGCGGGGATGCGACGGGCGCCTTCCTGGAGGACGTGCAGGGCTTGGCGGCGAAACTCGAAGCCGCTGAGCAATTCGGCCAGATCGAGCACCGCTGCTTCGTCTTGGGGATGCTCCTCGACCCGCGTGCGCGCGGCATCGAGCAAGCGCTGTCGCTCCTGTTCCGATTCGGCCAGCGCGAGGCGCTGGCGCAGGATGTCCCGCCGGCGCCAGTAGTCGGCGGTCACCCGCTCGAGCAGCGCTTCGAGCCGCTCCACGGCCGCCGCCCGCTTTCCCAGTGCGGCCTCGGCACGGGCCGTAGCCAGTGCGATCTCCACGGCGGTCTCGGGCGCGGGCGAACGCTCGGCTCGCGCCTGCAAGGTCTCGAGGGCCATCGCGGGATGCCCATACTCCATCATGCGGCGGGCAACGTCGAGCGCGGCCTGCGCGGTCGTGGCGGACGCGGCCAGGGACTGCAGGTGCTTCTTGGCCAGGCCCGGCTGGCCGCGATCGCGCGCTTCGGGCAAAAGCTTTTCGATCCACGCTCGCTTGCGCGCCGGGCGGGGCTGCAGGGCGATGGCCCGGTCCAGGGCTGCGAGCGCGCCCGGCTCATGCCGGAGGGACAACAGCTGGTAGAGCAGGAACTGCAGGTAGGCGTTCTTGGGGTACCGTTCCGCTGCACCGCGCGCCTTGGCAAGCGCTTCGGGCTGGGCGAACGCGGCCAGCAGCCGGATGAGCACGGCCTGCGCGTTCGCGTCGTCGGGAAAGCGGGCGAGATGCGCGCGGTACATCTCCAGAAGCTCCTGGGTGCGGTTCTCCTCCCGGTACATCTTGACCAGGCGCTTGAGCGGTTCGTCCAACGTGGGGTCGCGGTGCAAGGCGGTCCGGAGGGCGAGGGAGCGTTCGGCCAGCGCCCGCGGCGGCCCAGCGGCGTCGTCTTCTCCGGCGGCAATCAGCCCCGCGAAGACCCATACGCAGGCCGCGGCCAGCGTCGACAACGTCGGCCCGCGACGCGCGTGCGGCCGTTCGGGGCTGTCAAGATGACCGGTCATACTCATGCAGCTCCCTTGGCCGGGGTGGCCACGCTCTGGGTGATCTCCTCAACCAGGCGGTCCGGGTCCACCGACTCGGCGTCTCCCTCGAAGTTCAGGATGATGCGGTGGCGCAGGCTCTGCCGCGCCACGCTCTGAATGTCCTCGACCGATACGGCTGTGCGGCCGGCGAGCAGACACCGCACGCGGGCACCGCGCACCATGGCCTGCAGGCCGCGGGGGCTCGCGCCGTAGGCCACGTACCGTCGCACCGATGCGGGGGACTCCTTGCCGTCGGGATGCGAAGCCAGCACCAGGCTGGCGGCGTAGTGCGTGAGCGGTTCGGCGATGGGTACGTGGGTCAGCATCTCCTGAAAGCCGATGAGCTCTTCCCCGCCGACGACCCGCGTGAGATCGGGATCGCAGAAGCGCGTGGTCCGGTTGGAAATCTCCACGAGCTCGGCAACGTCCGGGAAGAGAACCTTGAGCTTGAAGAAGAAGCGGTCCAGCTGCGCCTCGGGCAAGGGATAGGTGCCTTCCATCTCGAGCGGGTTCTGCGTGGCGAGCACGAAGAACGGAGCGGGCAGCTCGTGGCGCTCGCCGCCGGCAGTCACGTTGTGTTCCTGCATGACTTCCAGGAGTGCGGCCTGCGTCTTTGGCGTGGCGCGGTTGATCTCGTCCACGAGCAAGAGATGCTTGAACACGGGCCCCTTCTCGAAGCGGAAGGACCGCCGTCCTGTCGCATCCTCGTTCACGATGTGCGTGCCGAGAATGTCGGCCGGCATCAGATCCGGCGTGCACTGGATGCGGCCGAAGCTCAGGCCTAGAACGCGCGAGATCACGTTGACGAGGTAGGTCTTGCCCAGTCCGGGCACCCCTTCGAGCAGGACGTGCCCCTGGCTGAACAGGGCCACCAACGTATCATCGATGAGCGTTCGGTGGCCGACGATGGCGCGCTGGATCTCCTCCCGCAAACGGCTGAAACGCGCGCAAAATGCCTCGATGCGTCCTTCCAGCGGACGGGTGTCTGCATCGCCCATGAGCTGTCCTTTCGTGTCAGGCAATCCACGCTGTGAAGCGCGCGGGGGGTCACTCCTCCATCTGCTTGCGAAGCGTTGCGAAGTACTGACGCACCTGGTCGCGCCGCGAGATCGGCAGGGGCTCCTCGCTGAGCGCCTCCTCTTCGGCGCGCAGGAAGCGCAGGGCGAGGTCCTGGCGTGCGCGTCGCGCATCTTCCGTATGCGCGCGGCCCGGAAGCGTGCGCACGGCCGAGGGTCCTTCCTCGGGCGCACCGGACACGACACCGGTCTCGGTCGTGGCGTGCGGCTGCGTGGCCTGCGTGCCATACGGTGCGCTGCCGGTTCCGGCCTGCAGGCCGCCGGTGCCGCCGGTGCCGCCGCCTGGGGCCCCGGATCTTGCTCCCGCCCTCCCCCGGCCGCTGGCACCCGGCACGGGCGTACCCCCCCCACCGGAGGCGCCACTGCGGTTCTGTCCGGGCTGGCTGCCGGGCACGGGTGTGCCGCCGCTGCCCGGGGGGGAGCCGGGGCCCGCCTGGGGCATCTGCGCGGCTGGCGCCTGGCCCGGGCCGGCCGGCCGGCGTCCGGAGAAGAATCCCTGAAGCCCTGCCATCTGATTCAACTGGCGTTGGCTGGCAGAGCTTCCCAGGCGGCAGAGGCCGGCGTGGCGCTGCTTGGAGAGGCGCTGGAGCTGCGAGGGCTGGCTTCCGAGGATCCGGCTGCCCGCCTGGCGGAGGCGGGAGGCGAGCTGCCGCAACCGGCGCCGCGCGAACCGGCGCTGCTGGAGCCGGCGGTAGCGGCCCGCCATGCGCGCGAGCTGCTGCCCGGCCTGCAGGCGCTGCTGCTGGGCGCGCTGCGGCTGGTTCCGGCTGCGGAGGCGGCGGCTGCGGTTCAAGTGTTGGAGCGTCTGCGAGAGGTCCTTATGAAGCGGCAGGCGGCGATCCCGGGCATTCGCTTTGTCCAGCGCACGCTGCAGGGCCCGGCGCAGGCGCTCCTCCTGCGCGAGCGAGAGCGTCTTGCTCTTGAGTCGCGCGGCAAGTTGTTCCGCTTCTGCGGCGATGCGCGCGGCGTCTGCGGCGCGCAGGGCGGCGGCCAGATCCGCGGTGTCCGCGTTCCGCTCGAGTTCGGCGATCAGGTCGGACGACAGCGGTTCCTCCAGTGCGCCTTCGAGCTGCTCGGCCAGCTTCTCGGCCTCGCGCGCGCGTCGTTCCAGCTCTTCCAGCACCTCGCGCGGGGTCTCCTGCTTCAGGGCCTGGATGCGCTCGGCCGTATCCTTGAGCAGCTTCTGGAGCCGTTGGACCGCTTCGCGGTCGGCGGACGAAGCGCCCTCCACCCGCTCGAGATCCTTGGCTGCGCGCTTCAGTTCGCGGCCCATGCGTTTCGCGCGCTGGCGGGCCGCCGCCGCCAGGGGCCGGTCCTCTTCCGGAAGCGGCCGCACGAGACAATCGCTCGCGGCGAACGCCAGAAAGACGATTGCGCCGGCCACGGCCCCATACGGGACAGGCGCACGGAGGTGGTTGCCGAGTTGCGGCAGCTCGGCGCGAAGCTGGCCGGCTGCGCGGTCGCAATGGAGCGTCTCGCCCGCCTCGCCGTCTCCGAGCGTCTCGAACACCCAGGCTGAGAGGAACATCTCCTGTCGGCCTGCGCAATGGTCCCAGAGGGCAAGCGCACGGGGCGCAGTGGGACGGCGGACATAGGTCCAGACGGCCAGGGCGCCCGCCCATAGTACGACCACGCCGAAGGCGTCGGACGCCTCGGGCCAGCGAATGCCCGCGAACCGCACGGCAGCGCTGAGTAGGGTCAACCCCGCGAACAGGGGGAGGCCGGAGCGAGCGGCGCGCTCCAGCCCCTGCACCAGCATGCAGCGCCGGACGGCCCGGCGTGCGGCTTGTGCGAACATGCCAGCGGGCCGCGTCTTCATTGCAGCGACTCCAGGAGCGCTTGCACGCGGCGGCGCACTTCGGGGTCCGCGCTCTGCTGATGCGCTTCACGCAACTGCGCACGCGCCATGTAGCCGATCTCGGCGAGCTTGCGGCTGGCGCTTTCGCGGGTCTGCCAGTCGGGGTGGCCGAGGTCGCGGATGAGCCTGGCGATGCGGTTGCGGAGATTCTCAGGCACGTGGGGGCTGGGAACCACGATCTCGATCACGTCGCGCACGGGCACGCGGAACACTGTTTCGCCCACGCGCAACGGCAGGGTGGCGTGCTGGAGCGTGCCACAGATGGTGCCGCCGCCCCAGACCTCGGCCTCGAACCGTACCGGGCGCCCGTCTGCCGGCGCCTCGCCCTCGAACAGATTCAGGAGGCGCCGGATCTGTCCGGGCACCACGGGCAAAATCTCTTCTCCGACCACGAACCGCAGCGTCTCCAGGTCGAGGGAACCCACGAGACGGTTCTCGCCCACCAGAAGCGCATGCGGCGCGTCGAGCGCGTCCTGCGCCTCCTCCTCGGCCGTGCCTCCGACGGTTACGATGGAGCGCATGGACGATGGATCAAAGGTCTGCACGCCGAAGCAGAGGGTCTTCATGGTGAGCGGCTTGCCGCCCGGATAGGCGAAGAATCGCGTGCCGTCCTTGAGCGCCACGCGGCACCCGGGCTCGCCGTGGGGCGGATTCTGCAGCCACGCCAGAGCCTCCAGGCCGACCTCTAGTTGCCCCCACGGCGTGACAAAGGCGAAGGCCAGGTCCGGGTTGGCCGAGACCGCGATGCGATCGCCTTCGAAGGTTTCCACAAAGGCGCGCACGTCAGCCGGCGGACGGCCGTCTTCCGGTGCCTTGCGCAGCACGAGCCGGTCGAGATCGGCTGCTGCCAGCTCGAGGGAGAGCCCCGCGTGCGTAACGAACCGGAAGCGCCCCTGGGGGGCCGCGCCCGTGTAGACCTGGCCGTCCCGGAGAAAGACGCGGATGCGGTTGGCCGTGAACTTGCCGCCCACGACGGCGGCCACGCGTTCGAAGGGGACGCTCAGCGCGCCCCATTTCGTTTCGAGCGAAAGCGCAGCGCAGGACGCCGTGCCGTGCAGCCGGGTATCCCGGCCCAGAGCCAGCACGTCGGCGCTGCCACGGCTGACCCCGAGGTCCTCCAGAATCTTCTGGAGCGAGGCGTCCATCTGTTCGCCGAAGGCGCCGCCGCGTACGTTTACGGCCGCGAGCCGGACCTTGGCGGGCACCCCCTTGAGCAGGCTGCGGATGCCGAACGGCTGGAAGAGCGTCTTCAGCTGCCCGGGCGCCACGCCCCCGCCCAGCCGGCGCTGCGCTGCGGCGTGCACCACGGCGGCCGCCTGTCCCGATGGGATGGGGACCGAGAAGGTCGCGCGCAGTTCGTAGTTGCCGTTGTTCTGCAAGGCGGGCCGGGCTTTCGCCTGTCGGGAGCACAGGCACAGCAGTAGGCTGGGGCGGTTGTGGTGCGTGTGTTGCACGGCCACGACGCCCGTCTCCTTGCTGGCCAGAGGCCCCGAAGCCACGCGGCCCTCGCTGGTCATCATGGTCTGTACCTGGTTGTTGAACCGCGTGTGCAGCGTGATCGACACGGTCTGCGCGCTTCCGGTATTGTTCTCCACCAAATCCGCGTACCGGAGGACGCCGCTCTTCTGGAGGAGCCGGATGCGGCGCGTGACCTGGAACGGGCCTGCCTGGCCGACGAGCACGAGTTCCTGCCCGTCCGCGGTCATCAAGGGCTGCAGGCACTGGAACGCGTTGCCGTTCACCTGCAGTTGCATTCCGCCGTTGAGCGCGTAGTTGGTGCCGTGCTGCACGGCCCCGGCCTGGTTGATGTCCCAGCGGAATCCCATGGCGTCGGTACGCGGGGTGAACTGTGCGGGCACGAGCCGGCGTGCGTTGGCGGCGGCCGCCGCCTCTGCGTGCGCGAGAGAGAGCATGCAGAGGATGGACGCAGCAACGAACGGCCACCCGCCAGAAGTAAGCCGTGGATGGGGCCCTGAACCGCGAAGCGCAAAGTGCGCAGCTGTCATGGTGTCCTTCCTCTGGCCGGGGGCCTACCAGTCGGCCGGCGGCCCGTCGGGTGCGCGATCGGAGGGGGGCTCTGATGCGGCGGAACGGGCCTCCGGATTGACAAACCCTTGGACGTGCTGCAGCGGAATCCGGTAAATGCCGTCCAGGGCCTTCACCTGGATGACGCGATGGGGGAGACGGCCCTTCAGACGCCCACCGTCGTTCAACGAAACGGCAAACGGCCAGCGCTCCACGTCTTCGCCGTCGCGGCGTTCGAGTCGCCGGAGTTGCTCGGGTTGGATCGTCACGGGACCGTTCATGGCGATGAAAGAGAGTTCCCCTTCGGCGAAGCGGCCGACCAGACGACTGTCGCCGACGAGCCGGAAGTGTGGCGCGCGGATCTTTGCAGGGTCCTCGGTTTCCGCCTCCGGCTCGGGGTCGGACGCATCCTCACGTCCGAAGACGATCCCGCTGGGACCGATGTGGTAGTCGAGTCCGCTCAGCTCCTTGATCCAGGCCAATGCCTTGCGCGCGAGCATATCTTTGATCTGGAGCGTGAGCCGGATCTCTCCGATCTCCGGGGCTTCCTGCTCGACCTTTGCGAGGCGCGTAGGCACGCGTACCTGCTCTGCGAACAGCTTGAGGGCTTCCGGGACCGAGGTGTCGTCGAATCGCAGGGTGACCTTGGTTGCGAGCTTCTTGGCCATGGCCTCCGGGATGCCGTCGTCGCCGTGGGTGGTTGTGCCTTTCGTCTTGGCCGGGGTCTTGGGCTTGGGGCGTTTGATACACACCACCCGCGCAATGGCCTGGGGATAGAGTTGGATCGGTCCGAAGCGGAGCGTTCGCACGGTCAGCGCTTCCCCGCGCAGGAGTACGCGGAGACGGCTGCCGTCGGTCAGGGCCACGCGATAGCCCGGTTGTCCGTTGCGCACGTAGGTCAGACATTCGATCGCCTGGAGCGGGAATTCAGCGGTTCCCCAGGGCAAAGCCGCCGGAATCCGCAGGTCCTCCTGTCCGGCCAGGGCCAGGCGTTCTCCCTCGTGGGTCTCGAGATACGCAACGGCATGTTCCGGTGCAACCCCCTTGCCGTCCCCCTGCTTGGCCCGTACGAACATGTGCACCGAAGCCGGCTCTAGGCGCACCATGACCCCGTCGCTCGTGGAAAAGCGCAGGCCGTGGCTCTCCACCGGCCCGAGCAGGATCTCGCCGTTGCGCAGGAACGTCCGCATGGGCCGGCCCTCTCCCGCTCCACCGCAGAGCATGCCGACCGCGTCGGGCGCGACCTCGACCGTGCCGTGCCGCGTCTTGACGGTCCAGGGTTCGCTCATGAGTCGTCCGCGCAGGCGCGTCTCTTCGCCGGTGACCAGCACGTCCTGTTCGCCGCGCTCCACGCCCAGGTTCTCCAAGAGCGCGAGGAGCGGCTGCAGGGGCGCGCCCGGCTGCAGGGAGGCCCAACCCCCGACGCTGAAATTGACCACCGTACGGCGAAGCGCCCGCGGGATCTCGGGTTGGATCAGGCGACGGCGGTAGAGCGGCTTGACGATCTGGGCGACCGAGGCCGGTGTGACGCCCCGCCGCTGCGCCATGAGGTGTACGAGGGTCGCGGTCTTCCCGGGTTTGACGTTGATCGTGTAGTTGAACTGGTAGTGCCGCTGGGATCGGATGTTCACTGCCGGCTGGTGGCCGCTGCGGTGGTCGCCCAGCAGAAACAGCACGCAGGGGCGCTGCGTATTCGAGATCGTCAGTAGGCCGACGTCCTTCTTGCCCAGGGCACCGCTGAACACCTGTCCGCTGGTGGTGATGGTCTGCGCACAACTGCTGCCGAGCGTGGTGCTCAACTGCGCCTGGAGTTGGCGCGGCGCGGACTGGGGATTGTGGAAGGATTCGATGTAACGCACGACCGAACGCTTTGTGTCCAAGAGGATGCGGCGCGTCACGTCGAAGCCGTTCAGGTTCTTTCGTTCCAGCACGTACTCGATGCCGCTTGACGTCATCTGCGAGGTCTGGGGCTGGAAGTTCGTCCCGTTCACCGAAAGCGCGACCGCGCCGTCGAAACAGTCGTTGCTGCCGTCGCCGATGGTGCCGTGCTGTTGCACGTCCCACTCGAAGCCGAGCGCATCGCGGTGTTTCTGGAAATTGGCAGGCACCAGTTTCTCGCGCGCGTGTGCCCGACCGGCCGCGCCGAGCACCACCCCCGCCAGGAACAGGCACCATCCTGCGTTGCGAAAACAAAACAATGCTCGCACGGCGCTTCCAGGCATGATGCGGCTCCCTTTATCTCCAGCCCGACGAGGAAGGTTGCTTTTCTTCCTCTGTATGCAAGAACGCGTTTCCCTTCGGCAAGTTCGCGACTCTTTAAGATTTTTCGCCAAACCACCGGATCCCGGCCCGCGATCAGGTCTGCGTATGGTAGGACGACAGACCGCGAGTGTCAACCGCCAAGCCACGCGGCCCGCAGCATTCAGGTCGCGACCTGGTCGTCGAGCTGTGCGGCATCTCATCGCGCCCGCACGAGAGACAGGCACACCAGGCCGCTTGCGCAGGTGTCAAGAAACGCACGCACAACACCGCAGACGTGCACGCTTCTTTACGCGGCCGTCCGTCCGTGCAGCAGAGCCATCTCCGTGTTGTTCCTCATCTATATGCGCACGCGGTAGCAATTGCGGGCTGATCTGCGAGCCATGCGCAGGTGCCGGACGCATCGCGGTGACGCAACGTCTTGTCATGCATCGCGTTGCGTATGGTGTGTCACGCGCCGCGACGTGTGCGCGCGCAGCGGAAGTGCTTCCAAGCGCCAGCGTTGCACTGCGTCACTGGCCTATGGTCGCATGCGTTCTTCTGGAACGGTAATTGTAGGTATTCTGCAGATGCGTGAGGCCGCGTCCTCTGGCTGGGCTGAGCGGCTGACGGACCCTCAGGAAGGGACTGCCGATGGTCGGCAGCGCGAACGACTCTCACGACACCGGTTCGGGCAAGTCTGACACCGCTGAGTTCCGCCGCGTACGCATGCGGCGGCAGCCCTTCGAGCGGCCGTTTGCACGTCCGTGCGGTCCTTCAGGCACGACGCGGTTCCGTGCGCCCCCACCTCCCCCGCCCCCTGCTCCCAAGCGCACGCCCGCGCCATCTGCGCACGACACGCGGCCTGCCCAAGCAGCCGCGGCGCGCACGCACGAGCCCCCTGCGCTACCGCAGCCCCAGACAACTCCTGCAAGCAGGAACACTCGCCGCGCGACCATCGGCCAACTCCGTCCGCAGCAAATCGAGCGCCTGGCCCACACCGGCACGGTGGGCGAGCGCATCCGCATCGCGTGCAGCGACCACACCGAGCTCGCCATGCAGGTGGTGGCCTCGCCCGCGCTGCCGGAGAATGCCATGCTCAAGATCGCGGAGAACCCGGTGACGAGCAACGTGGTTCTCGGCTACCTGGCCCGCTCGCGGCGCTGCCGCTGCAACCAGCAGGTCATCCGCGCGCTGCTGCACAATCCCAAGACACCGGCCCAGGCCAGTCTCTTCCTGCTTCCTTTCGTCCCGCGCAATGAACTGCACGCGATCGCCCGCAAGAGCGATCTCCCGCAGCCCCTCCTGCAGCGCGTCCGGTTCCTCCTCGAAGGCCGCAGACGCCGGTAAATCCAACAGTTTCACGCATCGTTCTGTCGATACAGGTATCGGGTTTGTCGCGCGCGCCTTAGCGCCGGGACGCATTGCACAGGAGTTTTGTTATCGGACGGACGTTCGCCTCTGTAC
Organism: uncultured Planctomycetaceae bacterium; assembly: GCA_964496245.1. Taxonomy (GTDB): domain Bacteria; phylum Planctomycetota; class SZUA-567; order SZUA-567; family SZUA-567; genus CAZBZG01. Next base: position 4,018 of record CAZBZG010000043.1, on the reverse strand, counting down.
TGCACCGCATCGTGCAGACCGTTCGGGTCGCGTGGCTCGGGTTTCTCGTCCCCGCGGTGTGCACAAGCTGTGCGTTCCGCACCGACGCGGACGCGCTGCGCCATCATGCCCTGCTTCGCGACGATTTGCACCTCCGCAAGGCGCGTTCGATCTCCGTGCCTTCGCCCCTCAGCGTCGAGGCCGCCATCCGCCTCGCCTGGGAACACAACCTAGAGCGCGCGCTGCTCCAGCAGGAACGCGCCATCGAGAAAGAAAAGGCAACCGGCGAGATGCTCAAGATGCTTCCCGCGGTGCGCGTGCGGCTGGATGAATCCTACCGTAACGAACTCGCAGCATCCTCCTCCGAAAGCGTCGACACGGGGCAGGAATCGCTCGAGCCATCGCGGTCGAGCGAGCAGCATGCGCGTCGGACGAGCGTCGGCTTCACGTGGGAGCTCGTGGATTTCGGCCTCTCGTATCTCGGCGCGCGCCAGTCCGCTCGCCGCGTCGACATCCTGACCCAGCGACTTGATCGGATGCGCCAGCGCCTTGCGCTCGACGTCACCCGAGCGTACTGGCAACTCGCCATCGCAAGCGTGGCGCAAGCGCGTGCGGAGCATGTCCTGACCGAGGCACGCGAGCGCGAAGCACGCCTCCAAGAACAGATCGAGCAGAAGACCCTCTCCGACACCGACGCGCTCGAGCAGCAGAAGCAACTGTTGCGGATGGAATGGACGCTCTCGGTCTACCAAGGGCGCGTGGCTGAAACCCGCACACGCCTGGCCGAACTCATCGGGCTGGCGCCCGGTACCGCATTCGTCCTTCCCGATCCGCCAGAAGTCACGACGATTTCTGAACCCGTGTGCGCGCTGCCCCAACTCGAAACCGAAGCCCTGCAGAACCGTCCCGAGTTGCGCGAGCAGGACTTGCACGAACGCATCGCGATCCAGGACGTACGCGCCTCTCTCATGCGCATATGCCCGACCCTGGATCTCTACGGCCGCCGCCATTACGACGACAATCCGTACCTGTACAAGCAGTACTGGAACACCGTGGGCGTGGACGTCGCCTGGAACCTGCTGGCCCTGCCCCGCCGCATCCTCGAGTGGAAAGCGGCCAAGGCCGACGTGGAGCTCGTGCGCATCAGGCGCGTCCTCCTCGCCCAGGGCATCCTGACGCAGGTGCACCTCGCCGCCGTCGATCTCGAGGCCGCCTATCGGCGCGCGCGTCTCACGGAACGGATGTTCCGCGTGCAGGAGCGTCTGCTCGCTGCGCTCCGGAAGCGCGAGCGCGAAGTCGGCGCCCGGGCCGTCTTTAATGCGCAGGTCGACACCCTGCTCGCGCGGGTGCGCCACATGAACGCCCATGCCGAGTACATGGTGGCTGGCGCGCGGCTCGACAATGCCCTGGGCCGGTCTCCGGGAGAGCGCAAGGAACCAGGCGGCGCGGTCGCGCAAGCTCGGCCGCAGCCACCACACGATGCCGCGGCCGCTCAGCCAACTGCGCAGGCGGACAGCCGTGCCGACGCTCCTGGCCCGAAGCGGTCTCTCCGTACGACAACGCTTGCGTTTCCTGCGGCGAACGCCGACCGGTCCCGGCGTCCCGCATCGACCGACACCGAGGACCTCCGCGCCTGCGCCGCGCCCGGCCGCGATGCGGCGCGGGCCTTTGAAGCCGCCGAATTGCTCTGGTAGGTGCGGGTCGGGAAGAATCGCTCCTGTCGTGTGCGAAGCGCAACCGCGTCCTTTTCTCTTTGAATTTCCGTCACCCCCCCTCTAGACTGGGAGCGCCTCACGGTTCATGCACGTCAGGAGCTTTCCATGAAGGCCCGACTCATTGCTTGGGCGCTCGTGCTGTCGGCCGGCTCGCTCGCATGCCTCAGCCTTTTCTCGGGCGAACCATCCGGGGCGGCCGATCCGGACGACCGTCCCATCTCCGTGATCCTTGTGCCCCACGAACGGGCCACCCTGTCGGCGGAGGTGCCATCCACTGTCGAAAACATTCTGAAGGAAATGGGCCAGATCTTCAAGGCGGGCGAAGCCCTGATCCAGCTCGACAAGACCATCTACGCGGCGAACCGCGACAAGGCCAGGGCGCAGGTGGCGAGCGCCAAGGCGCAGTTTCAAAGCAAACAGAACCTGCTCGTGGACGGCGGAGCCTCGGTGACGGAGGTCGAGACCGCACGGATGGATCTGGCCGTGGCGCAGGCCAACCTGGTCTTGGCGGAGAAGCGTCTGAGTGCGTGTACCATCCGCGCTCCGTATGAAGGGCGCGTGGTCAAGGTCCACGTGCACAAGCACGAGGTCGTCCAGCCCGGGCAGAAGCTCGTAGACATCGTGGACGATCGCGTGCTCCGGGCCCAGTTCCTCGTGAGCTCGACCGCACTCCCGCACGTCAAGCTCGACGCAACCGTGGCCATCGAAGTCTTCGAGACGAAAAGCGTGGTCCAGGCCACCATCAGTCACGTGGGCGCGGTCATCGATCCCGCAAGCTCCTCGGTCAAGGTCTTTGCCGAAGTGGCCAACCAGGACCGGAAGCTCCGCGGCGGCATGCGGGGCACGGTCCGCCTCTCGCCACGCGGAAACTAGCATGGGCCCACCCCCTTCGGATGAGCAACAGGTCGCCCAAGTGCTGGGGACCATCCACCAGCTCACCGTGCAGGCCTTTCGCAGCCCCACCCGGCAGAGTCTCGTCTTCAAACTCGTGAACGACACGGTCGCGCTGTGCCCCTACGATCGGGCCGCCCTCTTGCGTCTCGGTGGCCGTCGTCCTGCGCTCGAGGGGTTGAGCGGCCAGGTGGAGACGAATGCGGACACCGAACTCGCCGAAGCCATGCAGCGAGTCGTCGCTGCCCTGCCCCACCCGGAAGCCGCCCAGATCTTCGACAGGGCGGACGCCTGTGCAGCAACGGCTGCCTGGCGGGTGCTCGACTCGGATGGCAGCGGCCTGTCCGTGGCCTGGATTCCGCTCCACGCGGACGGACGGGCAGCTGCCGGGCTTTGGCTGGAGCGGCGCGGGAGCGTCTGGGCGGAGCACGAACTCCGCCTGCTCGAGAGCCTGGCGGACGGGTATGGCGCGGCCTGGGAACGCGTGCACGCGCCCCCGCTCCTCAAGAGGCTCCTCCCGAGTTCGCGCGGACGACGCACGGCGCTCGCCGTGGGCCTCATGGCCGCGCTCTACGTGGCTTTCGTGCACCGCGTGCACTTGCGCGTGGTCGCCCCCTGCGAGGTCGTGGCCCGGGAGCCCGTGGTCATGGCGGCTCCTCTCGAAGGGGTCGTTCAGGAACTGGCCGTGCAGCCTGGAGACGTGGTGCGGCCCGGGGCCGCGCTCTTCCGCTACGACCCACGCGTGGCCCGGCACGAACTCGAGGTCGCGCGTCAGCAGGTGGCGATCATCGAATCGCGCCTCAAGCGCGCGCGCGCCAGAGCCTTTGAAGCCGACGAGGCCATGAGCGAGGTGGCGCTGCTCGCTCACCGGCTCGACCAGGAGCGGGCCCGGCTGGCCCTCGCCCAGTGGAAGGACGAGCGTCTCGTGGTGCGCGCCCGCTCGGCCGGCGAAGTCATGGTCGAACGCCCGCACGAGTGGCGGGGGAAACCCGTGCGCGTGGGCGAACGCGTCGTCACCCTCGTGGACCCCGCGCGCACAAAAGTGCGCCTCTGGCTGCCCGAGGCGGACAACGTGAGCATCGACCGCGCCATGCCCATCAAGATCCTCCTCAACGTGTCGCCCGCCACGGGCCTGCGCGCGCGCGTGGTGACCATCGCACCGAGCACCTCCCTCAGCCCGAAGGGGGTGACCAGCTTCCTGGCCGAGGCCGAATGGCAGGTGGCCTGGGGGGCGCGTCGACCGCCGCCCAAGATCGGACTCAAGGGGACGGCCGTCTTGTACGGCAAGAACGAGGTATCCGTGGCTTACTGGCTTCTGCGCAAGCCTCTGATTGCGCTGCGCAGATTCCTGGGGATTTAGAGACGAACCGCATCAGGAAAGAAGATCCAACTGCTTTGGAGACGTTCTCCAAAAAGCACAATCAGAAGTGCCT
>CAZBZG010000042.1:20200-22719 GCA_964496245.1 uncultured Planctomycetaceae bacterium | reverse complement strand
GCTCGATCCGGATGCCCGCGCCTTCCATGCGGTCGAGCAGGACCTTGGTATATTCGAACTCGGCCTGCTCGGCGTCGATTTTCATGCGCACCCGGGCACCCTGGCTGGCCGCGTGGATCAGGGCCTGGGCGATGCTTTTGCGCGTGAACGTGAAGATGGCCACGTCCACCGACCGCTCGGCCTGCTGGAGCGCCTCGCGTACAACGGGCTCGCACTCCCGGCCGAAGGCCACGAGCACCATGGCCCGGTGCGGCTTGGCGTCGGGCCGGCGCAGCGACCGGGGACCGCTCGAGGCAGTCAAGCCGAGCAACGAGAGGAGCGCGCCCACGAGCAGGATGCGCGTGCGCGCTCCGGCCCGGCCTCCAGGCGCACATGTCGTGTCTCGAGGCTCCCGTGAAGCGTTTGCGGTGTTCGGCATCGCGTCTCCCTCATAACCCTTGCAGGCGCAGAGGCCCGGCTGCGGGCCCGTTCGTAGGAGGGGTCGGCTCCCGCCGGACCGCGCACGCCGCTCGGCTCTTGCGCACGCGCGCGTCCCCCTGATTGCGGTGTTCGCCCCCTTGGTTCTCGGCCGATCCGGCCCCAACGGCTCACCCGGCCTGGGCGGCCGGCTCGCGGCTCAGGATCTCCTTGATGTACTGCCCGGTGTGGCTCTCGTCGCACGCGGCCACGTCCTCGGGCGTGCCCGCGCAGACCACCTCGCCCCCGGCGTCCCCGCCCTCGGGACCCAGGTCCACGATCCAGTCGGCGCACTTGATCACGTCCGGGTTGTGCTCGATTACGAGTACGGTGTTGCCCATGTTGACGAGGCGGTTGAGCACGTCCAGCAATTTCTTGATGTCCGCGAAGTGGAGGCCGGTCGTGGGCTCGTCCAGGATGTAGACCGTATTTCCGGTCGACTTCTTGGCGAGCTCGCGCGAGAGCTTGATCCGCTGGGCCTCGCCGCCGGAGAGCGTGGTGCTGCTCTGGCCGAGTTTGACGTACCCCAGGCCCACGTCGTAGAGCGTGATCAGCCCGTCGCGGAGATTCGGGATGTGTTTGAAGAAATGGCAGGCTTCGTTCACGCTCATGTCGAGCACGTCGGCGATGCTGCGGCCCTTGTACCTGATCTCGAGCGTCTCCCGGTTGTACCGGCGTCCCCGGCACTGCTCGCAGGTCACGAAGACGTCGGGCAGGAAGTGCATCTCGATCTGCATGACGCCCGCGCCCTGGCAGTGTTCGCACCGACCGCCCTTGACGTTGAAGGAGAATCGGCCCGGCGGATAGCCGCGGATCTGGGCTTCTGGCACCTGGCTGAAGAGCTTGCGGATGTCGTCGAACACGCCCGTGTACGTGGCCGGGTTCGACCGCGGGGTCTTGCCGATGGGCGTCTGGTTGATCTCGATCACCTTGTCGATCCAGTCCGTGCCCCGCAGCCGGCGGTAGGCGCCCGGCTTGTCGTGGCTGCGGTGGAGCTCGCGGCCAAGCGCCTTGCAGAGGGTCTCGGTGATGAGCGTGCTCTTGCCCGAGCCCGAGACCCCGGTGACGCACGTCAGGGTCTTGAGGGGGAAGGGCACGGAGATGTTCTTGAGGTTGTTGGCCCGGGCCCCTTCGAGTCGCAGGCACTTGCCGCGCACGCGGGCCGGCCGCCGCGTGTCGGGCACGGGGATGTATTCGTTGCCGGAGAGAAAGGCGCCGGTCAGGCTCTCGGCGCAGTCGATCACCTCCTGCACGGTTCCGGCGGCCACGATGCGGCCGCCCGCCTCGCCCGCGCGCGGACCCAGGTCGATCAGGTGGTCGGCCGCGCGGATGACCTCCTCGTCGTGCTCGACCACGATCACGGTGTTTTCGAGGTCGCGCATCTTGCAGAGCGTGTCCAAGAGGCGTCGGTTGTCGCGCTGGTGGAGGCCGATGGTGGGTTCGTCCAGCACGTAGCAGACGCCCACGAGGCCGCTTCCCACCTGGCTGGCCAGGCGGATGCGCTGGGCCTCGCCGCCCGAGAGCGAGCCGGCCGTGCGGTCGAGCGTGAGGTACCCCAGGCCCACGTCCGCCATGAAGGTGAGCCGGCGCAGGATCTCCTTGCGGATGGGCGCGGCGATCGCGGCCCGCTCCTTGTCGAGGTCCAGGTCCTCCATGAAGGCCCGGGCCCGGTCCACGGTGAGGCTGACGAGTTCCTGGATGCTGAGGTCGTGCACGAGCACGGCCAGGCTCTCGGGCTTGAGGCGCGCGCCCTTGCACGTGGGGCAGGGCAGGACCGACATGTACTCGTGGATGCGGTGCTTGACGTACTCGCTCTGCGTGTTGTGGAACCGCCGCTCGAGATTGGGGATCACGCCTTCGAAGCCCGGGCCCTCCTCGCCCTCCTCGTCGCCGAAGAGCAGGATCTGCTGGATCTTCTTGGGGAGTTTCTTGACGGGCGTGGTCAGGCTGACGCCGTAGTCGCGCGCGAACTCGCGCGTCTTGTAGTGGTAGTGGATGGCCATGCGCTTGCCGCCGCGGCGCCAGGCTTCGATCGCACCGTCGGCCAGGCTCAGGCTTGGGTC
>CAZBZG010000042.1:0-20190 GCA_964496245.1 uncultured Planctomycetaceae bacterium | reverse complement strand
GGGTCGGGGATGATCAGGTCGGGGTCGAGTTCGAGGCGCGTGCCCAGGCCGTCGCACGCGGGGCAGGCGCCGTAGGGCGAGTTGAAGCTGAACATGCGCGGCTCGAGCGCTTCGAAGGAGACGTTGCACTTGGCGCACGCGTAGTTCTCGCTGTAGATCGCGTCCGCCCACGGCGCGTCCTTGTCGGTCTGCGTGGCGGCGACCACCAGCCCGCCCGAGAGGGCGAGCGCTTTCTCGACCGCGTCGGCCAGGCGCGCGCGGTCCTTGGCCTTGAGCACGAGGCGGTCGACCACGGCTTCCACCGTGTGCTTGCGCCGCTTGTTGGGCACCTCCTTGACGTCGCGGATCTCCTGGAGCACGCCGTCGATGCGCGCGCGGATGTAGCCTTCCCGGCGGAGCATCTGGAGCACGTCCTTGTGCGCGCCCTTGCGGCCGCGCACCAGGGGCGCGAGCAGCACGAGCCGCCGGCCGCGGGCGGAGGCCAGGATCTGGTCCACGATCTGCTGGGCGGTCTGTCGCGTGATGGCTTGTCCGCACTTCCAGCAGTGGGGAATGCCCGCGCGCGCGTAGAGCAGGCGGAGGTAGTCGTAGATCTCGGTGGTCGTGGCCACGGTCGACCGGGGGTTGGCCCCGCTCTTGCGTTGCTCGATGGCGATGGTGGGCGGCAGGCCGTGGATGTGCTCGACGTCCGGCTTTTCCATCATCTCCAGGAACTGGCGCGCGTAGGCGGACAGGCTCTCCACGTACCGCCGCTGGCCTTCCACGTAGATGGTGTCGAACGCGAGCGAGGACTTGCCGCTCCCGGAGAGCCCCGTGACTACGGTCAGGGTGTTGCGGGGGATGGAGACGTCCACGTTTTTGAGGTTGTGCTCGCGGGCGCCAATGACGTCGATGGTGGGATTGGCCACGTGCAATTCCTTTGATGACAATGAGTTGCTGGGCTTTGGGGGTGGCGTGCCCCGCCGGCCGCAACGCGTGCCGCGCCTCTGCAGCCGCCTGGAGCAGACCTCCACTCTCTGTGCCCAGCGCCCCTCACGCCAGACCAAGCCATCCAGTCTACCGCGGTCGGCGGAAGGTTGTCAACGGAAAATGGAAGCCGCCGAAGAAGCCGCCGACCATCCGTCCGCGCCGGATTCGTGTCCACGGTCGCAAAGGTGGACGTGCCGTCCGCTACGGTGCGCGCGTACCGATCGGTCACCCCGCTGCCGCGCTCTGGGCGGCGCGCCAGGCGCGGGGGGGCTGGCCGAAGCGCGCGCGGAAGACGCGGGAGAAGTAGGCCGGGTCCTGGAAACCGCAGGCGCGGGCCACCTCCGAGATGTTGAACGCATCTTCTTCGAGCAGGCGGGTGGCCAGGAGCATCCGCTGCTCGGTGATGAAGGCTGACAGCCGCATGCCGGTCACGCTGTGAAAGCGGTGGGAGAGGTAGTCGGGGCTGTAGCCGAGCTGTCGGGCCACCTCGGCGACCGAGAGCTCGGGCACGCAGAGGTGGGTCTCCACGTAGATCTGGGCCACGTGCACGAGCAGATCGGCCACCTCGTACGGCGCGAGCCCGGCGATGGCGTCCTGCATGAGCGCGAGGCCGGCCTGGACCAGGCCGCGGACCAGGTGGTCGCGCGCGGAAGCGCCCTGCGCGATCGCAGCCGTCGCATCCATGAGGTAACGGTAGGATCGCGCTGCGCGCTTGTCTGCGAAGCGGGCACGGTAGTGGAGGTTGGTCTCTTCCGCGACCGTGATGCGCGTATGTCCGCCAAAGGCGATGGCGCCTGCATTGAGCACCACGTTGGCGTAGGGCTGGCGCGGGTCGCTGATGAACTCGCGGTGCGGAATGCCGCGCGGGATGAGGGTCACCGCACCCGGCCGGATCGGCACCGATCCTTCGCGCAGGCGCATGCCGCCTTCGCCCACGCCTCCCAGGAGCAGTTCGATCTGATCGTGCATGTGGCCGACCTGGCTCGGCCGGAAGGGCAGTACGGGCGGGGCGATGAGGATCACCCGACGGCCGCGGCCGAGGTTGGAGAGCACGCGCGCCGTGAGATCGCGGACCAGCGACCAGAAGGCCTCGGGCGATCGCACGGCGCGGAAGCGGGGCAGATCCATATCCAAGAAATCTCCAAGCACTCAAGGATAACTCCAAGGTTTGGCATTTGCAAGTCCCTTCTTTCTCATGTATTTCTATTGGATATCCAGAGAGGGCGCCTGCCTCCTCCCCTCGGGATTCTCCAAGCATGAGGCTGCGAGCAGAAGGAGCACAGAGATGCCGGGTGCAAAGACGTTGCGGGTCGGAGTCGTGGGATTGGGCATGGGCAAGAACCATGCGTGGGCGGCCGTGCAGGTGCCCCAGACCACGCTCACGGCGATCGCCGAACCCCAGGAAGAACGGTACCACCAGTTCATCGAGACGAGCGCCAAGAAGGGCGAGACCAAGGTGGCTGAAGGCGCGTCGCGTGCCGAGCGCTTCGACGATTACCAGACCATGGTCGAGTCGGGCGCGGTGGACGCGGTGTGCATTGCGCTGCCTACGGACATGCATTACCACGCCACGCAGTTCTGTCTGCGCAAGGGCATGCACGTCATGTGCGAGAAGCCGCCCACGACCCGCGCGGTGGAGATGCTCCGCATCGCCCGCAACGCCTACGAGCGCGGCCTCGCCTACGCCTACGTGCGCCAGCAGCGTTTCGATCCCAAGAAGATGGCGTGCCGCGAGCTCGCGCAGAAGGGCAAGCTCGGCCGGGTCTACCACGCGGAGAGCCACTGGATGCGCAGCCGCGGGATTCCCTTCCGCGGCGGATGGGGCGTCAACAAGAACGCGGGCGGCGGCGTGCTCCTCGACCTCGGGGTGCACAAGGTCGACGACGCCTGGTTCTGCATGGGCAATCCCGCGCCTGTGGTGGCGTTCGGCGGCATGCACTGCGGGTTCGACTACCTCGCCAAGGGGCAGAAGCTCTCCATGGCCTACGATGCGGACGATCTTACGGTCGGCATGATCCGCTTTGCAGACGGCGCGACCCTGAGCCTCTCCACGTCGTTCGCCATGAACCGGGTGCATGCCGATCACCTGCAGGACGGGGTGGTGCCGCGGAGCGAGTGGCAGGATCTGCACGTGCTCGGCACCAAGGCCGGGGTGGACGTCTACCGCGGCAAGCTGATCGCCGATCATCCGGACGGGGTCGAGGTGAAGGATCTGCCCATGACCAAGCGCGTGGCTCGCATGAAGGTCGGCTTCCAGGGCCTGGTCGCCGACTTCGCCAAGTCCGCGCTCAAGGGCACCGAACCCATGAACTCGGCCCGCCAGGCCGTGCAGCTCATGTACATGCTGGAGGCCCTGCGCAAGTCTTCCGAGACGGGCAAGACCGTACGCGTCAAATCCGGCGATCTCTGAAAGGATCCGTGATGCCGCAAGACCAGGAACCGATTCTCGTTCGCGGAAGCCCCTTTGCCGTGCACGGCATGGACCGTCCCCAACCGCCGGTGGTGACCCCGGGGTCGCTCTCCACGCTCCCGCCCGTCACGCCGCCATCGGACGCGGTCATTCTGTTCGACGGCAGCAGCGCGGACGCGTGGCAGCTCGCTGGCGGCAGCCCGTGCCCCTGGACCGTCGCGGACGGCTGCCTCACGGTCGTGCCCAAGTCCGGCAGCATCCTCTCCAAGGAGCATTACGGCGACTGCCAGCTGCACGTGGAATGGTCCGCGCCGACCGAGATCGAGGGCGACGGGCAGAAACGGGGCAACAGCGGCGTCTTCCTGCACGATCTGTACGAGGTCCAGGTGCTCGACTGCTTTGCGAACGAGACCTATCCCGACGGGAGCACGGCCGCCATCTACGGCCAGCACCCGCCGCTCGTCAACGCCTGCTGCAAACCCGGCCAGTGGCACGTCTATGACATCCTCTGGGAGCGGCCGCGGTTCGACGGCGACCTGCTGCTGCGGCCGGCCCGCATCACGGTGCTGCACAACGGCGTGGTGGTCCAGCTCCACAAGGAGCTGCACGGGCCCACCCGCCCCAGGCAGCCGTACTACGAGCCTCACGGCCGCGGCCCCATCCAGCTCCAGGACCATGGCAATCCGGTTCGCTTCCGCAACATCTGGGTGCGGGATCTGGAGGTGTAGGGCACGCCAGCGTCGGGTTTCATTGACGGCGACATGGCCCAGGGGACACAGAAGCCTCTGTGTCCCCTGGGCCATGTCGTTGTCAATCGTTCACGAACTGCACGGCCACGCGGGTGCGCGGGTCCACGCGTACGGGCTCGTCAGAGGTGCTGTTGTCGGGCCAGGTGGTGCGGACCGTGGTCTCCACAGCCGCGTCGAGCGGGTTCCAGACGTGCACGGTGCGCGCTGAGGCGAGAGCTGACGTGGCGCGGAACGCCTCGGGCACGAACACGCCGAGCCGGTCGTCGTCCGCACGCGCGAGCCCGTTGCCGAAGACGAGTTCGGCCATGAGCGCGTCCGAGCCCTGGTAGGAGGCGAGCATGGTCTGGTCGTACGGGTTCTCGTAGGCGAGGTACGGCAGCACATCGTAGAAGTCGCGCTCGCTCGCCACGTCTTCGCGCGGCACATACTGGATGGCGTAGTCCTCGCCGTGGACGCGCTTGCGGGTGCGGGCCGCCGGATAGGCGGCCAACCCCGTGCGGGAGATGCACCAGAGCGCGTGGCAGAGGCTGTGGTTCCCGTCGTGCTCTTCGTCCGCGTCCAGCAGGGAGGCCACGGCCATGAGCGAGTTCATGGTCTCCCACGGCGGGAACTCGGCGATCTGGTCGCGGCCGGCGATCGAGCCGTTGGCCCAGCCGCGAAAGTCGAAGTCCGGGTCCTTGGATGCGTTGAAGGTCGTGTAACAGACCGCGATCATGAAGCGCATGAACCGCTGCGCGGCCGTGAGGCGCGCCCGGTCCCCTTCGCGCAGAAACACCAGCAGGTTGGCCAGGCTCGCGTGCCCCAGGCCGAAGGGTCGCATCTGGTTGCCGTGCATCAGATTGCCCGTTTTCCCGCAGTTGAACTCCCAGAAGTGGCCGTCGAGCTGCGTGTTGACTTCGTCCAGCAGCACCTTGGCCTGCGCGTCGAACGACTCTTCGCCGTAGAGTTCGGCCGCCAGGAGAAATCCTTCCGCTGTGTTGGCCTGGGCCCCGTAGTCCAGGGCGCGCACGCCCCCGTTTTCCGCCCGGCTGGCTTTCAGGGCCTTGCGGAGCGGCTCGCGCAGGATCTCGGTCATTTGGCTGTCGCGGCCCGGGCCCTGAAGCCACCACAGCGTGGGCAGGACCGTCAGGGCGCCGACGATGGCGCGCTCGTGGTAATTGGATTTTTGAGCGTAGGCGGCGAAGCGTTCGTCGTACTGTGCGCACCGCGCTGCAAGGGCCTGGTCGGCTGTGAGATACGCCCGGACGTTGAGCGGACCGCACCACTGGGGCCACCAGCTCCAGCCATAGTCCTTGTCGAACTTGGGCCGCGTGCCGGGGGAGTACGTGGTGAACCCGCGTTCGGGGTGGAAGAAGCCTTTGGTCTCGACGTCTGCGGTGATCGTGTCGTACAGCCAGCCGGCGGCCGCCTGCCAGGTCACACCGCGTTCGGCTGCACGGTCGAACGCTTCCACCCGGCCGTCCGTTGGCCAGGAGAGGCGCGCGGTGCGCTCCCACGCCTGCAGGAAGAACGCGTCGAGCGTGGCGCCGGGGCATTCGTTCCAGAACTGGAGGACTACGCGCTGGCAATGATCCTCGTCGGCTGCGAACAGCACGTTGGGATCCTTGGCGAATGCGCTCTGCCAGTTGAACGCGCCCACGATGTACTTGTAGCCCCGCATCTGCGGCTTGTCGCCGCCCCAGAGCGCACCGCGCTCGTTGGTGTAGGCCCGCGTGGGCGTGAGGTAGACGTCGCGCACGCGGCAGACGGTCCAGTCGCCGAGCAAAGCGAGGAAGCGGGCGTTCGTGCCGTCCGCGTTCTCGACCGCGTGGCAGAGGAGGGGCGTGTTGCAGGCTGCGGTCTGGTGGACCGCCTGTTCGCGCGAGTAGCTCCACGCCGGGTGGCGCCAGACAGGCGGGGTGATCCGCTCTTCGCCTCTGTACTGGACTACGGGGTTCTGGCCTACGACGGTGGTCGACGTCTCGCTGCCGTCGTAGTCGTACGGGCATTCGTAGGAGGTGTAGGCTTCGAGCAGTTCCACGGATGCCGCTGGCCGGAAGCAGGTTTCCACCACAAAGCCGTCGCCTTCGTGGTCCGGTTGGACGCGGACCCGCCAGGCCACGGATACTTGGCCGTAGAGCGTCTCCCCGCGGAAGATCGCACCGGCTTCGGTCTGTTCGGCCTCGCGCGCGTGGGTCGGATGCGCGTGGCCGATGGAGAGCCACTCGTGGTCCTTGAACCGGAGCATGGGCCGGTCGCCCGCGTAGAACCAGTCCGGCCGCCAGCCTGCGGCGTCTCGCACGAACACGGCTGTGCGCGTGCCGTGCCGGATCTCGATCCGTTCGTCCGTCATGTGCGTCTCCGTTTGCGACACATGCTTGGTCGGTGCAGAGGTCTTTGAAGGCCTCTACCTTGGCGGCGGGCAGCGCTGTCGTCAACGAGAAAACCAGAGGCGCGGAACGAAACCGGCTGCGTGCGGCGCGTCAGTAGGTGCACTCCTTGCACGCATCCGCAAAGGCCTGGAGGTTGGCGGGGTCGCCGTGGAAGAAGTGGTCGGAGGGGGCGATGACGTAGCCGGCGCGGTCTTTGGTGGCCTCGAAGCACTCGAAGACGAGACAGCGGGCGTCCGCGGGCGTGCCGTGTTCGAAACCGGCGTTCTGATCGAATCCGCCGAGGAAGAAGAGCTTGTCGCCGACCTGTTGCGAGGCCGCGGCCAGGTCGCAATCTCCGCCCATGTCGGGCGGGGTCATGGTCTCCTCCCAGTGCCGGTTGCCGTCGGCGTCCACGCCCAGGTCCGTACGTTCCACCTGCCACGTGGCGAGATCGCCTTGGTCGTAGCGGTAGGTGGGCGAGACGTACATGGCATAGTCCATGTCGAAGCGTGCGTAGGCCTCCCACCAGTCGGCGCCGTCGAGGTAGCGGTCGAGATAGTAGCCCATCCAGCCGTGCACCTGGCAGGGCAGGCGGTCGGGGCGGCCGCTTTCCAGGGCGGTGAGCATGCGTTCGCGGGAGGTCATGGTCATGGAAGCGCTCCTCTGCCGGCGGGCGGCGATTCGTTCTGCGGGGGCTCTCTGGCTGCGCTCCAGCCGATCGCCGGTGCTCTCCCTATCGTACGCGGTTGCAGGCCCGGTTGTCCATGGACCCGCTTTCCGTTTGCCTTGCCATTTGTTTCGCCCGGCAGTAGGATGATCGCATGGTAACGAAGCCCCACTCGTCCGGCTCCAGTGCCGACGCCCTGCTGGCCGAGGTGTCCCTGCGCTGCCACGTGGTCCAGCACAATTGGCAGCAGGACCCCTGGGTCGAGGTGCTGGAGAAAACGCTCTTCGACAAGGTCTACGTGATCACAGAGGGCGGCGGGTGGATGTCGCTCGACGGCGACTGGTATGCCTTGCGGCCGGCGAGGCGCTGCTTCCTCTGCGCTGGCAGGAGTGCGACAGGCGCATCCGGATCGCGCCGGACTGTGAGAGTGAGGCGTTTCAGGGATGGCTGCAGTGACAGCCCGCGCAGGCGGCCGCGGCCGGCTCTGTCTGCAGTCGCATTGACGGGGCCCGCCCCTTCTTCTGGCGCTGTACAGAGAAGATGGCTGCCCCTTCTCCATCCGACGGCTCGCGCGTGCGCATGCGGTGGCCCTGCAATGATTCCGTTCTTGTCGAACCGAACGGGCCGTGCTATAGTGCCCCGACAGTGATCGCACGCAGCCAGACGCAGGAATGCAATGCGTGAGCATACCAATGGCCGATTCCCCTGACCGTTATCTCAACGCACCAAAGGTGATTGCCGACCCCGGCCCGGCGTACGGCGCTGCGACGCGCGCGTTCCAAGGAATCCCAAGCCTGGCCTGCGGCAAGGATGGACGCTTGTGGGCGGTCTGGTACGGCGGGATCACACCGGGCGAGGACCACAACAACTACGCCATGCTGGCGGTCAGCACGGACAACGGCGTGACCTGGTCGGATGAACAGCTGGTGGTCGACCCGGACGGCGAGGGGCCGGTGCGCGCTTTTGATCCGGAGATCTGGCTCGATCCCGATGACAGGCTGTGGTTCTTCTGGGCCCAGCACGCGGCCGACAATCGCTTTGCAGGATCGCGCTCCGGTGTCTGGGCGATGACCGCTGCGGAGTCGGACGGCCCTGCGGCGAGCTGGTCCGCGCCGCAACGGCTGTGCGACGGGGTCATGATGTGCAAGCCCATCGAGCTGTCGAGCGGGGAATGGGCGCTGCCGGTGTCGTTCTGGCACCGCCGCGAGGCGAAGAGCGCCGGGATGGTGGTCTCGTCCGACCGGGGCGCGATTTGGTCGGAGCGCGGCGCCGCGGATGTGCCGCCCGCGGTTCGCAATTACGACGAACACATGATCGTCGAGCGCCGGGACGGCACGCTCTGGATGTGGGTGCGCACGAATCGCGGTATCGATGAGAGCGTCTCGACCGACGGCGGCCGCACGTGGAGTATACTGGAACCGTCATCGGTGCCGCACGTCCGTTCGCGTTTCTTCATCCGCCGGCTGGCCTCCGGACGGCTGCTGCTGGTCCGGCACGATCCCGTCAACGGCGACTTCGCGAGCGATCGCTCCAACGGGACTCGTTCGCATCTGAAGGCCTATGGTTCCGACGACGATGGCGCGACATGGCACGGCGGGCTTCTGCTCGATGCGCGCGAGGGCGTTTCGTATCCCGACGGGGATCAGGCGGCCGATGGCACCGTCTACATCACCTATGATTTCGAGCGAACAGGTGCGCGCGAGATCGTGATGGCGGCCTTTCGGGAAGAGGACGTGCTGTCCGGCGACGCCACGTCGGATACCGTGCGCCTCCGAATGCTCATCAACAAGGCCGGGGCTACGCCACAGCCGCTCTGAGTCGCCTGCAGACCCGGTCGGGCATTGTCTGCGAACGGCGAAACGGGCGGCGTTCGCATGCTCATTGAGAACGATTCGGTCAATGGAACTGTCGGAGGGACGCGCTTCTGCGCGTCCGCAACGCTTCACGTGCACGGCGGTCCGGCAGGAGCCGGACCCTCCGAACTGCGGACCCATCTCGACGCATTCGGTGGGCACGCTTCAGGTGTCGCGCCTCCTGCGGGCCGAAGCGCTAGTCCTCGATCTCGAGGACCTCGATCGGCTCGATCTCGCCCGTGGCTTCGTCCACGACTGCGAACACGCCGCGCTTGAGGATGTCCAGCGTGACCGCCTGGAAGCCGGGGATGGTGACTTCGACGCCTGTCTGATCGCCGAGGGGGGCGTACGCGTAGAGCAGCCACCGCCGCTTGGGTTTTTCGCCCAGGACCTGGGCCTGGGCCCAGACCTTGAACTCAGGCGTAGCCGATGAAGCGCATCCGCTCGCCCCATGGGCCGGCAGCCTCGCGCATGCCGTCGAACAGGGCCTTGTAGCGCTCTACGAACCCGCCGCCCACGATCTTCTGCTGGGCCATCTCGTCCTTGACGTCGCCGTGCTTGCTCTGGAAGGCTTCGCTCTTGAGGACCTTTTTCATGCGGGGCGCTTTGCCCTCGTTGTTGGAGAGCATCACGATCTGGGGCGGGTCCGGGTACCACTGCTGCATGAGCTTGAGCTTGGCCGCGTGCGCCTCCATCATGGCCTTGCCCGCGCTGCGCCAGAGCTCCTTCGGGCTGAAGGGCGAACGGTCCTTGACGTCGTTGATCAGGTTCCCCCAGCGCAGGCAGATGGGGGCCTTCTGCTCGGCCAGCCAGGCGAAGATGGGCTGCAGGCGGTCCTGCCAGGCCTGGTCGGCCTCGCCCCGTCCGAAGCGGAAGGTGAAGAGCAGGTGATGGCCCTGCTTCATCTTTGCGAACTGCCAGGCGGGGCCGTACCCGTTGCCGCTTTTGCAGTTCCAGTTCGCCGCCAGCGGCAGGGGAGGCTCGTCCGGGTTCGCGTCTTGAGCTGCCGTCGGGGTGGCTGGCATGGCCACCAGAGCCACGCTGCTCAGAATCAGGAGGCGGGCCAGTTTCGCGAGGTGCGATCCGACGGTGCTGGCCGTCTCAGGCCTCCCGCGGGTTCTGGCTGGTGGGAGCGTGTATTTGGGGCGTTCTGTGGCCATGGCGGGCTCCTTTGTGTGGCGGGCAGGGCGCATTATTACATCTCGTATTCGATGTGATTGCCATTGTCCCTGGCAGAAGACTACCACACAGTCTGCGAAGAAGCAACCGAATTTCGGAGAGCACGCGTGATTTCCTTGTAGATTTGCGTCAGCTCACGAGATCGGTTTGCATCGCTGGGTAGGGGTATTCGGCTGCGGCGTGCCAGGAGGACTCGGGCCGCTTTTAGCGGCTCGAGCGTGTCGGACGGCCATCCATGCCGCCGGGAGCAGGCGCAGATTCCGCAAGACCCGCTCCCGAGCGGTTGGTCGGTGGGATGTGGCGCGCCTACTTGATCAGGCGAATGGCGAATGGGTAGCGGTGTTTCTCCCCGTTGTTGGCCTTGACTGCTCCGAGGATCGTCAGAACCACCCAGGCCAGGAAGAGCAGGGGAGCGAGGATGAGCCCGATCAGGACGAAGGCCAGGGCGATGCAGATCACGCCGGCGATGGCCATGGTGATCTGGAAGTTGAGCGCTTCCTTGCCCTGATCATCCACGAACGGGAACTCGTCCTTCTTGATCAGCCAGATCACGAGCGGGCCGATAACGTTGCCGAATGGAATGACGAATCCGGCCAGTGCCGCAAGGTGGCAGAGCATGCCAAACATCTTGGCATCCTTGGACAGGCCTTCGGCCGACGCATCGGGCGCGGCGCTGGGTGCTTCCGGTTCCGGACTGGACGGCATTTCTTCGGGCATATCGTTCTCCTCTTGGGATGGGCAATTACTCTGCAGATTCGCCTTTTAGCATACGGTTTCCCAGAGCGCTGTCAACGGTGAACGTGCAAAGGGGTAGCGAGGGGCGCAGGCCGCGGGCATCCGGGCTGTGCCAGCGTCCCGCGCCCTCGTCCTCCTGCCGGAAGACGGCTCGCAAGCTCACCTTGTTGCCGTACCGGGCGCGGCCGTATATCGCGTGGATGCTTCCGTTCGCCGCCCGCACCGCGTCCGGGCAGGAGGTTTTCTCGCGTTCGTCCAGCAGCCCCCCGATCCCGTCCGCCCGTCGTCGTCCGGCCTGGTTCAGAAGCGTCCGGTTTGGGGTGGCCATCCGGACACGGAGCCGGTTGTAGTCCTGGCTCTCTTGCCTGGGGCGGAACCCGTGACGCGTTGCACAAACAAGAGTGCCACAACCAGCGCCCTTTGGGTGTGACCCGGTTCTGAACCAAGCCCAGATTCGAACAAGCGGCTGCACCGGACGCGCTGTCGCGCGCCGCAGAGCCGTGGTGATGCGGACATCTTTCTCGAAATGCGCTTGACAAACCGGAAGGGCTGACGTAAGGTTCTTAATAAGAACCTCGATCGCCATGGAGAAACTCCAAAATGATCCAAGTGCTTCAAAAAGCGGCAGCAATCCTGCAAACCATTCAAAATAGGAAGGATGCAGCATCCTTCACCGAGATCGTCACCGCAACCGGGATTCACAAAGCCACGCTCTCGCACATCCTCAAGACCCTTGTGGGGATCGGCTTTCTCGAGAAGACAACGAATGGCCGCTACGCCATCGGCCCGCAGATTCTGGCGCTGGCCGAGCATCGGCGCCGCCGGGGGACGCTCGCGGCCCTGGCCGAAGAGCACGCCCGCGCGCTGGCTGAAGCGATCCGGGAGACCGTGACCGTCGGCACGCTGCGCAAGGGCGAGCGCTTCAACCTGGCCAAGGCCACGGTGGAGCAGAGCGTGTCCGTCAACGCCGAACTCCAGCAGCGGCCGTCGCCGTACGAGACCACCACCGGCCGCGTGCTGCTGGCGTATGCGGATCCAAAGGAGCGCGCAGCGATCGTGGAAAGCAAGGGACTGCCCGGCGACCGATGGCCGGAGGTACAGACGCGCAAGGAGCTCGACCGCGCGTTCGCACGGATCCGGGAGCAGGGCATGGCTTCTGCGCGTGCGGCCGACGGACAGGCGGACACTTGTGCGATTCCCATCCGCGGACCGGACGGTCGGGTATGGGCGGCCATCGGCTTTGGCGCGCCCGCCTTCCGCATGGAAGGAGAGGCGCGCGCGCGCAAGGTGGAGGCGCTCGGCTGGACCGCCGCGCGCATGGAGGAGCTGCTCGCGTTGCAGGAGACGTTCCAGGTGCAGGAGATCGACGCATGAAACGCCCCAACATCCTCCTCATCCAGTGCGACAGCATGGACGGCCGCGGGCTCGGGTGCATGGGGCACCCGGCTGCGCACACGCCGCATCTGGACCGGCTGGCCGCGCGGGGCGCGCTCTTCCGACGGGCCTACTGCAATTCTCCCGTCTCCTGTCCTTCGCGCGCGTCCATGTGGAGCGGGCAGCACGTCCACCGCGTCCGGGCGTGGAACAATCGCAAAGGGTTGACCGAGGATGATCCCACGTTCGAACACGACCTGATCCGCGCCGGGTACCGCACGGCCACCATCGGCCGGGACGACAAGTACGCGGGCGCGCACACCCTCGGGTGCGCCCTGACGAGCTGGATCCGCGCGTCCGGTATTGAGCTGCCGCGGCACACCCAGCGCCCGCACACCAAGCTGGAGTCCGACGGCGACACGCGCATCCACGAGCAGGACTGGGAGCGGGTCGACCGGGCACGCCGATGGCTGGAACGGTATGGAGGCGAGCCCCCTTTCTTCCTGCATGTGGGATTCAACAAACCGCACCCCATGGCGGGCTACCGAACGTCGCCCGCGTATCTCGGCCAGATCCCCCGCGCGGCGATCCCCCTGCCGCCAGCCGATCGCGAAGACCATCCGGTCATGCGCTACATGCGCGTGCTCAAGGGATGCGACGCTCCGTTCACCGAGAAGGAGATCCTGGACATCCGCCAGTACTATTGCGCCATGCTCTCGGAAGTCGATGCCATGGTGGGCGAGGTGCTCGCCGGACTCGATGCATGCGGACTCACCGACAGCACCTGCGTCGTGTTCACGAGCGACCACGGCGACCTGCAGATGGAGCACAGCCAGAACCGCAAGAGCGCCATGTACGAAGGGTCGGTGCGCGTGCCCCTGATCGCAGCCGGTCCGGACATCGCGCCCGGCCGGGGCTGCGATTCCCTCGTCTCGCTCGTGGACCTCTACCCCACGCTCCTGGATGTCGCGGGGCTCACGCCCGCCCGGGATGTGGACGGCTGGTCGCTCGCGTCCGAACTCGCAGGCAGCACGTCGGACCGGCCGGAGGCGGTCTGGGGCCAGTACCACGCCGGCCTGCAGAACACCGGCAGCTTCATGCTGCGCGAGGGGGACTGGAAGTACGTGCATTACGCTGGATTCGCGCCTCAGCTCTTCGACCTCGCGAACGATCCGGACGAGATCGAGAACCGAGTGGGGCAGGAGCCGGAGGTGGCGGCGCGGCTCGACCGGACCCTGCGGGCGTGCGTAGACTGCGATGCCGTGGATGCCGAGGCCAAGGCCCAGAACCGGTGGGCGTTCCAGCACTGGCGGGAGCAGACCACGGAGGCGCACGTGCGCAAGACCTTGTGCGAGGTATTCGAAGGCTGGTCGGATGGGCACTTCGAGCAGCTCGAAGCCTGGCTCGAGCGCGGAGACGTGCCTGTGCCGATGGGCGGCATGCGCGCGTATGCCGCGCCGCAGGCGGCCTCAGCTTGATCGATGCAGGAAGCAGCGAGGAGACGCGATGGCTACACGGTATGCAGTGACGCGCGGGTGCACCAAGTGCGGGTGGTGCGTGAACGAATGCAAAGCCGGCGCCATCACCTTCGACCGGGACGGCGCGCACATCGATCCGGAGACCTGCACCGGATGCGGCAAGTGTTACGAGAACTGCGCCTCGGAAGCGATCGAGGCGATCGAGGTCGCCCCCCCCACCGCTTCGTAGGCGGCAGGGGAGAGAATCCAAGGGCGAAGACCAACCAAGGAGACGGTCATGTTGGAGTACCGGGAACAGGACGGGGGGCTGCTGGAGCCGCAGCGCACGCTGCCGGTGGAGTCGGAGTACGACATCATCGTAGCGGGCGGTGGCATCGCCGGGGTGGGCGCGGCCATCGCAGCCGCGCGCCATGGGTGCAAGACCCTGGTGATCGAGCAGACCTCGGCCTTGGGCGGGCTCGCGACCCTGGGTCTGGTGAACATCCCGCTCGACTACCTTTCGGGCGTTGGTGAGGAGATGTTCCGGGAGCTGAAGGCGGTCGACGGGCTCTGGCACCGCAACAGCGACCCGGAGAAGCACAAGCTGGTCCTCGATCGCATGGTGCAGGCGTCCGGCGCCGATATCCTTTTCGTGACCTCGGTCGTGGACGCGATCGTTCGCAACAATGCCATCTGTGGCCTGGTCGTGGAGTCCAAGTCCGGCCGCCAGGCCATCCTGGGCAAGCGCGTGATCGATTGCTCGGGCGATGCGGATGCAGCCGCGTTCGCGGGCTGCGAGTTCTCCGTCGGCCGGGAGTCGGACGGGCTGACCCAGGGATGCTCGCTCGAATTCCGCCTGGGCGGCGTGGACTGGGACGCCTACCAGAAGAGCGACCGCAAGAAGGACGATCCGCGGTGGGAGCAGCTGATCGAGAAGGCCCTCGCGTCCGGCGACCTGCCGTATGCCATCGACAACCACCTCAACTGGATGACCCATGTGCCCGGCCGGCCCGAGCACTGCCACAGGGACGAGGTGAGCATCTGCTTCGCGCACTCCCGGCACTGCAAGCCCCTGGAGAACCGCGACCTCACGCGCATGTACCTCGAGGGCCGCGAGCAGTGCGACACTCTCTGGGCGTTTATCAAACAGCACGTGCCCGGCTTCGAAGACTGCTGGCTCGTGGACACGGCGCCGCTCCTGGGCGTGCGCGATTCGCGGCGGGTGCTCGGCGAGTACGTGCTGACCGGCTACGATGTGGCCAACCGCGCCAAGTTCGACGACGTCATTGCGATCACGTGGCGCGGGTTCGACGTGCACAATCCCACGGGCCCCGGAAACCAGAAGTGGTTCGAGACGAAGATCGACGGCGAGACGCGCTACGTCTGCGCCGGGCTCGACGGCTTCGCGTCCTCGAGTTTCCCGCCCGGGGGGCCGGATGCGCTCTGCGACGTCTGCGGCCGGTCGGGCAAGGACATGCAGAACGGGCGCCAGGAGTCCCACTACGATGTGCCCTACCGCAGCCTCGTGCCGCAGAAGGTGGAGAATCTCCTGGTGGCGGGCCGGTGCCTGTCGGCCGACTTTCCGGGTCAGTCGGCCACGCGCCTGGTCATGTGCTGCAACGCCATGGGCGAAGCTGCGGGCCACGCGACCGCGCTCTCGCTCGAGCACGGCATCCCGCCGCGCCGGGTGGACCGCGTCGAGCTCCAGCGAACCCTGCTCGAACGCAACTGCAACCTGGGGCAGGACACGCGCGCGATTCCCGGGGTGACCGAAGAACCGGTCGCTCCG
Source organism: uncultured Planctomycetaceae bacterium (assembly GCA_964496245.1). Lineage (GTDB taxonomy): Bacteria > Planctomycetota > SZUA-567 > SZUA-567 > SZUA-567 > CAZBZG01. Next base: position 4,657 of record CAZBZG010000042.1, on the reverse strand, counting down.
GCTGCGGTTTCGGGATAGGCGGGAGGGAAGGCTGCGGCCGGGCGTCGACCGCGCGCGGTCGTCAGTAGTCCTCGTCGTCCTCGGGGACCAGCCGCGTGGGCACGGGGGACGCGTCGCCGGTCAGCCGCTTCTCAGCGGATTCGAGTCGATCGCGCAAGGCGCGCAACTGCTTGCGGGCCGTCTCCACGTCCGCGTTCGGGTCGGCCTCGAGGGCGGTTGCGAGCGCCTCCATTTCGGCGGCCAGCTTGTCGAGGCCCCCGTCGTCCGTCGCCGTCTTCTCCTGCAGGGCCTGGATGCGCGTGGCCATCTTCCGCAGGGCGTCCACGATCGAGGCGAGTGCGTCCGCGTTCCCGGCCGCTTGGTCGCCGGGCGCGTCCTCCCCAGTCCTCTCGGTGGCCTGCGTCTCGGTTCCCGGTTCCGGTGCGTTCTGGGTCGCAGCGTCTTCTGCGCGCGGAGCGGTCTTCTCGTCTCCGCCTTCCGCGGCATCGGGTGTTTCCTCGGCCTGCTCTGGCTGCTCTGCCGGCTTCGCCTGATGGTCGGCTGGGGGCGTGTCTTTGGTTTCGGTGGCTGGCGCGGTTCCGGGTTGCGTTTCGGCCTCGGTGCGAGCCGGCGTCTCGGGTGCGTCGGGCTGTTCGCCGTCGGCTCCGTCTCGGGTGCGGTCGGCCACCTCGATCGTGTCGATCAAGGGGCGCGCCGCCGTTTGCGGCGGCTTACGGATGGCCTGGCGAATGTCCCGGGCCGTCTGTTTGGCCAGGCGGCGTACGGTCTTCTCGGCCTGCACCACGTACTTCTGTTTGGAGGCGTCGCGCTTGGCATAGACGCAGGCCCCGTCTTCCACGCGCCAGAGCTCGGTGGCGATGTCCACCCCGCTGAACTCGGCGAACAGGATCTGGGCGGCGAGCAGCGCCGTGCTGATGAGCACAGAGTAGAAGCTGGGCACGCTCATGGCGCGGCGGAACTCGACCACCTGCCCGCGGAGCACGTAGTCGGCCCCGGACGTGCGCGCCAGGTCGAGCGCCTGCTCGGGAGTCAGCAGCGTGCTGTGGCCGGCGGCTTCCGTGGCCGGCGTCAGGAGGTGTGCGAACCCGAGTCGCCCCAGCTCCATGCTGTAGAGGCTGCTGACCACGGCCCCCCCGCCGGTCTTCTCGATCAGGTTGTTCGGGTTCGGGCGTTCGTGGAAGGGGAGCACCAGAATGGCGGGCGCGTCCTCGGGCGCCTGCTTGACCACGTCCGGGACGGACCGGTTCGACCGGCCGCGAGCCGTTCCGCCGGCAGGTTTCGAAGCCACGTAGCTTTGCAGGAGGTTCTTGGCGGCCACTTCGGCCTGCAGGCGGCGCCCGCCGCGCGCGCCAGGACCCCCGGCGTATTTGTAGTCGTCGCCCACAAAGACCATCCGCTTGTCGGGCACCGAGAAGATGCGGACGAACAGCCCGGCGCGCGGCGGGATGCTGGCCGCCCGGGTTCGCATGTAGCTGAAGACCTGGCCCGCCACCACGAGATCGGCGTTGAAGCGCAAGCCGTAGTCCAGGGCCTCGGCCAGGCTGAGCGAGGTGCGGTCTCGGCCCACCTCGGGCCGGAGGATGGTCTTGCCCCGGAAGGCGGGGTGGTCCTGCATGGCCTCCACGAAGATGTCCCGGGCCACGGTCTCGAGCTTGCCGTTGACCGGGTCTCTGTCGGCCCGGAAGGTGCGGGCGTCCAGAAAGGGGAGGACCAGGATGGTCTGGGCGGTGCGCGGGTCGTGGTCCGGAAGCCGATAGCTCGAAACCGGGTCGCCGCACCCGGACAGGAAGAGCGGGGCGGCCGCAATCAGGCAGGCTGTCAGCAGGCAGGCCTGTTTCGGGCCGCGAGCACGTGGCAGATGGCTTGACACCAGACACCGTCCTCCAGCAACGCGCCCTCCCGTTGGGCGCTCACGGGGAGCATATGGGAACGGTGGTCCATAGTCAAGGGAGGAGCACGGCGAGCAGCGCGTGTTTGCCGGTGGGGTGTCGTCCCCGGGGTTTTCTCTTGACGAAGCGGACCGGGCGGGATATTATGTGTGGCGGTACATGTATGCCGGTATGCCGCGACCCCTGCGGGGGCTGCGGGACTGCATTAGAGCTTCGGGAGTCATTAGCGGATAGGCCAAGGACCCAGTTCCTTGGGAAATCGCGTCGCGCGGGAGGATGGAACCCGTGTTTTATCAGTTGGTTATGCTTTTTGGGGCGCTGGTTGCCCTCTGGCTGGTCTCGGGCGAGCCGCCGAGACGCATGGTTCCCTCCCTGCTCTTCGGCTTCGCTGGCGCGCAGCCGGTGGAGTGGATGGATTCACCGACGATTTCCTCAATGGTTCGAGTGACAGGATGTTGCGTTCCTGAGCGTTTTGATCGCCACCGGTTCCGTCGGTGCGGTCGCGTTCCCACTCGTCTCCGAGCCTAGCCCGCCCGTCGCTTGCAGATCTCGCCGCTCTTTTCCTCCACCCATGACGCAGGGGTGTGGCCGGGCGCCAGCCGTGCGCGTTGGACCCGACCGGTTTGAATCGGAGCCCCGTCCCTTGCGGCCGGGGTTGTGGAAAGGCGGTGCGATCATGGAAGCCATGTTGCCCTACATCATCACGGCCCTCGTGGCAGCGGTGGTTGGCGCGCTTCTCAGCCTGTTGGGTTGGCGTTACTACAGCATGCGCGCTTTGGGGTCGGCCGACCGGCGGGCCCGGCAGATTCTGGCCGAAGCCAAGCGGGACGCCGAAAAGGCGCGACAGGAAGCGGCGGTCAAGAACAAGACCGAGCTTCTGGCCCAGCGCGAGCAGATGGAAGGCGAGATCCGCAACGAACGCAACGAATTGAAGCAGGTCGAGAAGCGTCTCACCAAGCGGGAGGACAACCTCGATCGAAAGGTGGAGCTCCTGGACAACAAGGAGCAACAGCTCGCCAGCATGCAGGAGCAGATCGAGGAGCGGGAGCAGGGACTCAAGGAACGGGAGAAGGAATTCGTTTCCGCCCTCGAAGTCCAGGAGGAGAAGCTTCAGCAGATCTCCCGCATGACGCGGGAGGAGGCCCGGCGGGAGGTCCTCCGGCGCACGGAGGAGGAGATGGAACAGGAGGTGGCCGAACTGGTCGAGCGGTCGACCCAGCGGGCCAAGGAGCTGGCCGACATCAACGCCCAGCGCCTCATCTCGATCGCCATCAACCGGCTGTCGGTGGACTACACCACCGAGCACGTGGTCAGCACGGTGGAGCTTTCCGGCGACGAGATGAAGGGCCGCATCATCGGGCGCGAGGGCCGCAACATCCGGGCGTTCGAGGGCCTGACGGGCATCGACGTAATCGTGGACGACACGCCGGGCGTGGTCGTGCTCTCCGGGTTCGAGCCCGTGCGGCGCGAGATCGCGGTGCGGTCCATGAGCAAACTCGTGGCCGACGGCCGTATCCACCCGGCCCGCATCGAGGAGGTGGTCAACAAAACCACTGGCGAGATCGAGAAGGTGCTGGAAGAGACGGGCAAGGCCGTGGCCGTGGAGCTGGACGTGCGCAACCTGAAGCCGCGCGAGATCATGCTCCTCGGCCGGCTCAAGTTCCGCACGAGCTACGGGCAGAACGTGCTCGATCACTCTCGCGAGGTCGGCTTCATCAGCGGCATGCTCGCAGCCGAGCTCGGCCTCGACGAGACGCTGGCCCGGCGCTGTGGTCTGCTCCACGACATCGGCAAGGCCGTGGACCACGAAGAGGAAGGCACGCACCCGGAGCTCGGCGGAGAGGTGGCGCGCCGCTGCAGCGAGCCCGACGAGGTGATCGATGCCATCACCTCCCACCACTCCACCGAGACGCCGGAGAGCATTTACTCGACCATCGTGCAGGCGGCGGATGCCATCAGCGCGGCGCGTCCGGGGGCCCGGCGGGAGACGCTCGAGAAGTACATCAAGCGGCTCGAGCGGCTCGAGGCGATCGCCACGAGCTACCCGAACGTGGAGAAGGCCTTCGCCATCCAGGCCGGACGCGAACTGCGCGTGATCGCCAAGGCGAACAAGGTGAGCGACGGGGAAGCCACCCACATGTGCCGGCAGGTGGCCAAGCAGATCGAGGACGAACTGAGCTATCCGGGCGAGGTCAAGGTGACCCTGATCCGGGAACTCCGCATCACCGAGTACGCGCGCTGACCCGCGTTCTCGCGCCACTGTTCCGTTGCAGCCCTGCGACCGGCGCCGCTCCTCGAGCAGCCGGTGACGAACGCCTTTTCTGTTTGCTTTGTTCGTTTGAACCGGCTATCCTTTTTCCTGTGTTGGAGATGGGAGGGTGTGCGTACAGGCCACGGCTGAGGTGAGGAAGCGTGGGGGAGCAGGGGCGCATGGCATGTCCGTCCGAACAGCTCTTTTTGCAGCGCGGCAACACGATCCAGCTCCAGGGGCCGCTGGACCTGAGCGATCGAGTGCAGGTGGAGGCGATCCGGCTGGCAGCACGGGCGATCGCTGAGGCGGGCCGCAGCGAAGTGGTCCTGGACTTCAGTCGGACCCGCTTCCTCTCCAGCAGCATCATGAGCCTGACCCTGCTCGTGGGGCGCGAATTGCAGGACACGGACGCCCGTCTCCGCGTGCGGGCCAGCATGATGAGCCACCGGACCCTGGTGGCCGCGGGCATCACCGCGTTCGTCGAATTGAACCTGTGCGGCTGACGGTTTCCGCGTCC
>CAZBZG010000041.1:0-22791 GCA_964496245.1 uncultured Planctomycetaceae bacterium | reverse complement strand
CACGTCCCCCGTGCTGTCCTGCGTATCGGTCCGCGCACCTAGCCGGAATGCGGCCCGGTAGGTCTTGGGAAGCGTCTGGATTGCGTCGAAAAGGCGCGTGGCCCGGCCGGCCAGGAGGAGCAGCACGCCCTCGGCCATGGGATCGAGCGTGCCGCCGTGCCCCACCTTGCGCAGGCCGAGTCGTTGGCGGGCCGCGTCGACGACATCGTGGCTCGTCATGCCGCCCGGTTTCTCCACCACGAAGATCCCGGGGACCCGCCCCACCAGGGCCCGGGGAGCCTCACGGAACCGCGCCAGCAATTCGGGAAACGTAGGATCGGCCATGGTCGATCGTTCGGGAGGGGTCCGGCAGGGTTCTTGCCGATCACGTCCCGGCCAGAGCGGCCTCGACCGCCGCGAGCAGGTCGGACATGTCGACCGGTTTGAGGAAGACCCGGAAGGCGCCCGGCATACCGTCGGCCACCTGATCCGGCGTCACGTACCCGCTGACCACGATGATCGGGAGCTCCGGCTTGACCTCCTGCAGGACCTCAATGCCCAATTCGCCGTCCACGTGCGGCATGCGCAGATCCATGACCACGCAGTCTACGCTTGTTTCGCGCGTCAGTCGCACGGCCTCGCACCCGTCGCCTGCGAACAGGGTCTTGTAGCCACGCCCGCCGAAGTACTCCCGGTACTGCGTCCACAAGAGCTTCTCGTCGTCCACAAAGAGAAGCGTCGGCGCGTCAGCCTCTGCCATGATCGTTCCTCCGCACGTCCAGCCCGAAGCGCGGCTGGAGCCCCCGGGTCTTCCCCCATGCTACCGGACCCTCCCCAGCTTGCAAGGATTTCCTCGCGCTTCGCTCCGCTGTCTCTGTCTGCAGCGCAGGTGCCCTTCGGCTTCGCATTCCGGACACCGGCCACGCGGCCGCCCACCGTCCGTGCGCCAGCACAGAAGACGCCTCAACTCCCACGGGAAAGCCGGGGCCCCGGCAAAGAAAGGGTTGCGTTCCGTGAGGTCTCGTGCCATACTCTCGGCGTCGACCCTTCGCCGGCAAGGGGCCATCCATGTCCTTTCTGAGCCTGCCCCGCACGTACGAGAACATGATGCGCCTGCGCGAGATCGCGCTCACGCTGGCGCGCCATGGCTTCAGCCACGTGCTCAGCCGCATCCACATTTTGGAGCACGTGCCCGGCCTGAGTCGGTTGAGCGTGAGCCTCAAGGAGCGCCGGGAAGGCCCCTCCGAACTCTCCACCGCCGAACGCCTGCGGCACGTCTTCCAGGATCTCGGCGCGACCCCCATCAAATTCGGGCAGCTGCTGGCCACGCGTCCCGACTTGGTCCCCGCCGAGTACATAACAGCCTTCAGCAAACTCCAGGACGCCGTGGATCCGCTCCCGACCGACGAGATCCGCAAGACCATCGCCGACCGTCTCGGGCACCCCACCGACGAGATTTTCAGCACCTTCGAAGAAACGCCCTTGGCCAGCGGCTCGATCGGCCAGGTGCACCATGCCACGCTGCGCAACGGCCGGGAAGTGGTCGTCAAGGTGAAGCGACCGGGCACCGACCAACGCGTGCGCCGCGACCTGGATTTGCTCGCGGGGCTCGCCAGGTTGGTGGACGATCATCTCCCGGAGGTGCGCGTGCTCCGGCCCCGCATGGTGGTCGAGGAATTCGCCCGCTGCATGGAACGCGAGCTCGACTTCGTGGGCGAGGCCTCCTATACAGCCAAGTTCGCCAAGACCTTCGCCGAAGACGAGACCGTGGCCGTCCCCGGGGTTCACTGGGACTACGTCACACGCGACACGCTCGTGCTCGACCGCATGAAGGGCACCCGCCTCACAGACCAGCAGGCGCTGGACGCATCCGGCATCGACCGGAAGCAGCTCGCCGAGACGCTCGGGCACTGCTTCATGCGCCAGTATTTCGTGAGCGGGTTCTTCCATTCAGACCCCCACCCCGGCAATCTCTTCGTCCAGAGCGCCGACCGCGTCGGCATCATTGATTTCGGCCAGATGGGGCACCTCTCCGACGAGCTCCGTCGCCAGCTCTCCCTGACGCTGCTCGCCCTGGCGCACGGCAACACCGACTTCATCGTGGACGTCTACACGGACATCGGCATGTTCACCGAGCAAACCAACTTGCGGGAGGTCAAGGCCGAGCTCCGCAGCCTGGTAGACCGGTACTACGGCATCCCGGTCTCCCGGCTCGACATGGGCGAGGCCTTCCAGGAGTCCATGGCCATAGCGCGGGAGAATCACATCCTGCTGCCCCGGGACTTCGTCCTTCTCGGCAAGAGCTTCGTGACCGCGATGGGCGTCGTCCAGTCTTTGGACCCCGACTTCCGCGCGGACAAGGTGGTCCGGCCGTTCACCCGCGAGATCTTCGGCAACCTGGCCCAGCCGCGCTCCATGATGCAACGGTTGGGCTTCTATTTCTACCGGGTCTACGGCATGCTTCGGCGTGCGCCCGAGGACATCCGCGACCTGCTCGAGAAGGCCAAGTCGGGACAGATCCGCATCATCTTCCACCACGAAGGCCTGGACACGATCGGCAACCAGGTGGAGCGGTCGGCCAACCGCCTGACCCTCGGCATCATCATCGCGGCCGTCATCATCGGGAGCTCGATCGTCCTGACCGCAGGCGGAGAGACTCTCGGCCAGCAGCAGCTGCCGGTCATCGGAGACTTCCCCCTCTCGGTCCTCGTGGCCGGGCTGGGGTTCGCACTGGCCGTCTTCGTGGGCCTCTGGGTGGTGTGGGGGATCCTGCGCGGCAAGCGGCTATGACCGTGCGTGCGCGGTTCATCCCGGATTCTGCGCGGTCCCGCCCTGGACTCCCGTCTTCCGGAAACGCAAGACATCGCAGACGGGCAGAAATGTCCCCGGGCAGACCGTGCGCTGTCCCGGCATGGCCTCGTGCCCGCGGACGCGGTTCTCCTCGACCGAGGTCACGTCCAGCAGGAAATTGAGCAACCCCTTCAGGCTGGCGATCTGTTTCTCGGTCGGAATGCTCTGCTCGAAATCGCCGACCAGACAGATGCCGATCGCGACCTGGTTCAGTTGGTCGCCGCGTACGTGCCCTCCCTGGAGTTGGCGGCGCCAGCGCGCTCCGACCTCCACTTCGCCGTCACCGCTGTCGGTTCCGTTTCCAATCACAAAGTGGTAGGCCAGGCCGTTCTCCATGTCCTTCTGCTGCGCATGATAGCGATCGAAGATGGCCGCGTTGCCGGTGAAGGTTCCGCTGTGATGGATCACGATCCACTTCCACCGGTTGTCGAGGCGCGGGGGCCGCCCGCCCGCGCGCTTCCGGTTCCCGCGGCGGCACCTCTCTGATGCGGCGGGCGAGTTCGACCGGATCCGGGAGGCTCCGCCCGGGCCGGAGGGTCGGGGGCGCGGACCCGGTGCCGGTCGGGTGGGGCAGGAAGAGTTCGTACGCCGCCCAGGAAACCGTCACCGCAAACAGCAGTACCATGAGGCGCTCACCGCTGCGACGGCCGGGGGATCGAGGAACCGGAGGGGCGGCCATAGCGTTTTCCTGCCCACGCGCTCCGGAGCCTCGCCTGCGGGTCGGCTCGCGCGCACACGAAAGAGCATGCAGCGACCATCAGCGGCGGGGCGGGCTCTCGGATTCGCGCGGCGAATGTCCGGGGGCGTCCTCTTCGAAGATATTCTCGCTCCTGTAGGGAGCCGCCATCATCGGGTCGTCCTCGTCGGGAACCGACGTGAGCTCCGAACGCTCCAATACCTTCTGCACCTGAAGACGGTACAGAAACACGCTGCCCTTGGGATACACCATCTCCCGCCAGTTGATCTGCAACCCTTCCCCGCGGATCACCTTCTTGGGCTGGCCGATCTTGTTGATGACCTCGGTCACGGACATGCCGGGCTTGATGAGATCCACGCGCCCGTAGTTGTGGCTGAACCGCGACAGATCCATGCATCCGAAGAGCCCATACATCCCCGCCAGCCAAGCGAAGGCCAGCAGCACCGCCCGTCTCTTGCTCTCCACGTCCATCTCCTTCAGGGACCGCCTTCCATCCGTTCGATCGCCTGCCGGGCGCGCTTGGTGTCCACGGATTTGGCGCTCGATTTCTGCAGAAAGGTCCGCAGGTGCTCCACCGCCTTGGTCCGGTGCTCCGCCGCCTTCTGGGCGTCGGCCTCCGTGGAGCCGCGGGCGTGCGCCAGATAGAGGCTCTCGTGATAGCGCCCGAGATTGTAGTTCGCAGCCGTCTCGACCGCCGGGTTGTCCTCGGCAATGAGAAGCGCCTTCTCGAAGCATTCCCGCGCCCGTTGCGGCTGTTTGAGATTCAGTAGAACGAACGCCAGATCGTTGTAGGCTTCTGCGAATTGCGGATCCAGGCCGATGGCCTTGCGCAGGGCTCGCTCCGCGGACGCGAACCGGCCGGTCATGTTGTCCAGTACGCCCTGGAGGCGAAGAAGATCCTTGTGCGTGTCGTCCGCTTCCAGACCCCGCAGGATCTGCATGCGGATGGGCTCGGTCTCTTCCGGGGGCGGCACGAAGCGCTCCTCGGGCGTGGACCGGGCGCGCTCGTCGGCGTAGCGCTCCCGCAGACGGCGGAAGGCCGGCCCCGCCAGGAAGTAGCACGCCTCGGCCTCCCGAAGGCTGAAGGGGACCTTCGCCTTGTCCCACCCCACGGGCCGGCCGGCCGGCGGCGGCGCGTCCTGCGTGCTGCCTGCAACGCCCGTCTGTGCCACGGTTCGCATGACGCGCTCCTGCGCCTTGTGTGCCGTATCCCGCGCCTCTTCGAACACCACCCGCGCCGCATCGGCGCGGCCTTCGTCCAGCAGGACGCTCCCCTTGTCGAGCAAGGCGTCGATGGCCTTGACCGCCGCCTTGTACCGCCCCTCTTCCACGAGCGACAGCACCTCGCCCGGTGCAGGTGCTTCTTCGTTCGCCACCTGCGACCACACGAGCAGCGCAACCATACCGAGCACCACGGCGATGAGGAATCCCTGCAGAAACCGCGGCACTTGCGGATGCACCCGGTTCCCCGACGACCCTGTAGGCATACGCGACTCCCAGGTTCCGATTTCGTTCCTCATCATACGCGTGCGCCCACGCCGATTCAAGCCCCACGGCGGCGGCGTGTACCGCGCACGCGATGTGTTCGCCCGCCTCCGATGTGTAGGGGCGTCTGCAATACCCCCCGACACGATGGGCGGGTCGCGGGCGGAAGGGCCATGGGCTGGCCCGACGGCGCGGACACCGAGCGCGGCGAGCACCGCCCCAGCAGAACCGCAGGCAGCGTACCGGCGATCGGCCGGGAGATCCGATCGCGGCTGACGGCTGGACCTTGGCGGCATGCATCGGCCAGGCCCCCTACTCGTAGCACAGAACCATCCTGTCCTGACGCCGGCAAAAGTTGCGCCACCAGTCGTCTTCGTGTATGCGATGCGGCGCGTGAAAAAACATTGCGGCGTGAGGGTCGAAGCGGCCCTCGGCCATCGCATCATTTTGGCCTGTCTGTTTCCGCTGGGACAGCGCGCCTCACCCCTGCCCGTAATAGGCGCCGGGCCCGTGTTTGCGGTGGTAGTGCTTGTCCAGGAGCGCCTGGGGCAGGCTCTCGGCCTCGGGGTGGAGTTGGAAGGTGCCCAGTGCCATCTGGGCGATGGTCTCAAGGGCCACGGCATTCTTCACCGCTGCGCGCGCCTCCGACCCCCACGTGAAGGGCCCGTGACCGGCCACCAGCACGCCGGGCATGGCCAGCGGGTCCAGGTTCTGGAAGCGTTCGAGGATGACCTCCCCCGTGCGGACCTCGTAGTCCTCGGTGACTTCCTCGGCGGTCAGGTGCCGCGTGAGCGGCACCTCGCCGTAGAAGTGGTCGGCGTGGGTGGTCCCGAGACACGGAAGGGGCCGGCCCGCCTGCGCGAACATGGTCGCGTGTACGCTGTGTGTGTGGGTGATGGCGCCGATCGCGGGCCACGCCCGGTAGAGCGCGAGATGCGTCGGGGTATCCGACGAGGGGCGGAGATCGCCCTCCACCACCTTGCCTCCGAGATCCACCACCACCATGTGCGTGGGCCGCATGGCATCGTAGGACACGCCGCTCGGCTTGATCACGACGAGCCCCTCGTCCCGGTCGCACGCGCTCACGTTGCCCCACGTGAGCACGACCAGCCCCTGCTCCTTGAGGTCAAGGTTGGCGTGGAACACATCCCGCTTCAGTTGGTCGAGCATGATGATTCCCGTCTGTGACGCGCGCCGGCTATCCCTTGCGCACCCGGTCCCGAATCGCGATCAGCTGCTTCATGGCCTGGTCCAGCTTGCCCCGGACCTTGCCCACCCCGAACGCGTCATGCAGCTGCCTGTAGATCTCGTAGAGCTCGGCGTAGATCTTGGCGTTCCGCTCCCGGGGCCGGAAGACCTTGCGCTTCACGCCCGTCATCTTCTGCTGGGCGGTTTCGGTGTCGGAGTAGGCACCGCCCGCCACCGCACCGAACACGGCTGCCCCGAGCGCACAGGTCTGCGCCGAGCGACTGACCTTCATGGGCCGGCTGAGAATGTCGGCGTAGATCTGCATCAAGGTCGGATTCTTTTCGGCAATGCCCCCGCAGTTCACCACCTCCTCGACCGGGACGCCGTACTCCTCGAAGCGCTCGATGATGGCGAGCGCGCCAAAGGCCGTGGCCTCGATGAGCGCACGGTAGATCTCGGGCGCGGTGGTATGCAGCGTCTGGCCCACGAGCAGGCCCGAGAGCAACGGATCGACCAGGATGGTGCGGTTGCCGTTGTTCCAGTCGAGCGCCATCAGACCGCTCTCGCCCGGATCGAGCTTGGCGGCCGCCTTGGTGAGGTTGGCGTGCCGATCGCCCTTGGCGAAATCCGCCGGGCAGAGATGGTCCACGTACCAGTTGAAGATATCGCCCACGGCCGACTGCCCGGCCTCGAGCCCGATCATGCCCGGCACGATCGACCCCGGCACGATGCCGCAGATGCCTTTCACGTCCCGCAGCTTCTTGCCCGCCGGCCAGACGAGCATGTCGCAGGTCGAGGTCCCCAGGATCTTCACGAGGGTCCCGGGCTTGATGCCCGCGCCGACCGCGCCCATGTGCGCGTCGAATGCGCCCACGGCCACGGGGATGCCCGCGGGCAGGCCCACTTTCTTGGCGACCTGCGACGTCAGGCGTCCGGCGATGTCGTCGGACGGCACCGCCTCGTTGTAGAGACGGTCGCGCAGCCGGGCCAGTTCGGGCGAGAGCTTACGCAAGAAGGACTTGCTCGGAAGCCCACCCCACGCCACGTTGTACATGGCCTTGTGCCCGGCCGCGCAGATGCTCCGTTTCATGGCATGCGGATCCGTATTGCCCGTGATGAACGCGGGCACGAAGTCGGCCAGCTCCACCCAGGAGTAGGCCGCCTGGAAGACCTTGGGCGCGGTGCGCTCGCAATGCCAGATTTTGGACCAGAACCACTCCGAGGAGTACGTGCCGCCGCACTTTTCGAGGTACGGCACGCCCGCGCTCTCGGCTTTGTCGGTGATCGCGGCCGCCTCCGCGTGGCTCGTGTGATCCTTCCAGAGCCAGGCGTGCGCGGCGAGGTTCTTCTTGAACTTGGGCTGCATGGCCAGCGCCGTGCCGTCCTTGTCCACCGGAATCGGCGTCGAACCGGTGGTGTCCACGCCGATGCCGACGATCCGGTCCGGCGCGAAGCCGGCCGTGCGCTTGGCTGCCTGCACGGCTTCGCGCACCGACTCGTAGAAACCCTTGATGTAGTCGGCCGGATTCTGGCGGGCCAGGTTGGGATCCTTGGCGTCGAGCAGGATGCCCTCCTTGCCGCTGGGATAGTCGTACACGTGACTCGCAATCTCCTTGCCGTTCGTCGTATCCACGACGAGGGCGCGCACACTGTTCGTGCCGTAATCGAGCCCGATCGCGAATGCCTTCTGCTTGGCCATTTGACCTGTCCTCCTTCTGGCGCGCGCTCGTCCGTTCCAGCTGGCGCGCTCATCCGTTCAAGCTAATGCGGGCATGTCAGGATACGGGAAAAGGGCGAGCAGCGAAAGGGGAAAACGGGGCCGCCGCACGGAACCGGCGCGCTGCGGACCAGCCGGCGGCGGCGGTCGTCCGCTCGTCTCATGCCCCGCCCGAAAGCCGCTCAACCATGGAACTGGCGAAGGACTTGAGGTCCTCGTTCGAGAGCTCGCGGTCCTGGCGGTCGAGGAGTTCGTCAGGGATCTCCCCGAGGAACCGGCTCGGCTGCCGGGGGATACGCTTGCCGCGGTGCGTGCGCGTGCGGCAGTGGCTCAGCACGAGCTCGCGGCGGGCGCGGGTGACAGCCACGTAGCAGAGCCGGCGCTCCTCCTCCACGTCGTCAGCCTCCACCGCGTTCTTGTGCGGCAGGAGTTCCTCCTCGAGGCCAGCCACCACCACACGGTCGAACTCGAGCCCCTTGGCCGAGTGCACGGTGATCAGCTTGAGCGACCGGCCGGCGGTGTTGCGCTCCTTCTCGCTCTGCGACTCCTTGCCCCACAGCGTGGCCTCCTGCAGGAAGCCGGCAAGACCAGCGCCCTTGTTCTTCTCGAGGAAGCTCTGCAGGGCCTCCCCCACCTCTTCGGCCATGTTGAGGCGCGCGGCCTGTTCCAGGGGATCGTCGTAGAGACGCTGCACCTCCTGCGCGTATTCCGTATCCGTGAGAATCGTCTCCACGAGGCGGCACAGACCCCGCCCCCGCGCCTTCCGCTGCCACGCGGCGATCTGCGCGGCAAAAGCCTGGCACGCCTCGCGCGCCTGCCCCGAGAGCCCTTCGACATCGCCGGCCCGGCCAAAGGCGGTCAGGAGCGGGATGGCCCCCTGCGCGGCGTGGGCACGTAGCGCCTCCAGCGTCCGGTCTCCGATGCCGCGCGCTGGCGTGTTCACGATGCGCAGCAGCGCGCTGTCCGCCCGGGGGTTGGCGAGGATCGTCAGATAGGCGAGCACGTCCCGCGTCTCCTTGCGATCGAAGAAGCTCGTGCCGCCGATCACCACGTAGGGAATCCGCGCCGCGCGCAGCTCCTGCTCGAACGGACGCGTCTGCGCATTCGTGCGTACGATGATGGCGTAACTCGCCGGCGCGCCATCCTTGCGGCTGAGGCGGCCCTGGATCTCGGCCACGATGCGCTCGGCCTCCTCATCCTGGTCCTGGGCCATATGGACACGGATCCGCCGCCCCTCCCCCAGGCGCGACCAGAGCGCCTTGGCGTGCCGCTGTTCGTTCCGTTCGATCAGCGCATTCGCCGCCTTGAGGATGGTCTCGACCGACCGGTAGTTCTCTTCGAGCCGGACCACGGATGCGCCGGGGAAGCGCTTGTCGAACGCGAGGAGGTTGCCGGGCACGGCTCCGCGCCACGCATAGATCGACTGGTCGTCGTCGCCCACGGCGCACAGGCTTTCAGCGTCTTCGGCAAGGAGCTCCACCAGGCGGCACTGGATCTCGCTCGTGTCCTGGAACTCGTCCACGAGGATGTGGCGCAATCGCTTCTGCCACTGCCACCGGATGCGCTTGTGCCCTTCGAGAAGCTCCACCGCCTTGAGGAGCAGGTCGTCGAAATCCATGGCATGGGTGCGAAGCAACGCCTCTTCGTACCGGGTGTAGACGGAGGCCAGCGTCTGCTCCCACGGCTCCACGGCCTGGCGGGCAAAGGTTCGCGGGCTGACGCCCCGGATCTTGAGGCGGCTGATCGACTGGAGGAGCGCGTTTGGCCGCGCCTTGGGCGCGCCACGGATGTGCCGCAGGGCCTGACGCACGAGGCTCACCTGCTCGGCCGCATCGGCGATGCTGAAGGACGTGCCGTACCCCAGGGTCTTGGCGTGCCGCCGGAGCAACCGCGCGCAAAAGGCGTGGAACGTTCCTACGAACATCTCGTCCAGAGAGACCGAGCGCGGCACCAGGGCCCGCACGCGTTCCTTCATCTCCCGGGCCGCCTTGTTCGTGAAGGTGACGGCCAGGAGGCCTGCGGGCGCCGCCCCCTGGCCGACCAGACGGGCGATGCGTGCCGTGATCGTATGGGTCTTGCCCGTGCCCGCGCCCGCCAGCACCAGGATGGGCCCCTGCGTCATGCGGACCACGCGCGCCTGCTCGCGGTTGAGGGCGGGACCGGACCGGCGGGCCACAGCAGCTCCTCGTACGTACGGCGAAAGTTGGTGCATTATGCCATCCGCACAGGGCAATGCAAGCCCGTGCCCCAAAACGGTCGAGGAACCGGGCGCGCCCTCTGCGCAAAAGCGCCGGACCGAGAGGCGCAAGCGGGCTGCCAAGCGCCCGGAGCTTCAGCCCTTGCGCTGCGCGTGCCGGCGCAGGAGCCCCGCCACGCTGAGGAAGGTGGACAGCCCCAGGATGCCGTAGAGGATCAGGCTCATGAGCGCCCCCAGGGCCATGGCCGTGTGCTCACGGCCCGTGCCTTCCGAGAACCCGCTTACGATGTATCCCGGGAGGAAGAACGGCGACAGTGCACTCAGCCAGAAGGCAAAGACAGGAGGTCCCGGCCCGCGGCTGAAGATGCTCGAGATGGCGGCCACCATCCAGACGGCCATGGGCCAGAACACGGCCACTCCTATGTACGCGGCCCCCAGCTTGGCCTGGGCGATGCGCACGGTCTTGGAGAGCAGGCCGAAACGGAGGCCCAGGGCAGTAAAGAAGAGCCCGCAGGTGACCATGTACACGACCAGACCGGCGGTCGGCGCCAGGGGAAAGCTTCCGCCGGCCACGCCGGCCACGAGCACCAGGGGCACGGCCAGAAGCAACCCGAAACCGTAGCCGGACACGCCCTGGGCGATCAGGCCGCTCGCAAGCTGCGCGTTGGACAGGGGCGTACTGAGCAGCACGGGAAACCGCCTCTTCTCCCGTTCCCGGGCTGCGGCCGCCGTCGTGCCAAAAGCCACCAAGACCACCACGATCGGCGCCAGGATGCTGCCGAAGAAGCGGGACCAGCCATGGAACGCCCGCAAGCTATCCCGGGGGTTGCGGTAGAGATGGTCCTCGTCCTGCGCATCGTGGTAGGCTCTGCTGTGACGGAAGCGGAGGGTGCGGCCGGAAGCGCGTTCTCGGTAGAGCCGTCCGCCTTCCATGAGGGGGTGGTCGGGAAGCGGCGGGAAGCCGCGGTCGGCTGCGATCTCCCGCACCGCGAAGACCGGGTACCGGATCGCAAACTCCGCTGCGTAGAAGACGAACGGCGCGAAGATCACCGCGAGCGTCAGCACGCACACCACCACGTAGCGCAGGCGCCGCGCCTGGGGGCTGGCCGCGGGCGCCAGGTTCCGCCAGACGTAGACCGCGCCGAACCAGGGACGCGGCCGGCCTTGCTCCCACCGCCGGCGGGGCGGATCCTTCCTGCGCCGCGGCCCGAAGACGAACAGCCAGAGCGCGCGCCACAGGGTCACCTTGCCCAGCTGGGCGATGGGGCGCAGCGCCCAGGCGGTCAGCCCCAGCCCTGCGACGCAGATGCCGGCCGCGAGCAGCACATGCCAGCCGAGCAACCAGAGCAGGTGCATCTGCCAGTCGGTCCCCCCAAAGACCGATCCCTGTCCGGTGCTGACCTGGGCGAACAGTTTGAAGATGTTGAGCATCAGCCAGACGTCTTCCGACAGCGTGGGCACCGATCCGGCCCAGGAGACCTGGGCGCGTTGGAGGATGCCGGGGAGCTGCTCGGCCAGACTCACCCCGATCACGTAGAGGATCATGAGCCCCAGCACGGCGCCCGCGCCCGCGTTCTCCCGGTGGTTGAAGGTCGACCCCAGGGTGCTGATGGTGGCGCACCAGGTGACGAAGCAGAGCGTGAGCACGGCCACGCCCGCGATCTGGAGCGGGGCGATCCCGCCCTCGAGCATGAGCAGACCGAAGAGGGGCAGCACGGCCAGCACGTAGAGCGCGGTCCGCAGGAGCGTGCTCAGGTACTTGCCGAAGAGGATGCCGAACGACGAGAAGGGCGTGCTGAGCAACACCTCGAGCGTGTCCCGGTTGCGCTCCTCCGCGATCATGCTCCCGCTCGTATGAGCCGCGCCCACGCCCAGAAGGATCAGCTGGATCCAGGAGACCACGGCAAAGATGACGACCACCATGTCGGCCACGCCGCCGGGCGGGCCCCCACGTTCCACATCGAGGATGTACCACAGGAAGCCGAACCCGATGGCCAGCACCAGCAGATAAGCCCAGCGGGAGACGTGGGTCCGCCAGCGCCGGCTCTGCCGGGCGAGTTCAGCCTGAATCAGCGGCAGTCCGAACAAGCGCGTCAGGCGCTCTCTCACTGGACCTTCCCCTTGGTCAGGTGCATGAACGCATCCTCCAGGCTCGCGCGTTCGTCCGCGAGCCGGTGGAGCCGGAAGTCGTTCTCTCGCATGAGATCGTAGAGCCGGGCCGTATCCCATCCGGCTTCCGCCTCGACCTCCAGCAGATCGTCGTGCAGGACCACGTCCGTGACGCCATCCTGGGCACGCAGCAGGGCCCGGGCCTCTTCGACGCGGTCGGTCACGCCCACGCGCAGGCGGCGCGCACCCAGCCCGTCGGTCTGGCGCAGGGCTTCCTGCACATTGCCCTGGTAGAGGAGCCGTCCCTGCTCGATGATGGCGATCGAGGTGCAGAGCTCGCCGAGCTCGGCCAGGATGTGGCTCGACACGATGATGGTCTTGCCCATGTCCCGGAGCTCCTTGAGCAGCATGCGCATCTCGATGCGCGCCCGCGGATCGAGCCCCGAGGCCGGCTCGTCCAGGAGCAGGACCTTGGGGTCGTGGAGCAGCACCCGCGCCAGCTGGAGGCGCTGCTGCATGCCCCGCGAGAGACTGTCGGCCAGCGCGTCGGCCTTTTCGCTGAGATCGGTGAGCGCGAGCACGTCGTCGACCATGCCGTCCACCTTGGACCCGGTCAGGCCGTAGGCCGCGCCGAAAAAGTGCAGGTACTCGCGCACGCGCATGTCCTCGTACACGCCGCAAAAGTCCGGCATGTACCCCAGCACCTGGCGCACCTTGGCGGGCTGGCGGTGGATGTTGTACCCCGCGATCTCGGCCGAGCCCGCCGAGGGCCGCAGGAGCGTGGCCAGGATCTTGAGCGTGGTGGTCTTGCCCGCTCCGTTGGGGCCGATGAAGCCCAGGGTCTCGCCCTCGGCCACCTCCATGGTCAGGTTGTCCACGGCCAGGAGCGCGCCGTAGCGCTTGGTCAGACGGTCGATGCAGATCATGCGTGTCCCCTCTGCGGAGGCCGCCAACGGCCTCCGCGGTCCGTCACGTCACGGCGTCTGTTCCTGCAAAACGGATTCCGCCCCGCGGATCGCTTCCGGCGGCACGACCCGGCGCACGATCGTGCAGGGCGTGCGCTTGGCGGCCGTGCGGGCCAGCCGTTCCAGTCCCACCCCCTGGCGGCCCCATCCGAGGACCACGACTCCGCGCTCGCACAGAACGCGCGTGAGGTCGAGCTGCTGCGGATCCCGGCTCTCGACCAGGTGCGCCAGGGTCTGCCAGCGCGAGAGCCGCGCCGGCATCTCGTCGACTCCGCGCTTGGACAGAAGCGCACGGAGCAGACGATCCACGAAGTCGTCGGTCGAGGGCGGCAGACTGACGACGTTCCCTGAGCCGGTATGCCTGCCGCGCAAGTCGGACCAGGCCTGGTAGAGCCGTGGGAAGGAGATCTTCAACACGTCGTCGGCCTCGAGCGCGGTCTGCGTGGCGCCGAACCTGGGTCTGGATGCATTCAACCGCTGCTCCCAGTCCTGCGCGGGCGCCTGGAGCTCCCGGACCGCGCCAGCGGCCAGGGTTCCGATCCGCACCACGCCATGGCCGGACATCACCAGCACCTCCCGGAGGTCTTCCTGGCCCGTGTTGCGCACCACACCGGTCAGCCGGCCGTCGTCAGCGCGCGTCAAGTCCGCAGTGAGATCCCACGGCACGGTCCGCCGGTCGGTCACGAGCAGTCGCTCCATCTTCCACTGGCGCAGGTCGACCTGTTCGGGATAGACCGTGTCGCCGGCTTCGACCATGCGGCTGCCCACGGGCTCGGGGACCACGCTCTGCCCTGCCAAGCCGCCGGGACCGAAGTAACGCCCGCCCAGGTTCAGGGTGCCCAACCCGCACACGAAGCCACCGGGCGGCGCCGGCAGGGACACGGCCCGCGGCCGCACCGAGTAGAGCCCTACGTAATGCGTGCGCGCCGCGCGCTGGCCCGGCCCCAGGTCGAGCACGGCCACGTCGCGGATGAAGCTCCGGCTTCCCTTGATCGCATAGGCTCCGCCGCAGGCCACGATGGTGAAGGCGAGCGAGGTCAGCCCGAAGAGCGCCCACGTCCACGTGAGCCGTCCCTTGCGCCACAGGACGAGCGAGTTGACCGGGCCGGCGAGCGCGACAAAGGCGAGCAGAAACAGCAGCACCCACCCGAAGGCGAGCGGCTGGAGTTCATTGGCGCCGCCGAGATAGGCGCCCACCACTTGGCCGGGCGACGGGGCGCTATGGCTGTAGTAGGTGTATTGCGGCTGCACATCCTCATCCGTCTGCGACCGACGCAATCCGAGCCGCGCGGTATGCACCGGGAGCAGCGGCAGATCCAGGGCGCGGGCGGCCATGTGGGCGCAGAGGGGCTGCGACCAGACCCGGTGCGCGAGATCCAATGCGAGCAGGGTCACGCGGCCGCGACCGTACGCGCCCCGCACGAGCAGAGGGACGTCCCGATGCTGCGCCAGGCTCCGGCCGCCCGCGGACGCGAGGCGGCACGCGTCCAACGGTCCCTCAAGCGCGGAGAAGTCGGGATCCGGCGGTGCACCTGCCTCGACACGCGCGTGGGTCAGCCCCTCCCACCCGCCAGGCACTCCCTGCCCGCCCGCCCTCGGGCGGATACGCGTAGGACCGTGAAAGAAACCAGGCAGCTCCGGCCACGCGCTCCTGTCGAGCACGGTGCCGGGCGCTGCCGCAAGGACGAGGTGGCCTCCGCGCAGGAGGAATCCTTCGAGCGCCTCCCGCTGCAGCGCGGAGAGCCTGTCCAGGCTGGGATCGTACCACAGCACCGCAGTGACCGCTGCATACCCTTCGGCCGCGCGCGGGAGATCGCTCGCCCGCACGGGCACGCAGAGCGTGCGCACCCTCAGACGTGCTTTGGGGTTCGCCGGCTTGCGCAGAACGCCGGCCGGGAGCGGCAGGCGCAGGCGTTCGCTCACGGTGAGCACGAGTTCCACGTCTTCGGGCAGGAGCGCCGTCTTCGGGGAGAGGAAGAACCGCTGCCCGCCGCGCAGGCGGCCCGCACGATCGCGCACGGCCACGGTGAACTCGTACCCCTCCTGGCCCAGGTGCAGGTCGCTCGGCAGCAGGTAGAGCTCGAGCTCCTTGCTGCCCCGCCCGGCCAATTGGATCGGAGACACGTACGCCACGGCCGGGGGAAAGGGACCGGGCTGGAGCACGAGCTCCCCGCGAATGCGCGCCGAAGGAGTGCGCGGGTCGTGCGTCACCCGTACGCGTAGCGGCGTCCAGAATCCGGCCTTGCCGAACCCGAGCAGGCCCCGGCCGAAGCCGTAGCGCGGCATCAGCACCACAGTCGGCCTGGCCGTCTTCCCGGCAGGCCGGGCGGACGCGTCTCCCGCACGGACCTGCCCGAGCGGCACGCATAGGCACAGCCCCACCAGCATACCGCACACACGGCTCACAGCACGCCCTCTAGCCCGCGGGTTCGCTCTCCGCAACGTCCAACACGACCGGAAGAGGGACGCATTCTAGCAGGCACCTGCATTCGGCGCAAGCCGCGGCGAACCGCAAACGGGGAAGGCCCGCGCCCTGGCTGCCGCGTACGGCGTGCAGGGGAAATCATTCGCGCGTGCCGCCATGCAGCGGACAGGACGTACGGCATGCGTCTCATAGACGGAGGGCGGAGCCATCCGCTCCGCCCTCCCCAGCCAACGGGTCCCGGGAGCACCGTCCCCTCCTGCACGCGCGCGTTCTCTATGCAAATCTGCGAACGCAGAAAAAGCGTATCCGCTTGGCGTTCCCTCCCGGCCGGCCCTCTGCCCGGCACGCACGCGCGTTCACGCGTGAATGATCACGGTCCGGTTCTCGTCCTTCAGCTTGTGGCTCCCGCACTTGGGACAGTGGCCGAAACGGACCTTGGTCGACGGCCCGCGCCAGTAGCAAGCCACACAGCGCAGTACCCGCACCTCGCTCTCTTGGGCCAGCAGGTAGTTGCCCACCGCGAGCCCCGCGCAGAACAATCCGTGCACCCAGGTGAGGCCGAAAAGAGAGGTCTCGGGACGGAAAGCCCCATTGCCGAGCAGCACCACACAACAGACCGCCGCGCCCACGGCCACCTCGCGCGGGAGCGCTCCGCTCACGGCCATGAGCATCCCCAGGAGATACCATCCGCCACGCCCGTCCAGCGTGGCTCCCGAATGCCACAGCGCCACCATCAAGCACACGCCCAGAAGACTGATGAAGATCTTGATTCCTCCGCGTACCGTCATTGCGGGCCCTCCCAGCATTGGCTGACCACGATTCTCGGCCTGGAGCGGCTTCCTCTGTGCTTCCCTAGGCGGTCACCCACGCCACCCGGCTCCGTTAGGTCTGACGCATGCCCTGCAAGCCGTGTGCCAGATCAGCCGCACGGACGGGTTTCGCAACCCGCTCCCTGCCAACTTGTTAGGAGGTCCCTCCGTGCGACCGCGTGTTGGGTTTTCTCCCGCGCTTGTAAAGGTGTGGTGGAATCCCCAGGGCCATGTGTAACAATCTGACCGCCACGCCATGTGGCGTCTGGTTTTCAGTTGTTCAGAGCTGGGCGCATCGCTACACTGCAAACAAGCACGCCAGTCGCTCCGGCTGTCCGGCGGCACAGCGCGAGGCCTTCGCCATGCACATCATGCCTGCTGTGGACATCAAGGAAGGCAAGGTGGTTCGGCTTCTGCAGGGCGCGCGCGACCGCGAGACCGTGTATGGCGACTCGCCCGCAGACGCGGCCCGGCACTGGGCCGAGCAGGGCGCCACCTGGCTGCATGTGGTGGATCTGGACGCCGCCTTTGACGGCACGAGCGAGAACGAGCCGCGCATTCGCGAGATCGCACAAGCCGTGGACATCCCGGTCCAGGTGGGCGGCGGCGTCCGGTCGCTCGAAAAGGCCGAGCGGCTCATCGCCGCGGGCGTGGCGCGCGTGGTGGTCGGCACCAAGGCGCTGGAGAGCCGGTCATTTCTCGAGACCCTGGCAGCTGCTCTGCCGGGGCGCATCCATGTGGGCGTGGACGCACGGGACGGGTACGTAGCGGTCAAGGGATGGACCGAGACCACGGCGCAGACGGCCGAGGACTTCCTCAAGCGTCTGCCGGCCGACCGCATCGGCGCGGTCATCTACACGGACATCAGTCGCGACGGCGCACTGACCGGCCCCAACGTGCCGGCCCTGCAGCGGGCCACGAAACTCACAACGATCCCCATCATCGCCTCGGGCGGGGTCTCCACGCTCGACGACATCCGGGCGCTGGCCGGCCTCCCGCTCTTCGGCATCATCAGCGGACGCGCCCTGTACGAAGGCGCGTTCACGCTGCAAGAGGCCATGGGCGTGGTGGGGAACCGAGAGGGTTGATCGCCTCGCCCTACGCCTCTGCCGCCAGGCTGTCGGCGAGTTCGCGCAGTTCCTGGATCTGGCGCATGAGCTCCTCCTTGCGCGCCTCGTCGCGCGCCACCACCTCCTTGGGCGCCTTGGCGAGGAACTCCTGGTTCTGGAGCTTGGCGTTGACCCCGCCGACCGCCTTTTCCTTCTTGGCGAGCTCCCGCGCCACGCGCTTGCACTCCTTCTCCACGTCCATGAGGCCGGACAGGGGCACGTAGACCTGGGCGCCTTCGAGCACCTCGGTCGCGGCCTGCGCGGGCTTCGCGAGACCGCAGCCGACCTGCACCTCCTCGGCCCCTGCCTGTGAACCGATCAGGTCCCTGCGCTCTTCCAGCTGCGAGGCATAGTCGGCTTCGGCAGCGCTCACCACGGCCATGACCTGCGCCTTGGGCGAAAGATTGAACTTGGCGCGGATGTTGCGGATGGCGCGCACCACGTCCTGCACCCGCCGCATGGTGAGTTCGACCGATTCGTCGCGCAGCGCCGGGTCGGCTTCCGGCCAGGCGGCGCGGATCAGCATCTCCGCCGGCAACGGAGCGTCGACCGTCAACCCGCGCCGCGGCGCCAGCTGGCCCAACAGGGACCAGATCTCCTCGGTGAAGAACGGTGCGATCGGGTGGAGCAACCGCACGATCTGGTCAAGCGCCCAGGCGAGCACCGTGCCCGCGACCTGCGCATCCCGGCCGCCTTCCCGCAACCGGCCCTTGACCATCTCCACGTACCAGTCGCAGTAGTCCCGCCACGTGAAATCGTAAATCACGGAAGCGAAGTCGCTGTACTTGAAGCGATCGAGGGTTTCCGTCATCTCGTGGATGACGGCGGTCAGCCGCGAGAGGATCCAGCGGTCCTCGAACTGCAGTTCGTCCTGCCGCACGCCGGACCCGTCCAGATCGACCGCGGCCAAGTTCATGAACACGAAGCGGCTGGCGTTCCAGACCTTGTTGATGAAGTTCCGTCCCATCTCGAAGCGCGTCGGACTGAGCCGGATATCCTGCCCTTCGGTCGTCAGCCGGCACAGGGTGTAGCGCACGGCATCCGAGCCGAAGCCTTCGTAGGAGAAGGTCTTGCCGAAGCGCTCCTGCTCGCCGCCCTGGATCATGACCAGCGGATCGATGCCGTTGCCCCGGCTCTTGGACATCTTGGCCCCGTGCTCGTCCAGGATGGTGCCGTGGATGTAGACGTGCCCGAACGGGGCCTTGCCCATGAACTGCAGGCCCATCATGACCATGCGCGCCACCCAGAAATAGATGATGCCACGGTCGGTCACGAGCACGTCGGTCGGGTAGTAGTAGTCGAGCTCGGGCGTCTCCTCCGGCCAGCCCAGCGTGCTGAACGGCCAGAGCGCCGAGCTGAACCAAGTGTCGAGCACGTCGGGATCGCGTTCCAGCGCATCCGGCGGGTAGGCGCCCGTGGTATCGGGGTCGGGTGCGCCGGGCGCGGGCACGATCGGCTCGCCGGTCTCCTTGTGGTACCAGACGGGGATCCGGTGGCCCCACCAGATCTGTCGGGAGATGCACCAGTCGCGCACGTTCTCGAGCCAGGCCAGGTAGACACGTTCCCACCGGCCCGGGTGGAACGCGACGTGCCCCTCCTTGGTCGCTGCCATGGCCTTCTCGGCCAGGGGCTTCATGCGCACGAACCACTGCTCCGAGAGGTAGGGCTCGACGATCGAGTCACACCGGTAGCAGTGCCCCACCGCGTGCGTGTGTTCCTCGGTCTTCTCCACCAGCTTGGCGCCCTCGAGCTCATCGAGGAGCTTCTCCCGGCAGCGAAATCGGTCCAGACCGGCGAATTTGCCGGCGTCCTCGGTCATCTTGCCGTCCTCGCCGATCACCGTGATCTGCGGGAGGTCGTGGCGCAGGCCGCACTCGTAGTCGTTGGAATCGTGCCCTGGCGTCACCTTGACCACGCCCGTGCCGAACGCCGGATCCACGAACGCATCGGCCACGACCGGGAGTTCCCGTTCCATGACGGGCAGAATCACGGTCTGCCCCACGAGATCGCGATACCGCTCATCCTCCGGATGTACGGCCACGGCCGTGTCGCCCAGCATGGTCTCCGGCCGCGTGGTGGCCACGACCACGTGCCGGCGCTTGCCCTTGACCGGATAGCGCAGGTACCAGAGGTGGCCGGGCTTGTCTTCGTGTTCGATCTCGTCGTCGGCCAGGGCCGTGTGACAGCGCACGCACCAGTTGATCAGCCGGCGGCCGCGGTAGATCAGGCCCTCGTGATACAGGCGGAGAAACACCTCCCGCACGGCCCGGCTCAAGCCCTCGTCCATGGTGAAGCGCGTCCGGGTCCAGTCGCAGGACGCGCCGAGGCTCTTGATCTGCTGGATGATCCTGGCCCCGTACTGCTGCTTCCACTCCCAGACGCGGTTCACGAAGGCCTCGCGGCCCAAGTCATCTCGGTGGTTGCCCTCTTCTTCGAGGGCCCGCTCCACCACGTTCTGCGTGGCGATGCCCGCATGGTCGGTGCCCGGCACCCAGAGCGTCTCCCGGCCGCGCATGCGCGCCGCGCGGATGAGGATGTCCTGCAGGGTGAGATTGAGCGCATGGCCCATGTGGAGTACGCCGGTCACGTTCGGCGGCGGGATCACGATGGTGTAGGGCTTGCGGTCCGGATCGGGCGCCGAGCGGAAACCGCCCGACTGCTCCCAGGCCGCATACCACTTCTCCTCCACCTCGGCGGAGACGTACTGCTTGGGCATGCGCTTGACCAGTTCCTGCTTGTCTTTCGGGCTCATGGGCCTTGCGCTCCTCCCAGGTGTCCGATTCGCATTGCTGTCGAAGCCACGCGGCTACTTCCTGCGCCGCTTCCGCCTGCCGCGCTTCATCAGGAAGTACTCAACCGAATCCACGAGCGCCAGGCAGCTCGCTTCGATGATGTTCTCGGACACGCCGACCGTGCCCCAGACGTCCCCGGCGTCGACCGATTCCATGACCACGCGGACCTTCGCTTCGGTCGCCGCCCGTGCGTTGACGATGTGCACCTTGTAATCCACGAGATGCATCTCTTTGAGATGCGGGAACGCGGGGAGCAAGGCCTTCCGCAGCGCCCGATCGAGCGCGTTGACGGGGCCGTGCTCGCCTTCGCTCACGGTATGGTGCTCGGTGCCGTCGACGCGGACCTTGACCGTCCCCTCGGAGATCGTCTCGCCATCGGGGCGCATCTCGCTCATGACCCGGAAGGCCAGAAGCTCGAACGACGGCCGGTAGGTCCCCATGATCTTGCGGACCAGCAGATCGAAACTCGCTTCAGCATTCTCGAATGCGTACCCGTCCCTCTCGAGTTCCATCACGCGATTGAGCACCTCCTTCATCTTGTCCGGGTGCTCGCGCATGTCCACCTTGGACCGGGCCAGGATGTTGCTGCGCCCCGAGAGCTCGCTTACCAGGACGCGCCGCTCATTGCCCACGGACTCGGGCTGGATGTGCTCGTAGGTCTGGGTGTTCCGGGCGACCGCCGAAACGTGGATCCCGCCCTTGTGCGCAAAAGCGCTTCGTCCCACGAACGGCTGGTGATCCTGGAGGGGGACGTTGGCCACCTCGTAGACGTACCGACTGGTCTTCGTCAGATGCCGGAGATTGCGCTTGCCGATGCACCGGCACCCCAACTTGAGCTCGAGGTTCGGGATGATCTGGACCAGGTCGGCATTCCCGGTGCGCTCTCCAAACCCGTTGATCGTACCCTGGACGTGCGTCGCCCCGGCCCGTACCGCCTCGAGCGAATTGGCCACCGCCATGCCGGCGTCGTTGTGCGCATGGATCCCGAGCCGCACGCCGGAAAATTCCTTGGCCACGAGCGCCGTTACCTCGGCGATGCGGGAGGGCAGGTTCCCGCCGTTCGTATCGCAGAGCACCAGAGCCTCTGCACCGGCCTCGGCCGCGGCGTGCAGGCCTTTGACCGCGTAGTCCGGGTTGGCGTTGTACCCGTCGAAGAAGTGCTCGGCATCGAAGAGCACGGTCTCGGCTTTGCGCTTCACGTACTGGATCGAGGAGGCGATCATCTCCAAGTTCTTCTCGAGCGAAACCCGGAGCGCGTCCCTTACGTGCAGGTCCCAGGACTTGCCGAAGATGGTGATGACGGGCACCTTGGCCGCCACCAGTTGCCGGAGATTCGGGTCCTGACTGGGCTTGTTCTTGGCGTGGCGAGTCGATCCGAACGCGGCCACGCGGGCGTGCTTGAGTTTGAGCTTGCTCGCAGCCTTGAAGTACTCCATGTCCTTGGGATTGGATCCCGGCCATCCGCCCTCGATGTAGTCCACGCCCAGGCCGTCCAGCGCCTCGGTGATGTGCAGCTTGTCGGCCAGCGAGAAATTGACACCTTCGCCCTGCGAGCCATCGCGCAAGGTCGTATCGTAGAGTTCGATGCGTTTGCTCATCTGTGCTTCCTTTCCGGATCTGAAGCGCCCCCATTATGGAGACCGAAGCAATCAATACCAAAGAAAAAACCCGCCCACGGTTGGCCGGAGCGGGATGCAGAGCGACATGCATGCAAGGCCCTATCCGGACAACCCCCTCCCTAGGTCCCCCGCCGGGACCCGGCACGTAATTCGTACGCGAAGCGTGCACCGTAGACCGTCCGCCATACGGACTCTCCTTGCAGATACATCCACTATACGCCGGGAAGCGGATCTGTCAAGCCTTTCCTCGGGCGTTCGGCGGCCACGCGCTCCGCGCTGCCGCGGCCGCGAAATGGTTGACATTCGTCCGAATCCTGCTACGCTTTGAGGAGACCCCGAGATGCAGCGAGACCCCCCATGGATATCTACTATCTCCAGGACAACTGGCTGGAGGGGCCGGTGTCCGAAGAAGATCTCAGCGGTCTCCTGGAGAAGAAGCGCCTGGATGCGAACAGCCCTGTCTGGGTCCCCACCCACGACACCTGGACCCCCTGCTCGGCCATTGTCGGACCGGGCGACGACGACATGCTCGTGGCCTTCGACGACACGGCCTTCATGCACACGCGGAACGTGGTCAAGGAACTCGAGCGGACCGACCTCCCGTCTCCCCGCGATCTTCTGGCCCTCCGGCTCGCCAAGGAGCAGGAGCTGATCACCGCCAACCAGGCCGATCGATGTCTGGCCGAGCTGATGGAGAGCCCGAACGCAAACATGACCCTTCCCCGACGCCTCCATGCGCGGGGCTGGATCACGGGCAGTCAGCGGACCCACCTCGAGACCGTGCTCAACCGCGATTCGGTGCCCGACCTCATCGGCGGCTACGAGATCCTCGAGGAACTCGGGCGGGGCG
>CAZBZG010000040.1:0-22845 GCA_964496245.1 uncultured Planctomycetaceae bacterium | reverse complement strand
CGCGATGAAGCGACCGAACGTTCCGCACAACCAGGACATCCGCGCCTATGTGCAGGAGGCGCGCAGTCTCGCCCATCCGCTCGGCCTGCGCAACCCCGATGCGCTGGCCTTCACCGACCAGTCGCTCAACTGGTTCAAGCGTACGCTGTTCGAGAAGGAAGTGCGCCCGCGGCACCTTTCAATCGATCGGACCGCCGCCCGCTGGGACATCGCCATCGACGCCGCCTCCTACAGCAACGAGGCCCTCGGCTCGCTCGGCCCGCTCGAGGAAGTCATTCGCCGCGCGGTCCGCGTCGCCGACGGCGACCCCAATGCCGAAATCGACATCCTCACAGCCGGCGACACCGCACAGATGCGCGACGTGCAGACCGTGGAGACGGCGCTCTCGGCGGCCGAGACCGGGCATCTCGTCCTCGGCACGCTCCACGCCACGAACGCCATGCAGAGCGTCTCCCGCATGCTCGAGTTCTTCCCGCCCGACCGCCAGCCCGGCATCCGTCAGGTCATCGGCTACACGCTGCGAGCTGTCGTGGGCCAGCGGCTGCTGCCCGGCATCCGCAAGGAGCACCCGCGCGTGCCCGCGGTCGAGCTCATGTTCGTCAACCCCGTCATCCGCAAACACATCGCGGACAACGAGGACGCGAAGATCCCCGAAGCCATCCGGGCCCACGCCCGCGGCGGCATGCAGGACTTCAATATGAGCCTGTACAAGCTGGTCAAAGAAGAATACGTGGACCGCACCGTGGCCATTCAGCGCAGCCCCTACCCCGAGCAGCTCGACATGCAGCTCAAGGGCATGGTGCTCAACGCCGACCAGCAGTCGATCTGAGCGTCGCGGACCGGGGCCCTACTCCCCCCGCTTCATGGCGATGCGCCCCGTGCGCACGAGTTCGCTGATGCCGAAAGGCCGCAGGGCCTTGATGAGCGCGTCGATCTTGTCCTCGGTGCCCGAGGCTTCCACCATCAGCTGCTTCTCGCTCACGTCCACGATCCTGCCGCGGAAGATGTTGGCGATCTGAATCACCTCCCCCCGCCGCGCGGGCGGAATCTTGACCTTGACGAGGACGAGATCCCGTTCGATATGCGGCACGTCCGCAAACTCGGTCACCTTGATCGTATCGATCAGCTTGCTCAGCTGTTTGCGGATCTGTTCGAGCACCTGATCGTCCCCGGAGACCGCGATCGTCATGCGGCTCCGTTCGGGATTCTCGGTCTCGCCCACGGCCAGGCTCTCGATGTTGAATCCCCGGGCGCTGAAGAGTCCGGCCACCCGCGCGAGCACGCCGGGCCGGTTCGCCACCACAGCGGAAATGATGTGCCGCATCGTGCATCCTCCTGTCTGGTCGGCGCCGGAACGATCTTCTCCGGCCTGCCGTGCCCCGAACGGCGAAGACCATCCGGGAATCGCAATCGGTCCTACGCCATGCCGCCGATCATGCGGTCGATGGCTTCGCCTGCCGGCACCATGGGAAAAACGTTCTCTTCGCGGTTGATATGGCAGTCCACGAGCACCGGCCCCTTGTGGGCGATCGCCGCTTTGAGCGTCTTCTCCACCTGCGCCTTCTTCTCCAAGAGCATGCCCTTGATGCCGAAGGCTTCGGCCACCTTCACAAAGTCCGGGTTGTCCGCCAGGTCCGTGCTGGCATAGCGCTTCTTGAAGAAGAGTTCCTGCCACTGCCGCACCATGCCGAGATACCCGTTGTTCAGCACGATGATCTTGATCGGCAGTTTGTGATTCCGAATCGTGGTCAGCTCCTGGATGTTCATCTGCAGGGAGCCATCGCCCGCGATATCGAAGACCAGGTGATCGGGCTTGCCGAGCTGCGCCCCCATCGACGCGGGCAGCCCGAAGCCCATGGTGCCGAGCCCTCCCGAACTGACCCAGGTCCGCGGCTTCGTATAGTGGTAGAAGAGCGCCGCCCACATCTGGTGCTGGCCCACCTCGGTGCAGATGATGGTCTTGCGGTTCTTGGTCAGCTTGTACAGCGTCTCGATGATGTACTGGGGCTTGAGACCGCGGGAGTCGTACTTGAGGGGGAAGTTCTTCTTCCAGTCCGCGATGCGCCCCAGCCACTCCTTGCGCGCGCGCTTCTTGATCTGCGGCAGCAGCTGCTTGAGGATGTCCCCCGCGTCGCCCACCACCGGAATGTCGACGGGGATGTTCTTGCTGACCGAGGTCGGATCCACGTCGACGTGGATGATCTTGGCTTCGGGCGCGAACGCGCTCAGCTTTCCGGTGATCCGGTCGTCGAAGCGGGCGCCCACCGCGATCAACAGATCGCAGTTCGTCACCGCGTAGTTGGCATAGGCCGTGCCGTGCATGCCGAGCATGTGCAGCGACAGTTTGTGGTTGCTGGGAAAGGCGCCCAGCCCCATGAAGGTCGTGGTCACCGGGATGTTCCCCTTCTCCGCCACCTTCTTGAGGACGCCGTGGCAGCCGCTCGTGATGACCCCGCCGCCGACGTAGAACACCGGGCGCTCGGCGTGGTTGATGAGTTCGGCCGCGCGCGCGACCTGCCGCGGATTGCCTTCGAGCCTCGGCTTGTAGCCGGGGATGTCCACGCGCGACGGGAGAGGCGTCTTGATGTCCGCGGTCTGCACGTTCACCGGAAGGTCCACGACCACGGGCCCGGGGCGTCCGCTCGTAGCGATGTGAAACGCCTGCTTGAGGATGACGGGCAGCTCCTCCGGGTCCTTGACCAGGTAATTGTGCTTGGTGATCGAGCGCGTGATGCCCGTCAGGTCCACCTCCTGGAAGGCGTCGTTGCCGATCAGGTGCGTCTTGACCTGTCCGGTGAACGCCACCAGCGGAACCGAATCCATGTAGGCGTTGGCGATCCCGGTCACCAGATTCGTGGCGCCCGGCCCGCTCGTGGCCAGGACCACGCCGCACTTGCCGGTCACCCGCGCGTAGCCGTCGGCCGCGTGGCAGCCGCCCTGTTCGTGCCGCGGCAGGATCACCTGGATGTCCTTGACGTCGTAGAGCTCGTCGAACAGGGGGATCATGGCGCCGCCGGGATAGCCGAACACCACGTCGACTTTCTCGCTGCGCAAGGCTTCCACAAAGATCTTGGTTCCCTTCATCTCCTTCTCCTGTCGAATCCGGGGGAGACCCCAGCAAGAAAAACCCCGGGCCCTGGAGCCCGGGGGTCGTCGGTCGTGAAGAGAGGAATCCGCCCGCCCTAGGCTCCGGTGCCCGGCATCCGTACAAGCCCTACAGCTACATGATTGCGGACGAACGGCATCCTGTTTCCTCCTCAAAATGCGCAAGCATTATGCCAGGAGCCGGGACGGCCGTCAAGCACAAAACGGCGGTGTCTCGCCATTTTGTTGCGGTACACGGCCCCTCCGGAGGTCCGGAAACCAGCCGCCTCTTGCCGCGGGCGCCTTCAGGCGTCGCAGGAACGCCTTGGTCCAGAATGCATTTTCCTGACACTGTTCACTCAAAATCATCGCGATTCCAGGCAACGCCTTGTCCTGCAGTGCATTTCAGCACCACGAAGAACACGAAGCAGGCGCCTGACGTCGAGAGCACTCGCAACTCATTGGCAAATCCCTTCGTGCTCTTCGTGTCCTTCGTGGTTCTGCCTGCGCGTTGCGGCAAGGACGAGTGAACAGTCTCATTTTTCTTTTCTTATTGGCGTTCTCGCGGAGGAACGGTATGATAATATCATGGAGATGGGCGCGCCTCTTCTGTCCCTCGGAGATGCGCCTCGTGGAGATGGTGAGGGATGATGTGGCATCCAGCCCGGTGGGCGGGTGCCGAAGGAGGAAGAACGTGGCTACAGGTACCGTGAAATGGTTCAGCGACAAGAAGGGGTACGGGTTCATCGTGCCGGACGAGGGGGGGGAAGACCTGTTCGTACATCACTCGAATATCCTGATGGACGGGTTCAAGACTCTGCAGGAGGGACAGAAGGTCGATTTCGAGGCCGGACCTGGCAAGAAAGGACCTGAAGCGAAAGACGTGCGTCCCGCCTGAACGACGTTTGCGCGGACGTACTGATCCTCCGATTCCGGGCAATCTCCGCGGGGGGATCTCGATCCCCCCGCGGAGCTGTCACGCACCGCATCGACCAGAACGGCGCGGCGCCCGTCCCTGTCTGCCGCGCGCACCTGTCATGTCCAGCGTTTCTTCTGCCCGCCGGGCACATCCCTCAACGAACCGACAAGACTTTTTGGGGTTGACAACCCTCCCCGGATACGGGAATCTTGGATCTCCGGGCGGTCCGCGTGGCCGGCCGGCACAACGCGCTTTTACCGCACCGACGTCAGGTCTCGGCCATGCCCGAACGCAAGCACTACCTCATCTGCCCTTCCGGCCCCGTGGAACTCCCCGACGACAAGCACTTCTTCTTCGGCCGGGCCGAAGGCAACAACGTGGTGGTGGACGATGTGCGCGCCTCCCGCCGCCACGCAGAGCTCTACTGGGACGGCTCGGACTTCGTCCTCCTGGACCTGAACAGCTCCAACGGCACGTACGTCAACGGGGAGAAGATCGCATCCCGCGTCCTTACCGACGGCGATGTGATCCAGATCGGCTTCATGTCCTATACCTACCGCGCGGTGAGCGACCCCGCGGAGCTGGAGACCACCGTGCAGCGGCTGCGCGAGGACACGCGGGGCAAAGTCACGGTCGAGATGCCGGCCGTGGACCCGGGCGCCATTCCGGACACGGACTTCAACGGCACGCTCGCCACTATGAGCGCGCCCGAGATCTGCCAGATGCTCATGCTCGGCTTGCGCACGGGCATGCTTCTCGTGGTGGACCAGACGCACGAGAAGGGCATCTTGTACTTCCGCAACGGCGAGATCTACAGCGCCGAGTGCGGTCTGCTCAAGGGCGAGGAGGCCACGTTCAAGATTCTCAACTTCCGGCAGGGCCAGTTCAGCTTCCGGGCGAAACACCCCATCCCGGAGAAGAACGTGACCCAGAAGACATCGCAGATCCTCCTGGAAGCCGCCCGCCAGGACGACGAGAACGAGACGACATAGACCCTCGATGGTCGGTGCCGCGGCGGGCAGCGGTTCGGGCGCCCGCCCGGCAGGAATCCCGGGACGCTCCATGCTGACCCGCCAGCCCATGGTCTGGTTCGCCGTCTGCTTCGCCGTCGGCGCCCTGCTCGGCCGGGCCCTGCCCGCAGCCGCCGCACTGGGGGGGCCGCTGGCGGGCGCGGCCGTTCTGCTGCTCGCCGCAGGACTCCTCGGAAGCCGCAGGCGCGCGGCCGCCCCCCTGCCGCTGCAGCCCACCCACTCCCCCCTTGTTCCGGTACCGGGCTGGATCGCCCGCTTCGGCTCG
Organism: uncultured Planctomycetaceae bacterium; assembly: GCA_964496245.1. Lineage (GTDB taxonomy): Bacteria > Planctomycetota > SZUA-567 > SZUA-567 > SZUA-567 > CAZBZG01. The sequence continues at coordinate 17,546 of CAZBZG010000040.1, read as the reverse complement.
GACCGCGTGCTTCTCGCGATCGGGCTCTTCTGCCTCGGCCTGGGCCTCTGGCGCCAGGGCACGGCCACCAGGCTCGCCCGCGAAGCGCGGGCCTCTCTTCCCGTGCGGTTCCAAGCCACCGTGGTGGTCGACGACCCGCCCGAAGAGGGTCTGGCCACGGACGAACCCGGCGGCTGGCGGCACGCCTCGGGGCGCGTGCTCCTGGTCGACGGCCGGCGCGTAGAGCCCGTGCCCGTGCGCCTCGCCGGCTGGGGCCGTCCGGACGTGGAGCGGGGCGACCAGCTCCGCGGCCGGCTCTGGCGAGAGCCGCTGCGCGTGCCCGCCTTCCCGGGCACCTTCGACTACGCGCACTATTTGGAGACGCGCGGCCTGGTGGCGGCTGTGCGCTTCTGCAAACAGGGCGACGGCACGCAGCCGGCCTATACGATCACGCGCGCCCGCATGCCGAGCCTCCGCCGCTGCCTCGACCGCGTGCGCAAGCGCGCCGTACGCGGCATCCTCGGGGCCGTACCCGGACGGGCCGGCCAGTTTCTCGCCGCCGCCACCTTCGGCTACCGCGTGGACCTCGACCGCGACATGCGCCAGAGCTTCCAGCGCGTGGGCATCGGACACGTACTCGCGATCAGCGGGCTGCACGTCGGCCTCATCGCCTCGCTCCTGTGGGGCCTGCTCTCCCTCCTCACCGGCGACCGCCGCAAGCTCGCCCTCGCCTGCATCCCGCTGCTGCTGGCCTATCTCGCGCTCTCGGGCATGCGCACGCCCGCGATCCGGGCCACCGTGATGATCACCATCTACATGCTCGGCTTCGTACTCGTGCGGCGGAGCCATTTCCTCAATTCCCTGGGCGCGGCCGCCCTGCTTCTGCTTTTCGCAACGCCCGCATCCGTGGTGAACCTGGGCTTCCAGCTGAGCTTCGTGGCCGTGATCTTCATCTCGCAGCTCGGCGGCCTGCTCGACCGGGCGCTGGGCGGCGCAGGACTGTGGGGCCCGGAAGACAACGCCGCGGGCGAGCATTCCTGGTGGGCCGAGCGAAACCGCCGCCTCCGTCTCTGGGCGCGCGGGCTGGTCCTGGTGAGCGTAGCCGCCTGGGTGGGCGTCACCCCGCTCATCGCTACGGCCTTCCACCGCGTCAACCCCATCGGCCTGGTGAGCAACCTCGTGGCCCTCCCGCTCATGACCGTGGTGCTGGCTGGCGGCATGGCCCTGCCGCTCGTCTCGCTTCTTCCGTCCGCGCTCTCCCAAGCGGTCGCGCCCGTGACCGTGGCCCCGGCCGAAGGCCTGATCGCGTTTGCGGATACCATGCGCAATCTGCCGCTCGGATCCATCCCCGTAGCGCCCCCGGCCGGTTGGGCGATGCTCGCCTACTACGGCATGTTTCTGCTCCTCTTCCTCTCGCGCGCGGAAGCCCTGCGCGGGCGGGCCCGTCAGCTCGCCTGGGTGAGCCTGGGTGGCATCCTGGCCGCCGCCGGCTTTATGATCGTCAGCATGAGCCCTGGCGCTCCGCCCCGGCGCACGCGCCTGACCCTGCTCCCGGCAAGCAGCAGCGAGATCGTGATCGTGGAGACCGCTTCCGGCGAAGTGGCAGCCATCGGCCGCATCAGCCGGAAGGGCCGGGACCTGGCCGAGTTCCTCCATGTCCGCCGCCGGGGCATGCTCCACGCGGTCGTGGGCCTGCGCGGCGAGCGCCACCACGGCTGGAAAGGCCTCACAGAGAACGTGCGGACGGGCGTGATCGCCTGCATGCCGCTCAGCCGGACCCCGTCCCCTTCGGACGACCCGCCGCCCGCCGACGATCCCTGGGCGTCTGCTCCGGCCGCACCCGGGAGCACCGGCATCTTTGCCGCGCCGGCAAACGCCTCCGCAACGCCTCACCCGGCTCTCGGCGCGCACAGCGGCTGGCAGCCGATTCCCGAGGTGGCCGGGGTGGAGGTGGCCCTCAGCTACGACCAGGAGGGGAAGCTGACCTGGTGGGCGGTGCGCGCGGACGGACTGACCGCGGGGGTGGGCGAATGGTGCTGGCCCGAGCAGCTGGCCTACCGCGTGGGCAAGCGCTTCGCAGGCACGGAGAGCCTCCTCGCCTCTCTACGGATACGCGGCCGGGACGAGGAGCGCGCCCTGGCCGAGCAGATGCCTGCCCGCTGGGCCTTTCTCGCGCATCGCACGAAGGAGGACGATCGCCGGCCGGGCCAGCACGCGCGCGCCGCCTACGGCGCCCTCGAACTCAGCACCGACCGCTGGGGCCGGCCCGTGGCACGCGGCTACGACGGAGAGGAGTGGCGGAACGTGCCGGGTCGGTGAGCCCCCCTCCTCAGCGCGACGCATCGAACCACTGCGTGAGCGCCTCGCCCAGCGCCATGGCCATGGGAATCGACGCACGGCAGCGCACCGTGCCGCAGCCGCGTCCACCCGCTGCCGCGCATCCGGCCTTTGCTGCGGCCGATCCGGCTTTGCAGGGTGTACATGCGCGGTTTTCTCGCGTATGATGTGCGTATGACCGAACCGCTGGAATACCTCCGCACCATGCTGCGCATCCGGGCGTTCGAAGAACGCCTGCTCGCGCTCTTCCGCGAAGGCGCGCTACGCGGTACCGCCCACGTCTGCCTCGGCCAGGAGGCGGTGGCGGCGGGCGCCTGCGCAGCGCTCGGCCAAGCGGATCTCGTCACGAGCAACCATCGCGGGCACGGCCACCTGATCGCCAAGGGCGGCGACCCGGCGCGCATCATGGCCGAGCTCTTCGGCACGGCCACGGGCTACAGCCTGGGCCGGGGCGGCAGCCAGCACATGGCTGCGCCCGACTGCGGCTTCCTCGGCTCCAACGGCATCACGGCCGGCGGCATGCCCATCGCCGCGGGCGCAGCACTGAGCCTCCAGCTGCGGAACGTTCCCGCCATCTGCCTCTGCTTCTTCGGCGACGGCGCCACAGCCCAGGGCGCGTTCCACGAAGCCGTCAACCTGGCGGCCGTGTGGACGCTGCCCGTGGTCTTCCTCTGCGAAAACAACCTCTACGCCATGGGCACGCACGTGCGCGCCACCTGCCCCACCGCAACCGTGGCCGAGCGCGCAGCCGGCTACGGACTGGCCTACGAGACGGTGGACGGCAACGACCCCGAAGCCGTGGAGGCAGCCGTGGCCCGCGCGCGCGACCGGGCTCTGGCCGGCGAGGGGCCGGGGTTCGTGGAAGCTCTCACCTGGCGAAAGGCCGGGCACAGCCGGTCGGACACGTGCACCTACCGCGCGGCCGAAGACGAAGCGCACTGGGATACACGCGACCCCATCCGCGTGCTGCGAGCGCACCTGATCGACGCAGGTACGCTCACGCCCGCGGACGCGGACGCGCTTGCACAGACCGCAGCGGACGAAGTCGAGGCGGCCGTGCGCGCAGCGCGCGAGGCAGCCCCTCTGCCCGTGGAGCGCGCAGGCGACCTCGTGTATCCGACGCTACGGCCGGCTGCACTGCCGCCGCCCGCAGCGGGCGCGGCCCAAGCCCGGACGTGTTCGTATGCGGATGCACTCCATCGCGCGCTCGCCCGCGCGCTCCAGGACGAATCCGTGGTCTTGCTCGGGGAGGACATCGCCGACTACCAGGGCGCCTTCCGCGTGACCCGCGACCTCTACGAACGCTTCGGCGCCAACCGCGTGCGCAACACGCCCATCAGCGAGAACGGCATCGTGGGCGCGGGCGTGGGCGCTGCCCTCACCGGCCTCCGGCCCGTGGTCGAGATCATGTTCATGGACTTTCTGCTGCTCGCCCTGGATCAGCTCGGCAACCACGCAGCCAAGTTCAGCTACATCTTCGGCGGCCAGGCGCGCGTGCCCCTGACCCTGCGCACGCCCGCCGGCGGCCGGCGCGGCTACGGAGCCACGCACTCGCAGTGCTTCGAGAGCCTGCTGCTCGGCATCCCCGGGCTCAAGATTTTCAACCCGGCCACCGTGCAGGACGCCTACGACCTGCTGCTCGCAGCCGTGTTCGACGACGCGCCGGTCGCGTTCGTGGAGCACAAGCTGCTCTACGGTCAGACCGGGACGCTCGATCCGACCGCTGCGCCGCTCCCGCCCGGCACTGCGCGCGTGGTGCGCCCTGGAAGTCACTTGACGATCGTCACGTTTTCCCACATGCTGGGCCTGGCCGAACAGGCGGCGGACTTCCTCGCCCGGGACGGCGTGGAGGCCGAGGTCATCGACCTGCGCACGCTCGAGCCGCTGGACCTCGCGACCGTATCCGCGAGCGCCGAGCGCACCCAGCGGGTGCTCGTGGCTGAAGAAGGTCCGCGCCGCAGCGGCGTGGGCGCGGAGCTCGCGGCCCGGCTGCAGGAAGCGTGCTTCGGATACCTGGATGCGCCGGTGCTCCGGGTGGCGGCCGACGACGTGCCCGTGCCCACGGCCGAGCACCTGGAGCGCGCGGTCCTGCCCCAGGCCGACGACATCGTACGGGCCGCCCGGCAGTTGCTGGAATAGCCCGCGCGCACGGTCGGCGCAGGCCCGGGCGCGCACACGGAGAGGGCGGGCGTGATTCGACTGGCCCTACGCGATTTGCACGGCGGCGAGGTGTTGGCCCGGAGCGTGGTCAACCCCCAGAAGCCCGCCGATCCCCTGCTCAAAGCCGGACACGAGTTGCGCGAACGCGTGATCCGCTTGCTCGAGCGCATCGGCGTGCGCACGGTCTGGGTCGAGGTCAAGGGACTCGAACAGAGCGGGCCCGCGCTGGACGAAGCGATCCTCGCCACCTTTCGGGAGCTGGTCCAGGCGCTGGGCGCGACCTATGCCCGGGCGCGCAAGGAGGAGCTGGCCGAGGAGGCCCTGGGCGCCTTCCGCCAGAACGTCGTCCGGTTCCACGAGCAGCTCCAGCGTGTCGGACCAAGCTTCGTGCGACTGGACGACCTGCACAGCGAACCGGAGGACATTCGCTTCCACGGCGGCAACGTCTGCCAGCTCGCACTGCTCACCGCAACCGAGCTCGCTCGGCGTGAGGGAACCGCACGCAGCGAGGCCGACATCGCGCAGCTCGGCCTGGGTGCGCTGCTCCATGAGATCGGCAAGGCCGCCCTGCCCCCTGAACTCCTGACCAAGGAGGCGTGGGACCGCTCCCAGCGCGAGGCCAAGGAGATCGAGTCCTACCCGTCCAAGGGCTTCCGCCTCCTGCGGCCGCGCGTGGGTGCGATCGCGGCCAACGTGGCGCTCTGCCATCAACTCTTTGTCGACGGATCGGGCTTTCCGCAGGAGATCGAGGAATCGGGCTCCCACCTGCCCGGGGGCGAGACCGTGCACCGGTTCAGCCGCATCGTCTCGCTCGCCAAGGCGTTCGACACGCTCCTCACGCGGGAGGACTATCTTCCCGTCGAAGCGCTCGAGGAGCTCAACTGCGCCCGCGCCCAGCAGTTCGACCCCGCGGTGCTCGCCGCCTTCAACCGCGTGGTGCCGGCCTTCGCGCTGGGCACGCTCGTGGAGCTCGCCAGCGGGCACCGGGCCATGGTCACGGACGCCGATCCGGAACACCCGTTCCGGCCGCGCGTGCTGCTCGTGCAGGACACGGACGGCAAACCGCTGGCCGACGCCCAGCGCATGGAGCTCGCACTCCAGGAGTACCCCAAGGCGCGCATCCGCCGCGTGGCCGGGCGGACCATCGACCATCTATTGCCCTCCGACATCGAAGGGACCTGGGAGGACGCGCCGTGAGCAAACCGCAACTCGGCGGCTGCCGCCTGGAGCGCGTGCTCAGCCACAGCGAGCACAGCGAACTCTACCGCGCCTGGAGCCAGGAGCTCCAACGTCCGGTCATGATCAAGGTGCTGGCCGCCCGCTACCCGTCGGGCTCCCGCACGGCCCGCCGCTTCCTCCGGGGCGGCAAGCTCGCCATGGAGCTGGAACACCCCAACATCGTGCGCACCTTTCACGCGGGCGAGGAGAAGGGCCGGCCCCACATGCTCATGGAGTACGTGCCGGGCCACAGCCTCGACCGCATCCTCAAAGTCAAGGGCAAGCTTCCCTGGCAGATCGGCGCAGGCATCGTGCGGCAGGTGGCCAAGGCGCTCGACGCGGCGAGCGAGAAACATATCGTGCACCGCGCGTTGGAACCCAGCCACATCATGCTCAGCCCCGGCGGCCGGGTGCGCGTGCTCGGCTTCGGCCTGGCCCGCCTCGCCGAGGGGCAGGAGGCGGCCATCACGGCCGAGGGCGCGCTTGTCAACGTCGGGCCCTACAGCCCGCCCGAATCCGGCGAAGGCGTGGTGGACACGCGCGGCGACCTCTACGGCCTCGGCTGCGTCTTCTACCATCTCCTGGCCGGCCGGCCGCCGTTCGAAGGCGCCGACCCGCTCATGCTCCTCCACCACCACCGCACCGAGGACCCCTGGCCCATCAACGACCTCGTGCCGGATCTCCCCGAATCCATGGGGCCGCTCTTCGAGATGCTGCTCGCCAAGGATCTGGCCAAGCGCGTGCAGAAGCCGGCCGACCTGATCGCCCTGATCGACGCGGGCGTCAACCCGGAACTCCTGGGCGCCCAGGGCATCAAGCCGGACAAGACCATGGTCAGCTCGACCATGCAGATGCTGGCCGTGCGCCAGCAGCTCACCGTGCTCATCTGCGACGACCAGGAGCACACCCTGCGCAGCCTCAAGGAGACCCTGCGCCGCCTGGGGCTGACCGTGCTCACCACACGCGACGGGAAGACCGCGATGGAGACGCTGGAGGCGCGCGACGTGCACCTCGTGCTCACGGACGTCAAGGTGCCGCGCCTCTGGGGACGGGAGCTCTTGGAGAAGCTCCGCGCGGTCCGGCCGGAGGCTGCGCTCGTGCTCAGCCGCACCGGCGTCTTGGCCGAGTCCCTGTACGCGGACAAGGACCTCGCCGTGACCGCGTGCCTCGCCCGCCCGCTCGACCTCTTCGCCGTCCGCCGCACCGTGCAGCAACTGCTGCAGGAACGCGCAGCCTGAGCGGCACGCGTGCGACCGGTCGGCTGTTGTCAACGCGCCTGTCCACCACGCCAGCGCCTCTCGCCGGGTCGAAATCGGGATCGAGTGCCCCACGCATTGATCCGGCTGTCGACCGAGCGAGAGAAGGGGTCTTCACGAGGGAGGCCCCCCTGGACCCCTTCGACCTCGTTTCCGTTGTTGCTTTGTCGCTCCGACCGCGTTATACTGGGCTTGTGATGATCGCACGCAGACCTTTTGCCAGCCCGATATGTGCCGGTCCCGCGTGGAGTGCGATGGGCACCGCACCGAACAGACCGAACGCAGAAGCCGAACAGAATGGAATCGTGCCGGGGCCTCATGCCCATGGGATCGAGCAACAATCCCCGGCACTTACGGCGCGAAGACCAGCAGAGAGAGTCCCCGCATGAGTGGCATTGCAGTGAGCTTCGGCACATCGAATGAAGAGCACGTGGACAGGATGATGGCGCAGATCTTGCACCGCGGGCCGGAGGTCTCCGGGTCGCTGGCCTTCGGCCACGTGGTCATGGCGCAGAACTACCTCCCGCCGGAAGTCCCCGGCGGCGGCGCCCCGACTGCGATACCGATGGCCGGCGTCGACGGCATGCGCATCTGCGCCGATGCGCAGGTGAGCAACATGCCCCAGCTGCGAAAAGAGCGCGGTCTCGACGCGGGGACTTCCCCCGAGGAGCTGATCCTAAGCGCCTACGCCGCGTCCGGCGCCGACGGCGTGGTCAAGGCCCTCGGTGATGCCATCTTCGGCCTGGTCATCTCCGACGGCGAGACGTTGTTCGCCGCACGCGACCTACTCGGCATCAAGACGCTCTTCTATGGCCGACACGACGGCGCGCTCTACCTGAGCACGGAGTTGAAGAGTCTGGCGCAAGTCACCGACGACCTCAACGAGTTCCCCGCCGGCCACTACATGAACGAGCGCGGCGAACTCACCCAGTATGCCAGACTCGAGGACGTGGCCACCGCGCCGCTCGACGGCATGACCGACGATGTGGACCTGCTCTGCACCGACTTGCGCCGCATCATCGGCCGCTGCATCGACGACAACGTCGACTTCGCCACGCCCACGGCCGGCCTGCTCAGCGGCGGCATGGACAGCAGCGTCATCTGCTACCTGGCCGCGCAGAAGCACAAGGAGATATACGGCCAGGGCGCGCGGCTGCGAACCTACGCCATCGGCGTAGGCGAGAGCGGCGACATCGTCAACGCCCGGCTCATGGCCGCGCACATCGATTCCGACCACGTGGAGATGCTCGTCGACCTCGACGAGATCCTGGCGGCGCTGCCCGAGGTGGTCGTCAAGCTCGAGCACTTCGACCCGTCGCTGGTGCGCAGCTCGGTCTCGAACTACCTCATTTCCAAGCGCGCGGCCGAGGACGGGTACCAGACGCTGCTCTCCGGCGAGGGCGGGGACGAAATCTTCTGCGGCTACCTGTACCTGAAGGACACGCCGCCGGACCAGCTGCGCGACAAGCAGCTCGAGTGCCTCGGGCTCCTGCACAACAACGCTTCGCTGCGGCTGGACCGCATGAACCAATGCAACTCCGTCTCGGTGGTGGCCCCGCTGATCTCGGGCGAGCTGCTGGACTACTCCATGAACCGGATCCATCCGAAATACAAGCAGAAAGCCGAAGGCGACGAGAAGATCGAGAAATGGATCTTCCGCAAGGCCTATGAGGGGAGACTGCCGGACCAGATCACCTGGCGGCTGAAGCAGGAATTCTCGCAAGGCTCCGCGTCGGCCGACGTCCTGCCCGCGCACTTCGAGAAGGAATTCAGTGACCGGGAACTGGCCGCCATCCAGAAACGCTGGCCCATCGTCCGCAGCAAGGAAGAGGCGGCCTATTTCAAGATCTTCACCGAGCACTTCGGCGAAGGCAAGGCCATCGACACCGTGGGCCAATGGCTCCTGCTGTAGACACGGCGCATGTGATCCAATCCTCCCTCTCCGTCGTGTAGGCACGTCCACGGCAGGGCACATTTCGACCTCTGGTGGGCCAAGCCCTACGCGTCCGAACCCCACAACCCGCAATGGGTGGCGCAGACGTTCCCGTCTGCGCGCCGCAGGCGCAGGAGGACGCGCGCCTACGGCTGCGCGGCGCGGGGATGCGTCCGCCGGAACCTTCCGACCGTCCTCCTGTGCTGGCGCACGCAGGCGGTAACGCCTGCGCCACCCATCTTGCAGGATAGATCCCGGGCTCAAGCGGTCAAGGCTCACGCGCCCCCCCTAAACAGCGGATCCCAACCGAGAGCGCACGCGAGGGGGTCGTCCGCCTCCGATGCGTCGGAGCGTATTGCATACGCCCCCCGACGGCGGCCGCACCGCATCACCCCTCATCGATCCACGGTTTGAACCGTGCGCGGAAACGTTCGGGCGAGAGCCTTTCGCGCTTCTTGAAGAGGCGCGAGAAGTAGTAGGGATCGTCGTAGCCCACGCTCTCTGCGATGCAATGGATCCGCCGGTCGGTGGCGAGAAGCAGCTCCTTGGCGCGGCGCAGCTTCAGCGCGATCAGGTACTGGTTGGGGGCTTGGCCGGTCTGTGCCTTGAACAGAGCGCGCGCATAGGAGTAGGAGAGGCCCACGCGTGCAGCCATGGCCTCGAGGTCCACGGCCGGGTCGTGCATGCGGGCCGCGAGAAACGCCTTCATGGTTTCGACCGGCTCGGCCGGCTGCTGCCCCACGGCGTCGTGGGGGCTGACCAGAGCCTGGGCGAGAATGGCGTACAGGTCGCTCGTCAGGGCCGCCTCGTCGATCAGATCCCCGGTCTCCCACTCCGCAAAGGCGCGCTCCCAGCGCTGGAGCCAGTCCTGCCGGATGCCGGGACGGCGCAGGGGATGGGCCGGGTCGATGACGCGGCGGTCCACCAGGCGGTCCGGGAGCCAGCCGTCGAACATGAACCAGTACTCGCGCCATTGCATGTCGCGCGGCGGTCCGTAGCTGTGCCACACGCCCGGGATGAGGAAGAGCAGCATGCCGCTCGTCACGGCCAGGCGCGCGGAGGCTCCGGTCTCGAACAGACCGCCGCCCGCCACCAGGTAGACGATGGCGTGGCTGTCCAGTACCCGGCGTTGGCGGCGGTTGTAAAGGCCGGGCGGTTTCTCATGGGTCCCTGCGGAGATCACCCGCAGGCCCATGAGCTCGCCCAGGGCCTGTCCCCCGCCCGTGACGATGCGCTGCCGGTTTGTGGCCTGGGACGCGGACATGGATGGAGTATAGCTCGCAGGGCCCGAAAAGTCAAAAAATCCATGAAAATAGGCATTGCGTTCATTGCCCATGCGCATTTCGCAGTGGTATACTGGTTTCGGCCGATCATCAAGGAGACCAGGAAGATGGACTATCGCGAGAACCTCATCCGGGCCATGCGCCGCCAGTCACCCGCCTTTGTGCCCTTTGAGTTCGGCATGGTCGGGCCCCTGCAGGACCGGATCAAGGCAGAGACGGGCGCCGAGGATGCCAACGCGCCCTTTCATCGGGACGCCTATCATGCCCGCTGCGGCATGCGCGGCGTGGGCCCAACGCCCAGCCAGCATCCGAACGACTACAGCCGGTACTACGAAGGGCGCTCCTTTTCGGGAGACATCAACATCAACGAATGGGGCGTGGCCCGGCAGGGGGGTGCGTTTCTGCACTTCACCCACATCGAGTCGCCGCTGATCCACGCAGACACGCGGGAGGAGATCGCCGCGTATCCGGTGCCCGACCTGACCGCGCCCTATCGCTGGGCCCACGCGGCGCGTGCTGTGGCCGAGCATCACGCCCAGGGCTACGCGGTCACCGGATTCGTGGGCCACACGTTCGAGACCGCCTGGCAGATCCGCGGCATGCAACACTTCCTCACCGACATGCTCGTCAACCGGGACAGGTGCGAGTTGTTGATCGACAAGCTGCGCACCGTGAACCTGGCCAAGATCCGCTATCTCACCGAGGCTGGCGTGGACGTGCTGCGGATCGGCGACGACGTGGGCACGCAGAACGGCATGATGTTCAGCCCGGACCTCTGGCGCGGGCTCTTCAAGCCCGTGCTGCGGGACTACTTCGCCCTGGCCAAGCAGATCAACCCCGAGGTGCTGATCTGGTACCACTCCGACGGCGACATCCGCGAGATCATCCCCGACCTGATCGAGATCGGCCTGGACATCCTCAACCCCGTGCAGCCCGAATGCATGGACCCGGTCGAGCTCAAGCGCGCCTACGGCCGGGATCTGTCGTTCTGGGGCACCATCGGCACGCAGAGCGTCATGCCTTTTGGCACGCCCCAGGAGGTGCGGGACACGGTCAAGCGCATGATCGATGATGTGGGCCGGGACGGGGGGCTGTGCCTGGCGCCGACCCACGTGCTCGAGCCTGAAGTCCCGCTCGCCAACATCGAGGCCTTTGTCGACGCCATTGCCGCGTACGGACTGTACGAAACCCCAGCGCCCTGCGCAACCGGCTCATAATCCCACCAACCGAGACAGCGCACAGCGGAGTGCGTCGTCCGGTACCGGCGGCAGGGGACTACGCGTCCCGGCGTCAGAGGGGCGGGGTTCGGGAACACGACGAGGGCGATCCATCTGCGTCTCCTTGTAGACCCGGCCGGTTCCTGCGAGCAGATGTGCCCTCCGCTTGCTACCAACGCACTCGCGCGTGCGCTGTTCACGGGAAACTCGGATTCAACGTCGGCTTCGTTGAATCGGGGTTGCCTTCGGCGACATGGAATGAGAATCCCAGCCCGGCACGGCGAAGAGGTCGATCTCCCTCTCCTCACCCAACCCAGTTCATCCATCCACAGATGCCGCCGCTTGCCGCACCTGCGACAGGTACTTTTCCACGTCCCGCCGATACGATAACGTCTGTGCGTTCTCCAGATGCGCGACTGCCTGGGCATATTCGCCCCGCTTCACGTGGATCCGTGCCCGCTGAAGGAGCGCGCGATGCCGCGCCTCTTCAATCCGCGTGGCGCGCTCCAGCGTCAGCAACGCCTTCTCGTCATGTTCCTGTTGTTGCTGCAAATCCGCGAGGAAAAGCAATGCGTCTCCGTCCAGGGGATTGTCCGAGAGGTAAGCGAACAGCAATCCCGTGGCGGTCACCCACTCCTTGTTCTCCGCCGCGATGCGGGCGCGGAGGTACTTCCCGCGAACAGGTTGTCGCTGTTCGGGAATTTCCTTCAGCAGCGTTTCGGCATGTTTGCTTTCGCCCGCGTGAATCAGCGCCTCCGCAAAGCGCAGGACTCGCTCTGGATCGATCTTGTTCTTGCTGTATGCCAACCGATATTGATCTGTCGCCTTGGCATACAGCCCTTCGTTGAAATAGAGATCGCCGAGTGCGGTGGGCGCGACCGGTTCTCCTGCGTTCAGGCGATTCGCGCATTCAAGGAGGACTATGGCCTGTCGGTTCTTGCCTTGATCCATGGCATGCCCCGCCCGCAGTCGCCACAAGTCACATTTCTGCGGCGTCTCTCGTGACAGTTTGCGCACGAGCGAAGCGGCTTCCGCATGGCGGGATTGCAGAATCAGGGCGCGGGCGAGACCGGCCAGGGTCTCGCGATCCTCGCCGCGCAGCGCCAGCACCTGCCGATACGCCGATGCGGCCGCCGCTGGCTGATCGGACTGAAGGTGCGCGCCTGCCAGCAGCTCATAGACTTCGTCCGCTTTGGCTCCGAGAGCAAGGGCCTTCCGAAACGGGTGAATGGCCTCGCGCGCATTCCCGTCCAGCAGGCGTACCCGCCCGAGAAGGAGCCACGCACGGGTAAAGGCGGGATGCTTCTTCACGGCCGCCTCAAGAGAAAAGGCGGCGGCCGTGAAATCGCCTTTGCGTGCAAGCAGAGCCGCCAGCGCGAAATCGACGGCCGCGCTCGCGTCCGCAGTCAGTTGGGTGCGCAAAGACTGAATGGCGCTCTCCGGATCGGCATCGAACATGGCTTCCGCCTCGCCGATCGTCTTGGCCTCGGCAGGGCTGACGGTGGGTTCGTGCCGGTTGCTGTTTGCCTTGTCTGCGGCCATGCCGCATGCCTGGATCCATACGCAAATGGCCAGGAAACCTGCCCACCTGTCGAGAGCGAAGGTGCTGAAAAGCGGCATACATTACTCCAATTCGAATTCGATGCGTTGACGGGCAATCACGGTGACGGTGTGACCGCCCTTGCGCGGCGGCGAAAAGCGCCAGCGCCGGGCCGCATCAGCGGCGGCGTCCCCGAAGACGCCAGCCGGTTCGTCTGAAACAACTGTCACCCGTCCGACCGTGCCGTCGGGCCGGATCTCGAACTCGATCTCGGCGTATCCCTCGATCCGACGACGTCGTGCCCGAAACGGGTATGTGGGCTCAACCGGCGACAGCAGGCGCGGCGGTGCGTCCAGATCCCGGATCGTCAAGAGTGTGGGGGCTTCAATGACCGACGATGGCAACGGCGCCGCCTTGCGCATGGAAAAGCCTACCGACAGATCGCCCAGCCCCGGGCGCAGACTGCCGAGGGGGAGATCCAGAGATGTCCGGATGGGCGAAACAGGCCGCACCGGCTTCGGGGGTTCAATGCGCGGCTCAATATTGCTGCGGATGGCAGCTGTTTCTTGTTTCCGTTCGACCGTCTCCTCGCGGTGCTCGACCACCGGCGGCGGCACCACGGGCGGAGCGGCCAGCAGTTCGATTTCGTCCGCGCGATGTTCCCCGGCGGCATCGAAAGCAGGCATGGCCGCGAAAAGAATGGCCGTAGCTGCCAGCGCCAGACAGAGGAACAGGGCTCGCTCTACCCGGCTGGTCTGCAGGAGCGAATGCCCGGATGCAGTCGTCATGGTCCGCCCTCCCGCTTCGCCGCGAGGCTGACGTTCTTCGCCCCGGCCAGTTTGCATTCGTCAATTATATCCACCAGCATGCCACTGCCGGCATCGCGGTCGGCCAGAATGACAACAGGCACATCCTCGTTTGCCACTTCGCGCGTGACGATTGCGCGCAGCCCGTGCAGACTGTATTCGCGTCCGCCGTAGACGATGCGTCCCTCGCGGGTGAGCGCGATCAACAGGCTACGCTTCTCCAAATCCTTCGCCGACGCGGCGGTGGGCTTCTGCACCTCGACGCCCGTTTCCTCGACGAACACCGTAGTGACAATGAAGAAAATCAACAGGATGAAGACCATGTCCAGGAGCGGCGCCATGTTGACATCCGGTGCTTCGCTCGTGGCAATGGCGGAGCGGCCCAGCTTTCTCATGGCGAGCCTTCCAGGGATCGAACCAAGTCAACGCGCCGCAGAATCGTTTCCATGCGCGTGAGAAATCGCGCTGAGGCATGCACGCCGAGGATGCCCGGCAGCGCCACCACCAAGCCGACCTGCGTGGTGATGAGCGCCTCGGAGATCCCGGTCGAGAGCACGTCCATCGACGCCGTGCCCCGACTCCCGAGGGCCAGGAAGGTGACAATCATGCCTCGCACCGTGCCGAGCAGGCCCAGGAGGGGGGCGGCCGCGACCAGCGCCTTGAGCACGACCAGCCGCCGGGAGAAGGCCGGAAGTTCGTTTGCGCAATCAGGGCCGCCGATTCTCTGCATTTGCAGGTGTTCGAGGCAGTCGCCGCCTCCGGCTTCGCACGCGCAAAGCGCCCGGTTGGCCCGGCGTGTGGCGCGTCCGAGGGGAATGTAGGTCAAGAGCGTCTGATACCAGATCGCCACCGAGACGCATGCCAGGACCGGCATCAGAATCCCGCCCGCCGACCAGAACCGGGCAATCGCCTGCACCAGATCAGCCATGGGCGCACTCCTCCGGCTTGGCGAAACGGTTGTTCTCGTTCAAGATGGCGAGCGCGGCCTGCTCCAGACCGTCGGCAATGGCGCGGACCCGGCGAGAAAGAAGCGCGTGGCCGAGCAGAAGCGGGATCGCCACGACCAGTCCGGCCTCGGTGGTAACCAGGGCCTCGCTGATGCCACCCGAAAGCATGCGGGCGTCACCCGTGCCGAAAATGCTGATGAGACGAAAGGTATGGATCATGCCGGTCACCGTCCCGAGCAACCCCAAGAGGGGAGCGACCGCTGCGCCCACGGAAAGAAGGCTCAGACGGCTTTCCAACGCAGGCATCTCGGCCAGAATGGTTTCATGGAGGATCTCCTCGACCTGCTCCCGGGGCCGTCCCGCATGGTTTGCCGCCTGCGCCAGCAACCGGCCGGCCGGACCACGCCACGAACGGGCCTGGTCGAGCGCCTTGTTACGGTCCTCGGCCAGCGCGTTGATGAAGGTCTGCACATGCGCGCCGCAGATCGCTGGCGTTCGGTAGAGCCGGATGGCCTTCCATGCGGCCACGATCAGCCCGAGCATGGCCAGGGCGAGGATCGGTATCATGACCGGTCCGCCCGCGCGAAGTTCGTCGGCCAGCGAACGCTCCGCCGATTGGGATTTCAATGCCGCGCCGCCCGTAAGATCCAGGGGAATGGCGGCCTCCCGTCCCGCAAGCAGAGACCGAATCGCCTCGCGATCCTGCTGCAGCCGGCAAGGATGAAGATGCGGCTCGGCGCTTCCGGCCTCGCGCCGGATCAGACCGGCCAGCGGGGCTCCCTCATTCGTCGCGAAGACCGCGCCGATCCCGCCAATCTGCAGTAACGCGCCGGCTCGCTGCCGACCCGCGGGATCGATCGCGTTGCCCGGTTGGGATCGCACCCGCGCAAGTTCGCAGACATGATCGCGGAGAAGCGCCAGGACAACCGGCGTACCTTCGGGAAGATTTCTCTCTCCCGCCAAACGGGCATCAACCTCTTCCAAACGACTGGCAAAGACCTGCTCGTCGAGTAGAGAGAAATGCGTCTGGGTGTTGCGCCGGGCTTCGACCAGCGTCTGCCGCACCGCGTCCAGTTCCGTACGCAGTCGCCGTTCCTCGTCCCGAAGATCCCGCAGACGGCTGTCGGCGGCATCGGCAATCCGCTCCTCTCGCCGCCACCGCCGCCTGAGTTCGGCTACCGCGGCTTCCAGTTTCGTGACGACAGCGTAGTGTTCGGCACGTTTGTCCGCGATCCGCTCACGCGTCCGGACAAGCGATTCCTTGGCCTTCTCAATGTCGGCGCGAACCTCCGTCAACGCCGAATCCACCGTGACGGGCTCTTCACCGCCCAATCCGAGGCATGGGGCAAACAGAATCGCAACCGTGAAGAGAACCGTCCTACTCATCGCCCACCTCCGACGGATCGGTACGCACCGGAAGGCGAGTCAGTGCGGGCGGTTTCTCCTTGCGCTTGACCGCCATGCCGCGGGCGACCCGATCAGCAATGCCGTCTCGTTTCTCGACGAGCCATCCGCCATCTTTCCTGCGTAGAACTCCTGCCCCTTGTCCGCTTGGTAGCAGGTAGAATCCGACCGTCCCACCGAGATAGAGCACATCGGCTTCGCGTTTGTCGCCCTCACGGACCTCAATGACTTCCTTGACCAGGTGGACCGCCGACAGCGTACGCTGCAGATCATGCCCGAAGCCCACGGCCATCCGAAGCCGCTTCAGCGCATGGCTCGCGGTCGTATCGTCCTTGAGGGTGGTGCGGAGCATTTCGGCAGCGGGGGTCAGTTCGCGGCGAAGCGGCGCTGGAAGCGCCTCGTATTGGGCCAACAGATCCCGGGCCGTTCCGGTGGCGGCCTTGGCGACCCGCAGAAGCGATTCGTTCCGCTCGGCGATGGTCCGCGCCAGGCGCTCCCGCTCGCTTTCCTCCTCCTGTTTGCGCGAATCGATGGCGGCAAGTTGTTTGGTCAAGCGTTCCTTCTCGTCAGCCAGCACGGACTGGATGGCAGTCAGGTGTCGCTCCTGTTCCGCCCAGGCCTCCCGCTCCTTCTTGTCCTCCAGTTCGAGAACGAGAAGCTCGCCGACCAGCCCCTCAAGGGTTTCGACCTTCTCCGGAGCGGCGGGCGCAGCCGGTTCCCCGGCCACGCCCACCGTCGCAAAGAGAAGCACGGCCAACCCCCACGAGGCCAGACGAAACCCGCGTGTGCCGTATCGATCCGGACCTGCTTTCTGCATGGCGGCTCCCATTAGAACTTGAACTCCAGGCTCATGTACGCGAACCGACCGGGCTCGTGGACTACGGCCGGATTCGCGCCCGCGCCGCCGATCACGTCCCACTCGTAGGAATTGGCGACGGTGTATTGCCGGTCGAAGATGTTGTCCACGCCGAGATTGAGCGTGCAGGCCTTGAATTGATAGCCGACGCGGGCATTCATGATATCCCAGCCGTCCAGCCGCTGTTCTCCAGCAGCTCTGTCCACATCACCGCTTACCCCGGAATGCACCCATTCAAGCGTGCCGAACAGTCCGGAATGTTCGACGCCGAAGGGACTCTCCCGGTCGTAATTCAAGGCAAACCGCGTCTTGATTGGGGCGATCTGTCCGAGATCCCTGTCGCGGTTGTTATCCGGATAGTCGTCCTTCTTGCCTCGCTGCCAGGCAACGCCGCCGGCGAGGGAAAAGCCATGCGCCAGATCGACCGACGCCTTTACGTCGCCGCCGTAGATATGAGCGTCGATGTTGGTGTAGCTCCGGTACCCGCCGACGTTGTTCTCCTGATAAATGTAATCCTCGAGATCGGAGTAGAAGCCCTTGATCTGGAAGAGCCAACGATCCCGCTCGTACTTGAAGCCGAGATCGATCTCGGTATTTGCCGTCGGATCCA
>CAZBZG010000039.1:8195-22896 GCA_964496245.1 uncultured Planctomycetaceae bacterium | reverse complement strand
CGCTGGCAGGCCTGCGTTGTCCCGTTCCAAGGATGACCGGGGGCCGAACACGTGAGGCGCTCCCCAGGCAGGAGTGCCGGGGCTACATACCGCTTCCTCCCCTGTGTGTTACCCGAAAACCGCGCCGTTTCTGAACCATACCGATTTTTACATGGACGGACGCTGGGACCCGTACGTACACTACGCCTGGTAGCGCGCTCGCGCAAACCAGCCGTCGCAAGACGCGGAGGGGAAACGCCTCCCTCGCATCCAAACGCCCTGGAGAGAGGACGCCCCATGGCCACGCTCGCGACCTTGACGCAGCTCCTGGACCGGCTCGACGCAGCGGAGATCGACTACACCCTGTCCAGCGTGAACGAAGATGCCATCATGGTCGTGGCCACGCTGCCGGAGGAGCGGTGGGAGATCGAGTTTTCGGGCGATGGCAACGTGGAGATCGAGATCTTCGAGAGCGACGGAGAGATCCACGGCGAATCCATGCTCGAGGAGCTGTTCCAGCGCCACGCCGCAGCGGACGAAGACGACGACTGAGGGCGATAGCTCCGGCGTGGAACCATAGAAGGCGTGGCGCCGCTGCAGAGGCCGGCTGGTTCGCATCCGCAGGGCGGCAATCGCAATCCCTGAAATGGCAGGTGGTGGTGTATGTATTTGGCGGTCTGCGGCCGCAGGTCTGCCCGTCAACCCCCACTGGAGACCGGCCCGATTCCGCTTGACTCTCGGCCAAGCCGTGGTAGCCTGCCGGAGCGCTAGGCTGGACGGAGGCCCGCACCCGCGCCGGTGCCTCCCAGATGCCGCAACGAGGAGGATACAGCGATGACCGGCGAACTCACGAGTCTCAGACACATCCTGACGACCGCCGCGTTGGTGGTTTTCGTGCTCGGACGCGCGTCAGGCACTGCGCGGGCGGAAGAGCCCGAACGGTTCGACATGGCAGCCCCGGACAACCACTGGTCGTTTTCGGTGGGCGGCGGGTGGCAGCACCAGTTCGAGGCCGACCTGGATGCGGACGGCGACATGGATGTCGACCGGTTCGGCATCAGCGCCGAGCTGGCCTACTCGCCGGCCAAGCAGCAGGTCTTTGCGCTCGCTCTCGAGTACCGGCACCACGACTTCGACTTTGACGGGGACCGCGGGCTGGCGGGATTGGACCCGTGGGACGGGGTGCACGAGTGGACCCTGAGCGCGCCGATCCGCATGCGCCTGACCGAGAAGTGGGGCGTCATGCTCGCGCCCCAGCTCTCTTTTGCCGGCGAGTCCGGAGCAGACCTGGATGACGGCCTGACGGGCGGCGCCACCTTGATCTTCTCCTACAAGTTCCATGACGGTCTCAAGATCGGCCCCGGGATCTTCGTGGGCTCGCGACTCGAGGACGACACAGCCGTGTATCCGCTGCTCTACCTGGACTGGCGGATCAACGAGCAGTGGCGCCTCAAAACCGGCAAGGGCAAGGGTTTCTTCTCTGCGCCTGGTGCGATCCTGAGCTACAGGGCCACGGAGCGACTGGAGCTGACCGCCTCGGGCGGATGGGAGCGCCTGCGCTTTCGTCTCGACGATGACGGCGTGGCCCGGGACGGCATCGGCGACGAGTCGTCCTTTCCGGTGGCGCTGGGGCTCCACTACCGGGTCCACGAGAAGGTCGAAGTCTCCCTGGACGGTGGCGTCAAGTTCGGCGGCGAGGTCGAACTCGACGACCGCGACGGCGACCGGCTGCGCGAAGAAGATCTGGATGCCGCCGGCTTCTTCGGCCTGTCGCTTCGGATCCGGTTCTAGCCGCCAGCCGACGCCTTCTCGCTCCAGTCGGCCGGGGCGCCGGGGCCTGCAGGTTCGCATGCCATGGATGACGTAGCCCCGGCGGGAGACGCGTTCGCTCAGCCCGACTACGCACGGCTGCTCGGGTACGCGCTGCTCCTCCCGCTCATCGAATGGGTGGACATCGCCACCGGTTACGCGGTGGATACGTCGATCTTCTACCTGGTGCCCATCTGCCTGGCCACCTGGCAGTTCACGCCCGCCTGGGGCGCGGTCTTCGCCCTCATGAGCGGCGTGGCATGGGCCGTGAGTGCGATGCACCACCAATCGGGCGTTGCGCCGTCTCTGCATCCGTCCGTGGTCGTCTACAACGATGCCGCGCGCGTGCTCGTCAGCCTCATGATCGTGCTCATGCTCTCGCGGCTCAAGGACGCGCTCCGTCGCGAACAGGAGCAGAGCCGCACCGACCCGCTCACCGGCGCCATGAACCTGCGCTGTTTTCACGAACGGGCCGCCGTCGAGTTCGCCCGCTCCCGGCGGCAGGGCCACGCGCTCACGCTCGCCTACCTGGACCTCGACAACTTCAAGTCCGTGAACGACTGCCACGGCCACGCCGAGGGCAACCGTTTGCTCCGCTGCCTGGCCGAAACCGCGCAGGCCAACCTGCGGAGCATGGATCTCTTCGCGCGCCTCGGCGGAGACGAGTTCGCCCTGCTCCTTCCCGAGACCGACGCGGCAGCGGCCCGGCCCGCGCTCGCGCGCTTGCAGCAGGCGATCCAGTCGGCGCTCGAAGGGGAAGCGTGGCCGGTCACGCTCAGCGTCGGAGCGGTGAGTTACGATGCGCCGCCAAAGGAGGTGAAGCAGGCGGTGACGCGCGCGGACAACGTCATGTACGAGGCCAAGCGCGCGGGCAAGAACCGCCTCGAGCTGGTCGAAGAGGCGGCGGCCCCTCAAGAGAACGCCTCGGGTTGAGCGCTGCGACGACAGCCGGATTTCCCGATCTTCGAGTTGCGCTTCGCAACCAGGGGGGGGTAGACTGAAGAGGCGTGCGGGTCTCACGCGAGATCGCGATCAGGAGGGCGCCCATGCGGAGATCGATGCCGATGCTCGGCTCTTCCCCCTGCGCTTGTTGCCAGTCGGAAACGCTGGAACCAGGCAGAACATCCAGTACTTCTGCGAACCGCACCCGCCGGGCCTCTGGCCCATGCGCACAGGCACGCACGAAGACCTGGAGTGGAACATCGGCAACGGGGGCGATGCCGTCAACGACAAGGGGCACAACACCGACTTGCCGGACGGCGGCACAAACGCCGCCTTCCTCGACGGGCATGCTGCGTTCGTGAAGGAGACGACCGAATGGCTCGCCGGCACCACGCCGGAGGATCGCCTCTGGTATCACTGACGCGGTTCCTCCGGACAGCGCCGCAGGCCCCGCGGTTCTCCCTTTTTTTCGCTCCCGCCTCAGCGACCCCCCCCGGCCGCGACCGGCTGCAGGGACTTGTCCGACGGCTCGGGCATGTAGGTCGAGTACTTGAACTCCTCGCTGAGCGCCAGCTTCCGGCCCGGGAGCGCCACGGGGGAGCAACCGCAGAAGAAAGCGCACGGGTTCTGGCCGAGCTCTTCGGCCAGGTCATCCCACATGGCGCGAGACTCGGTGGAGATGTAGATGGGCACCTCCTTGTCGTGCCGGCGGATGTCCTGGATGAAGTGGCGGTAGATCTCCCGGCGCACTTCGTGCGGGAAGGGGCCGGTTTTCACGTCGGCGAGCTCCGGGGCGGCCGCACGCGCGGCGGCTAGAAGCTCCGGATCGAGCAGATCTTCGCCGATCTTCTCGAGGAGCGTGTCCACGCTCATCCACATGATCATGCACAGGCCCACGCTTTCGGGCTGGCAGCGGCCGAAGAGCTCGTCCACCGCGCGCGTGTATTCCTTGCGCCATCCCTTGACCGGGATGATGGGCTTGAACTTGGGCCGCGTGGGAATGCCGGCTGCGTTCAGGCGTCCGGCCGCGTCGAACCGGGCCGTGAAGGAACCGCTCCCCGGCTCGATCTCGCGGGCCACCTTGTCGCAGGTCACCGAGTAGATGCCGATCAGTCGGTCGGGATGCGGGAGGTCGATGGCCCAATCCGTGCTGTCGCCCGCGGAGTGGAAGTAGATGTACCGGTCGAGCGAGGCGAGCTTCCGATTCAGGAGCTCGAAGGCGCCGTACTCGGGTTCGAAGGCCGCCTGTTCCGCGACCCAGCCGATCAGGCGGAAGCACTTCTGGAATGCGTGGTCGGCCACCACCTTGGGCACCACGGTCTCTGCGAACTCCTCCAGGTTGACCGCAAGGGTGATGGCTTTGCCGTGCTTGCCTTCGCCGCAGTACTGGCAGCCGTGCGGGCAGCCGCACATGGTTTTGAAGTCAAAGGTGGGCCAGCACACGAAGTCCTTCTTCTGATCGTCTGCCCGTTCGTGGTAGGGTGTCACGGGGTTGAAGTGGCCGAGGAGCTTGCGCACCAGCGGTTCGCTCTTCTTGCCGCCGCATCGATCGACCAGGTCGGTAATGTCGGGCCAGGTATCGGGGTCGAGGGTCAGTTGCTGGACCGTGAAGATGAGCGGGCGCATATAGGTCCGCTCCAGCCCTTCGGGCACTGTCTCCGGGGGCCAGAGGCGCTCGAGCTCGGCGACCACCGCGGGAAGATTCTCGTCAGTCACGGTCACGACGTCTTCCGGAGGGCGGGCGCAGCCGGCCAGCACGCGCTCCACGCGCGCCTTCCAGTGCGGTTTCTCCTGGACGCGTTCGTGCACAAAGGCCTTGAGCGGGGTGAGCGGATACATCTGCATTCTCCTTTGGCGAATCTGGTCTCCGGGCGTGGGAATCAGTCCAAACGACGGCCGAGGGCTTCGGCCTCCTGCTGCAGGGCGTGGATCATGCCCTCCAGCTTTTCGGGCGTGCTGCGGTAGCGGGGCATGGAGCAGGCCAGGCTTCCGATCAGCCGGCCTTCGTTGCCTTTGTCGGGAGGAGGTGGCGCGAACACGGCCACGGCAAAGAGCACGATCTCTTTGCCGGTGTCCTCGATCACGCAGGCGCCGCGTTCCCGGATGCGCGCGCAGGCACGATCGAGTGCGCGGCGACTCCGGATCTTGTTCCAGCGCGCGCCGGGGAGGCCGTGGCGCTCCACGATACGCTTCCGCACGGTTTCGGTCGCAAAGGCCACGAGCGCGCGGCCGGTGGCCATCCTGTAGATGTTGTCCGGATGGTCAACGGCCGGGGCCACCTTGACCGCCTGATCCGCGTCCTTGCGCGCCACCGGCCGCCAACGGCCGTCCACGAGCGCGACAAAGGTCACCATCTCCTGGAGGCGCGCGCTCAGGCGCGCAAGAGACTCCTGCACGGCCGCCATGCCCGCTTCAGAGAGCACACGGTTCTGTCCGCCGATCGCCGCGACTTTGGGCCCGGCCGCATACCGGCCGCGGTCAACCTGCCGGGCGTATCCACAGGCGATCAGGCTCTGGAGGAGGCGGTGCACGGTGTTCGGCGGCATCTCGAGGCGCTGGGCGAGCGTGGTGAGGGGGAGGCCGGCGTGCTGGGCATCCTCGAATACGAGGGCATCGAGCACGGCCAGGGCGCTGGCCACGGACTGCACGGGCACGGGTGGGGCTGTCGGCATTTCCGCTCTCCGGAAAATAGTTCCGTCAAGAGGAAGCGTACTATGCGCCCGCCGCTTTGTCAAGCAGCTTGTGCAAAAATGCACCAAGCCTCCTGTGATGGCGGGGTGGTTGCGCTCAACGGCTGCGCACGTTAGCTCTGTCTCAGAAGGGGAAGGGCCCGGGCGGGGCCGTCAGGGGGAAGGAGTGGACGTGCGTTGTGAAGGCGGCCCGGACGGGCTGTACTTAGGGAGCGGGCGAAAGCCCTGCGGGCTCGGTCTCGGCCGCTACATCTCCAGCGTCCGACGCTGGCGCGGATGCGGGATCCGAATCCAGCGGGCCCGGTTGCGCCTGCTCCTGGGCCTGGAGAGGCGGTTCGGCAGACTGGTGGGTGGAGTACCAGATGAGCCAGCCACCCACCACCACGGCGCCGATCACGAGAAGCGCGCCCACCAGGTAGAGCGTCTTTTCATTACGGTCCAGGGTCGCGTGCCGGGCGCTGGTGGCACTGCGCCTCGCCCCGCTCGGAAGATGGCGAGGATGACGGCGCGAAGGCGGCCTGCGCTTCACGGCATGCAGATTCGCGGTCGTCGCGCCGCCCTTCTTGCTCGCGGGGTTGGTCTTGTGCAAAGGGGGCGGAGGCTTGGCCGCATCCGCAGCCTTGACAGCTTTCGGCTGGGGAGGCGGGCCAACGGCCTGTCGGGGTGGCTTCGAACCGGCAGCCTTCGCCGGGCCGCGCGCAGCAGGGATGATGCGCACCTGCTCCTGCTTTCCAGGCGCATGCGCTTGTGAGTCGCCGTCCGCGTGCCGGGTCCCCTGGGCTTCTGGACCGCGGCTTTCGGATTTCCGCTTCGGCCTGGAATCCTGTTCTGCCATGAGGCCCGCCCGCCACCTGCGCCAAAACGCGCTCGCCCTTCCCATTGCATGCAGCGTACACGATCATCAGTGGACTGTCAAGCGGGATGGCGGATTTGGCTTGCATGTTCCAGCCCAAAGCATACAACAGGGATTCGGTTCTGCCGTTCGGGGAGACGACATGTCCATGTACACACGCGTGTTGCTGAAATTGTCCGGCGAGGCCGTGGGCGACGGCGGCCAGGGCCTGGACCGCGCGGCCATCCACCGCATCGCTGGCGAAGTGCGCGAGGTCGCGGCCGCGGGCTTCGAATTGGCCGTGGTCATCGGAGCCGGCAACTTCCTCCGCGGCCAGGACTGTGCCGAGATGGGCATCGAGCGCACGACCGCTGATTACATGGGCATGCTCGCCACCGTGATCAACGGCATGGCGCTGCAGAGCGCCATCGAGGCGGTCGGCTATCCCACGCGGGTGATGAGCGCCATCCAGGCCAGCCAGGTCGTTGAACCCTACATCCGCCGGCGGGCTTTGCGCCACATGGAGAAGGGGCGCGTGGTGATCCTGGCGGGCGGCACCGGGAATCCCTACTGCACCACGGACACGGCGGCTGCGCTGCGCGCCACCGAACTCAACTGCGACGTCCTCCTCAAGGCCACCAAGGTCGACGGGATCTACTCGGCCGATCCGTTCACCGATGCGTCGGCCGAACGCTACGAAACGCTGACGTTCGGCGAGGCGATCGCCAAGAACCTGCAGGTCATGGATGCCACGGCTTTTACCTTGTGCCGTGAGAACAAGATGCCCATCAAGGTCTATTCGCTCAAGGAGCCCGGCAACACGCTCAAGGCCGTGCGCGGGAAGCCGGTGGGTACGCTTGTGCAGGGAGACTGAGGCTGCGGCCGGATCGTACGTTCGCCGCTCGACACAACCGCCACTCTTCGCGCCATCCGATCAGCCCGACGTTTGCCAGAACAAGGAGACGCGTCCATGTCCGCCGACGATGTCATGCTCGAAATCGAAGAAGGGATGGAGAAGGCGCTCGCCCACTTGACGCGGGAATACCGCATGATTCGAACGGGCCGGGCCACGCCCGCGCTCGTCGAGAACATCAAGGTGCACGCCTACGGCACCGACATGACCCTCAAGCAGTGCGGGACCATCTCCGTGCCCGAGGCGCGGCAGCTCATGATCAAACCGTTCGACCCCAACATCATCAAGGACATCGAGAAGGCGCTGCTCGCTTCGGAACTCGGGGTCACGCCCCAGAACGACGGCAAGTTGCTGCGCCTCATCTTCCCTCCGCTGACCGAAGAGCGGCGCAAGCAGCTGGCGCAGGAGGTCAAGTCCAAGGGCGAAGACGCCAAGGTGGTCGTGCGCAATGCCCGACGCGACGGGCTCAAGCAGCTCGAAGGCCTCAAGAAGTCCAAGGACATCACCGAGGACGATCTCAAACGCTTCAAGGACGATGTGCAGGAGCTCGTCAAGCAGTACGAGGACAAGGTGGACGAGGAGGTGGGGAAGAAGACGAAGGAGATCATGGAGATCTAGGTGTGCGGCATCGTAGGATTCCTGGGGCCTCACGCCATCCCCGCAGTCCTCGCCGGTCTGCGGGCGCTTGAATATCGCGGATACGATTCCGCGGGCGTGGCCATCTTGGCCGAGGCCGGACTCGAGGTCGTACGCACGCCCGGACGCGTGGAGGATCTGGTTGCGCGGCTCGTGGACCCGCCTTCCGTGCGCACAGCCATCGGCCACACGCGCTGGGCCACGCACGGGGCGCCCGTAGAGAAGAACGCTCACCCGCACCAGGACCCGGCGGGCCGGATCGCTCTGGTGCACAACGGCATCATCGACAACTACGCTGCGCTGCGCACGGAGCTCGAAGCGGACGGGGCGGCGTTCGCGTCGGACACGGACTCCGAGGTGATCGCGCATCTCATTGCTCAGGTGTACGACGGAGACCTGGTGACCGCAGTGGAGGCGGTGCTGCCCCGCCTCGACGGCACCTTTGCCCTGGCCGTGGTCGCAGCCGACCAGCCGGGTTGCATCGTGGGCGCGCGGCGCGGCAGTCCTTTGGCCGTGGGGTTGTCGGACGATTGCCTGCTCCTCGCCTCGGACGCGGTGCCCATCCTGCCGCACACCCGGCGGGTCGTCTTCCTGGAAGACGACCAAGTGGCTGTGCTGGCGGGCGGCCGGGCTACGATCCGTTCCGGCGGACGCACGGTCGAACCCGCGGTTACCGAGGTCCAGTGGTCGCCCGAAGCCGCGGAAAAAGGCGGCTACGAACACTTCATGCGCAAGGAGATCTTCGAGCAGCCAACCGTGCTCGAGAACATGGTGCGCACGCGCATCCGTCTGCCGGAGGCGGACGACCAGCCGCCCGTCTTCGACATGGCGGGTGCGGACCTGTCCGATGCCTACCTACGGGGCATCTCCCGAATCGTGCTCGTCGCCCAGGGCACGGCTTTTCACGCGGCCATGATCGGCCGCAACATGATCGAGCGCACGGCCCGCATCCCCGCGTATGCTGAGTACGCGGCCGACTTCCGCTACCGCGACCCCATCCTGGATTCCTCGGTGCTCGTCATCGCGATCACCCAGTCGGGCGAGACCATGGACACGCTCCACGCCGTGCGCCTGGCGCGCGAGCGGGGCTGCACAGTGGTCAGCGTGGCCAACGTGGTGGACGCGAGCATCCCGCGCGCATCCGACGGGGTCTTCTATCTCCACTGCGGGCCGGAGATCGGCGTGGCGTCCACCAAAGCCTTCACCGCCATGACGGCGGGGCTCTACATCCTGGCCCTGCGCATGGGACAGGTCCGGGGTACGCTCGACGTGGCCGAACAGCGTCGGCGCGCCAAAGACCTGGTGCGGGTCGGGCCGCGCGTGGAGGCCGTGCTCGCCCAGGACGGCGCGATCGCGCGCATCGCGCAAACCTATCAGGACGCGTCCAACTTCCTCTTTCTCGGTCGCGGCACGGGCTGGGCGCTCGCGCTCGAGGGCGCGCTCAAGCTCAAGGAAGTCTCCTACATCCACGCCGAAGGGTACGACGCGGCCGAAATGAAACACGGCCCCATCGCGCTGGTGGACGAGAACATGCCCGCGCTCTTCATCGCGCTCAAGGGCCGGCGCTACGAGAAGGTCCTCGGCAACATCCAGGAGGTCAAGGCGCGCCAGGGGCGGGTGATCGCGATCGCCAGCCACGACGACCAGGAGATCGGAGCGGTCGTGGACGACGTGATCCCCGTGCGCGCGGATTCGGGCATCATGAACTCGATCGTCTGCAGCGTGCCCCTGCAGCTTCTCGCCTACCACATCGCCAACGCCCGCGGCTGCGACGTGGACAAACCCAAAAACCTGGCCAAGAGCGTGACCGTGGAATAGGGGCGGGACCCGCCGTCCGACGCCCCATCACGTGGACGCCAAGCCTTCCCACCTGCGAAGGCCCGGCACGTGCTGGAAATGCCGGTCCAGGGTGAGGAGGACGGCGCCCTGTTCCAGGCACTGCGCAGCGATCCAGACGTCGTTGAGCGGGAGGGGCGTGCCCTGCGCCTTGAGGGTGAGGAAGACTTGGCCGTAGATGTCTGCCGTTTCTTCAGTCAGAGTGGCGAGGGTTACCAGGGGTTTGTCCAGGAAGCGGCGGAGTTGGCGCAGGTTCTCATCTCGCTGGCGGCCAGCGCGGAAGCCCACGTGGAGCTCGCCGAGCACGATCGGACTCATGCATACGGTCCCGGCATCGCACATGACATCCAGGATGCGTTCGTCTCCCCGGTACAGGGCGCTGTAGGCGCTCGTGTCCAGAAAGGCGCGCTTCATCGCCAGTCCTCTGGGTCGACTCGGCGGAGTTCGGCTGTGGTGCGGTCGAAGGCGCGGGCCTCCTCCTCATCCCAGGCGCCGAGGAATTCGGAGAACATCTCACGGACATGGTGGCGCCGCTCCTCCGACCGTTCCGACCCCAGGCCCAGTGCCAGCGCCTCTTTGATGGTGCGGTTGAGGCTCTCATGGCGCCCACGAGCGCGTTCGCGCAGAACCCGCTCCAGTTCCGGATCCAGGCCGTGGATGCTGATGGTGCCCATGGTTCTCTCCATGCATCGAATCGGTGCATCAGAACCCTATGTAATTATGATGCATGCCAACGGCTATGTCAAGCGGTTGCCTGCTGCGGGAGTCGGCGCTTGCCTATAACCCACAGGGGCGTATACGGATACGCCCCTGTAATTGACGTGTCTGCCTTTTCTCAGCCGCCCTAACGCCGCACTCCCAACCGCGGCGGCTCCATCAGGCCGCAGGGGACGAGCTGGTAGCCGTCGATCCAACCCGCGCCCGAGGTCACGTATTGGCCGGGGCCGGTCCAGCGCGGCCACTTCTCCGACATATGGAGCGGGCCGTGCGAGTTGCGGCGGTGGCCGATGACTTCGATCCGGAGGTCGACCGCTTCGCCCCGGCCCTTGACCAGGTCCGTGATCTCGATTTCCTGCGGATCCCACGCAGCCACGCCCGCGGACGCGCCGTCCACGAGGACCCGGACGCCCACGCCGCAATAGCCAGGCACCTCCACGAAGAGGCGCTCGCCCTTGCGCAGCTTCGGCCGGATCGTACGGCTGTAGCTGACCGAGCCCGAGTAGAAGGCCAGCCCTTGCTTGCACCAGTCGCCCACGCGCAGCGTCTCGGGGGCGTTGGTCAGGGTCACGTCCGTGCCCTGCACCTTGGTGCCGAACTGGCCCAAGAGATAGACGATCTCCAGGCCCGGATGATCTTCCGCGTAGTCGCAGACGAGCGTGATCTCGTTCGTGCCCGTACGGAGCAGCGCCGGATCGAGCGGGATGCGCCGCAGCGACCGGTCGCACCACCAGCCCGCGTCCACGTCCGGATCGAGGTCTGCGCCGTTCACCTGGATCCGGAAGGTCTGGGGCTGTTCGATCGCCAGAAAACAGTCGCCCGTGGGGAGGGTCTTGGCGTCGAACGTATAGCGGAGCGTCACGGGCACGCGCGTGGGTCGCCTCTTCTTCTCTCGTGCCCACGGCTGGACCATGCGCCCGCCGCGCGGCGGGATGCCGAGCGCCTCCCGCACGGCCGTATCCACGCGCAGGACCTCCTCGGGCCCGCGCCAGGCGCCCGACCCGATGCGGTATTGCGGCCGGTCGAGCGCCAGGTTGTTCGCTTCCGACAGCGTCACCTCCCAGCGCTTGGGGTTGAGCGTCTGGGAGCGCACGCGCTTCAGCGCCTTGCGTTTGGCCGGGGGTTTGCCCGCCTTGCGCTTGGGGACTACGAACAGCCGGCTCCCGATGGCCGGCAGGTCGGTACGGATCTCCCAGCCGTCGCTGCGCTGGACCGCGTCCGCAGCAAAGTGCTCGCCCGTATCCGGATCGAGTTCCTCGGGCCTTCCGCGGCACCCTTCGAAGCCACGGATCGTGACTTTGGGGAACGCGGCGCGCCGCTCGCGTACGGGTACGTCCGTCATGTCGGGCTTGAGCTGGGAGGGGCGGTGGCCGGTGTTGCAGACAAAGAGGTAAAACGCTTCCTTGTCCTCGCGCAGAAGGTGCAGCGCGGGCACGATCTCCTTGCCCTTGCCGTCCGCGATGGAGACGCGCCGGCCGAGCGGATCCACGGCGTCAGTCAGGCGCTTGCCCTTGGCCGGCGCCTTGGCGCAGGTCTTGGCGAATTGCCGGGCGGTCTTGGACGGCTCTGCGTCCACGTACGCAGGCACCGTGCCTGCGAAGACCACGGTGCCGCCCGCCTTCTGAAAGCGTTCGAGCAGCTTGAGCGTGGAGGAGCGGATGGTGAGGAGCGGCGGCACGATCACGGCCTTGTAGGGCGCTTTGGCCACCTTGAGAAGCGGTTCGTCGCCGCTCTTGCTGATTCGGCCGTGGCGCGCGAGGATCTCTTCGTCGCCGTAGTCGAAGTCGATGTTGGCTGCGTGCAGCGAATCGCGCAGGGCGACGAGCATGCGGTCGATCTTCGGAGCCTTGCCCTGCTTCTGCCAGTCGCGGTTGACGGACATCCACGCGCTCTCCACCGGATGGATGACGAGCACGTCCCGCACCTCGGTGCCGCGGGTCATGACCGCCTGCACGCGCGCGAAATAGTCCTCCACCTTGGGGTAGAGCTCCCACCAGGGCGACTGGTAGAAGATGCCGGCCGGGTAGTCGCGCTTGGCCTGGCCCTCCATGGTGTACCAGGAGAGGTGCTGGCAGCGGAGGTTGATGCCGAGCGCCACCTGCCAGTCGCCGATGGCCTTGTGCCCCTCGAACGAGAAGTCCCAGCCCGTGCAGCCGTAGGTCTCGGTCAGCCGCCATGTGCGCCCGAACTGGCGGGCGACCGAGCTCACCTGCTTGGCGGTGTCGTACTCCCGTCGGCGCTCGGTCAGGATGTCCATGCCCGGCGCCTGCATGTGCTCGTAGAAGCGCATGGCGCTGCCCACCACGCGCGTCTGGCTGGACGGCGTCTCCTCGGCCAGCACGTGGCCCGTGTGGAGCAGCTTGTGTTTCTCGCACCAATCGCCGATCTGGCGGGCAAAGGCGTCGGTGAAGAGATGCGTGATGCAGTCGTGGTAGTGGTAGCGCGCGGGCGTGACCGCCTCGCCCTCCACGTCCAGGAAGAGCGCGGGCAGGTGATCGAGGATGCTGTAGCCGTAGCGCTTCTTGAAGACCGCCGGCAGGCGTTCGGTCCAGGGCATGCCCCGGTCCCGCCCCTGGGGGCCGAACTGCATCATGGTGTTGCCGTAATTGGGCTCGTCCGTGAAGATGCCGGGCACGGTCCTGGCGAAGTCGCGGCCGCAGTGCTTGCGGTAGGCCTCGTGCGTCACCTGGATGAACTTGCGCACCGCTTCGTGGTTCATGGTGTCGAGATAGGTGTACCCGTTGTACCAGCTGCTGAGCGCGTGCGGCACCACGCGGAAGACGAGCAGCCTCTCGCCCTTGCCCAGCTTGGGCCGCTTGCCGCGGGCCACGCGTTCGATCGCGCGTGCCTCCGCACCGCGCACGCGTGCCGTGAACGCGCCGAGTACGTCCTTGTTCCAGCGGAGGCCGCGGGCCGACGTCTCTTCGCTCATGACGATCGACCGCATGCGGTACTCGGGGTTCTTGGTGACCAGCCCTCCGGCTGCGCCCGAGGGCCAGCGGTCCTCGTCGTAGAGCCAGGCCTCCATGTCGTGCTTCTTGCACTCGTCCACCACCGCGTCCACGCATGCGAACCAGTCGTCGGCGAGGTAGGCGGTGTCGAGCCCCACGCGCGAATGCAGGAACCCGCCGCCCAGGCCCATGCGGCCGAGTACGCGTACCTGGCGGCGCAGCTCCTCGGGCTCGAGCTTGCCGTTCCATGCCCAGAAGGGCTTGCCGCGATAGGCGCTGCCCGGGGCGGCGAATTCCTCTGCCAGCTTCCTGTTCATGACGATTCCTTTCGTTCGTTGGCCTTGGTGGCGTCCAGCACCTCGGCCGGATGGTCGGGAAAACCGCGCACACCGCGTGAGCGGTCGAACTGGTAGACGCGGCCGGGCGCGCGCGCGGCAAAGGGGAACGTCCGCAGATCGCCGCCCTCGAGCGCATCGGCTGCACCGGGCACGCGGCCGGCGGCGATCGCGGCTTCGCGCAGCTCGGCAGCCACGGACGCGTCGCTCGCCGCACGGTTGTGGGCTTCGTGCGGATCCTCGTGCATGTGGAAGAGTTGCTCGCGCCCGCCGTTGGCGAGAAAGATGTACTTCCACTCCGGGTCGCGCACCATGATCTTGAAACGGGGCGTGCCCGGCTCGCCGTACATGCCGATGAGGAACGGCCGCGGCTGGGAATCGCCTTCCAGCACGCCGAGTACGTCGATGCCGTCCCGCGTCTCCGCTTCGCCTGCCGCGTGCGTGGCCAGGCCGAAGAGGTCGGTCAGGCAGACGAGCTCGTCCCGGTGTTCGCCGGCCGGCAGGCGGGCCGGCCAGCTCACCAGGAACGGCACGTGGGTCGAGGCTTCGAAGAAGCTCTCCTTCTGCCAGGCGTGGTGGTCGCCCAGGTGATCGCCGTGGTCGGCGAAGAAGCCGATCAGGGTGTTCGCGTCGTCGTCGCGGGCCTCCACTGCGTCCAGAATCCGGCCCAGGCAGTCGTCGATGTAGGTGATCTCACCGTAGTAGCGCGCCTTGAGGATGCGGGTGCGCTCGGCGCTGATGTCGTCGGCCCAGATTGCGCGGTTCATGTGGGGGATCTGCTCGTCCAGGTGGTCGTTTTCGATGCTCGCGCACACGGGATCGGGCATGCGGTCGGGGTCGTACATGCGGTTGAAGGGCACGGGCGGCGCAAACGGCGGGTGCGGCCCGATGAACGAGACGAATCCGAAATAGGGCCGCTCGTCGCTCGAGTCGATCTGTTCGACCGTGCGGTCGGCGGCCCAGCGTTCCACTGTGCACGCGGGCGGCAGGGGGCTGACCTGGGGCATGTAGTACATCTCGGTGCGCTCGCCCTGCAGGGCTTCGATGTAGTCGTATGCGGG
>CAZBZG010000039.1:0-8185 GCA_964496245.1 uncultured Planctomycetaceae bacterium | reverse complement strand
CGGGATGCTCGCGCGCGATCCAGGCGGCGAAGCTGTCCCGTTTGCGCTGGTCGGGCGAGCCGTAGAGCTCTTCGCTGTGGAGGTGGACCTCATACCCCAGGTCCTCGTCCCAGGGCTGAGTGTGGAACTTGCCGATGCCGAAGGTGCGATACCCGCGGCCCGCGAGCGTGCGCGCGAGATAGGGCCCGCACCGGCCCTCCATGGTCTCGGCCTGTCCGGCTACGGGCTTGGACCGGCCGTTGGTGAAGACCCGGGTCGTGGGCGGTTCGCACCCGGTGCGGATGGTGTAGCGCGCGGGCACGCAGACCGGGCAGGTCGAGTAGGCCTGGGTGAAGCTCACCCCCCGCGCGAGCAGGCGGTCGAGGTTGGGCGTGAGGATGTGGCCGTTGCCCAGGCCGGCGATCGTGTCGAACCGCTGCTGGTCGGTCATGATGTAGAGGATGTTGGGCGGACGTTCCCTCATGCAGCGCTCCCTCGGGTCATGCGCCCGGCCTGCGCGGCGTACTCCCGGAAGAGTTCGACATAGAGCCGGTAGTCGGCCAGCGACACGCCGGGCGGGGTCTGGTGGTCGCAACTCGGAATGAAGCCGCCCTGGGCGGCGGTCGGCAGCACGCGTTCGAACTCGGTGCGCAACGCAGCCTCGCCCCGGTGCATGGCCAGCTTGTCGAAGTGGCCGATGAATCGCATGCGCGGGTGCGCCGCGCGCAGGGCCGCGATGTCCACGCCCGCCTGGCGTTCGAGCGGCAGGATGCCTTCCACGCCCGCAGCCTCGAACCAGTCGGCGGCCGGGCCGACGTCGCCGTCGCTGTCCACAATGGGAATCACGCCCGCCTCCCGGAGGCGGGGGATGACCTGGTCGTAGTAGGGCTTCATGAACGTTTCGAAGAGCTCTTCCGAGAGCATGGGGCCGTGGTTGTAGCTCATGTCCTCGGCAAAGGTCATGAAGTCGGGCGTGCAGACGGGCAAGAGCTCGTCCAAGACGCGCAGGATGTGGTCGGTGAGGTCCTGGTTGATGCGGTGCATGAGGTCCGGCTCGTCGCAGAAGGCGAACAAGTGCCGCTCGATGCCGAAGAGCGTGCGCGGAAACCAGAAGAAGCCCTCCACCGTGAACCAGAGCACCACGTCCCCGCGGCGCTGCTCCTCGGCCTTGGCCGCCCATGCGGCCCGGTCGACCACGGGCCACGGAAACAGATGCGGCCTGAGGGCCTCGTAGTCTCCGGCCACGCCCAGGACCCCGGCGCCGTGATGCGGCGGCTGCGGGCACGTCGGCCCGCGCGACCCGAACCAGTCCTGCTTCCACACGTCGAGCCCGAAGTGCCGGCAGAGGGCGGAACGGTCGGTCAGGTCCCGGAACAACCCCTCGTCGTACCAGCGCGCGAGCGTCTGGTCCCACCAGGGCGCCCATTCGACGATGGGCAGGCGGTCGAAAGGTTGGAAGTTCATGACCGCATGGAAGCGTTCGCGCGTGGTCATGGCGTCCATGGGGCGTCCTAGCAATTGCTTCACGAGACGATAGCCACGCCTTCGGGCGCAGAGGTCTGGACCGCGCCGCCGATCTGCTCGACCGTGACAGGTCCCTGCGGCGTGGGAAATGTTACCGAATAGGCGAAGTCGACCGTACGCGGTGCGAGCCGCACACGCGCGCAGCCCGGCTCCAGGATCTCGAGGCCGGCGAGGTGACGGATGAGGAACTCCGCCGGGTGCGCGCTCCACGCGTGGCTGAGGGTGCGCATGAATCCCATGTACGTGCCCGAACGCCAGCTGCCGTTCATGCCCCACTCTTCGTAGGTGGACGTGGCGCCGCGCGCGACCATGCGGTCGCCCCAGCGCTCGCGAATGATCTCGAGCGCCAGGTCGAAGCGGCCGATGCGGTCGAGCGCCTGGAGCGCCACGGCCGTGAAGAAGGGCTGGGCCTCGGTGTAAGGGATGGATCTGTCTTCGTAGAAGCGCTGTACGATGCCCGCGGCCGTGTCGTCGTCGCACAGGCCCCAGCGGATGGCTGCGAGATTGGCGTGCTCGCTCACTTTGACGGACAGCTCGTCGTCCACGCGCGCATCGGCGAAGCAGCCGCGGTCGGGATCGAAGAGGCGCTTCTGGAGATTCGCTTGCAACCGCGTCTGGGCTTCGGAAGCCAGGTCGGCTGTGTGCGCATCGCCCCTGAAACGCGCCATCTTCTCCAACGCCTCGAGCGCGCCGAAGAAGAGGGCGTTGAGCGCCGTGCATTCGCCGCGCCGGTCGGTGTCCGCCCAGTCGATGAAGACCCAGTAGGGCATGTCTTCGATCAGCCCGTGTTCGTTCGTGTACTGCAGATGCGCCTGCAGGATGCGCACGGCCGTGGGGTAGAACGCGTGCAGCCAGCGCTTCTCGCCCGTGTACAGGTAGTGGTTCCACAGCCCCATGACCCACCAGAGCGAGTAGTCGGGAATCACGCCCGACCAGCCGTGGGATGCGCTGTTGGAGACATTGGCGAGCAGCCCCGTGGGAAAGGCGTTGGCCGCCGCCTGGCGGAGGAACTTGCCGGGGAGGCGCGCGTCCCCGAAGCAGGCGTAGATGCCGCCCAGGGTCACGGCGGCCACGTCGCCCAGCCACTGCGCCTGCTCGCGCCAGGGCGTGTCCATGAGGAATTCGTTCGAGCAGAGGCGGAGGGTGTTGCGGCTGATGGCGAAAATCTGGTTGAGCGTCTCGTCGCTGCTCCCGAACCCGCCGCGTTCCTCGTACGGATAGGTCGTCACCTTTGCCGTGACGGAGCGGACCGTGATCGGCTCCTGGGCGTTGCGGAAGCGCAGCTTCAGATAGCGGAAGGCCTTCCACGTAAACGGCTCGTAGATTGTCGGGCCGCCGGCCAGCGTGCAGCAATCGGCGAACTGGCCTTCGATGGCGTTGTTGAAGTGCCCGTCGATCAGGCGCTCGGCATACCCGAGCTCGACCACGCTGCCGGCCGGACCGTCGAGTGCGAGGCGCGGATACGCGGTGAGCACGCGGCCGAAGTCGAGCACCACGCATGGGTCGTAGATCCCGTCGAAGACCCGGTCCTGGTGTTTCGTGCTGCATTGGAAAACCGCCGCGCCCGTCGCGCCGGCGAGCGCGTCCGCGTTCTGCACCGAGCTGTGGCTCACGGGCTGGCCGACCGTGGAGAGCCCGGTGCTCAAGTCGTCCGCGCGCAGCCGGTTGGCGAGGTCGAGCACCTCGTCCACGCGCTCGATGCGCTCGGGCGCGACCTCGCGTTCGGCCATGAACGGAATGTCCCGCGGCACCAGGCGCGACCAGGGTGTGACCGCGGGCGGTCGGTCGGAGATGCGTCCCTTCATGACCTGGGCCGGGTCCCATGCGCTGTCGTCGAAGTCGGCCGTCCGCCAGCCATCGGGCACCTTGCGCGCGTCGAAGAACTCCTGGAACGGCGTGGCCTTGTTCATGCGCATCAGGAACCCGCCGTCCCACCAGGCATGGCCGCGCTGGACGCGCCACTCCTCGTCCGAGCCGATCAGGCACGCGCCCTCGCCATCGATGAGCTCGAAGAGCAGCCCCCCGCGCGTGTCGGGGAGAGTGCCGAGGTGATTGACGAGTACGGCTACGCAGTTCGTGCCCGTCTGGAGCCGGGACGTCACGTCATGCTCGTCGTAGTATTGGAAGTACGGCTGGGACTGCGGAGGCCCCCGGCCCACAAACGTGTCATTCACAAAGAGCTGGTAGCGCGTGTCTGCGGTGAGAACGGCGCGCGCGGTCGCGGGCACGGCATCCAGGGAGAAGACGCGGCGGAAAAGGTAGTAGACGTTCCGTTCGGCGCCCGCGTTCGGCGCCCAGATCCATTTCGCGCGCCAGCGTCGGGGGGCGGGGAAGCCGTCGAATCCAATGGATGCATCAGGCACAAGGTCCCTTTCTGTTGGCCAGGTGCGTCTTTGCTTCGGGAAAGCCTACCCTGTGGACCGAAATGAATCCTTGACGATCCGGACAAAAACTAGCACAATGCCGCCAAGCTTTACCCGTTCCACGGGAGTAACTTGCGTGTCCCGAACCCTGAAAGAGGCGAGCGTCTTCCGCGAACCGGACTTCCCGCTGTCCGTGCAGCTCCACCAGCCCCACAGCGATTCGACCGGGTTGCATCAGCACGAATTTGTGGAGCTCGTGGTGATCACGGGCGGGCTCGGCTGTCACGTGACCGACGCGGAGACCTACCCCATCCTGGCGGGCGATGTGTTCGTGGTGCCCCTGGAACAGGCCCACGGGTATCAGGACAACGAGGGCCTCAGCCTGTACAACATCCTCTTCCAGCCGCAGCGGCTCGAGCTGCCCACAGCCGACCTGCGCCAGCTCTCCGGGTATCACGCGCTCTTCAGTCTCGAGCCGTACTACCGCCGCAAGCACCGCTTCCAGAGCCGGCTGCGCCTGCCCATGGCCGAGCTCGCGCGCGTGACCGAGCTGCTCGAGCGCATGCAGGCCGACCTGGCCGAGCACCGGCCGGGGTACCGCTTTTTGGGCGTGGCACGGCTCATGGAGCTGATCGGAACCTTGTCGCGCGCCTACGCGCAGACCCGCATGCCGGCTTCGCGATCGCTCCTGCGCATCGGCGAAGTCATCACCTTTCTGGAGACGCACTTCACCGAACCTGTCTCGCTCGCCGACCTCGCGGACCGTGCGCACATGTCCGAGCGCAGCCTGCTGCGCGCCTTTCAGGAGGCGCTGGGCGCCTCGCCTATCGACTACCTGATCCGTCTGCGCGTGAACAAGGCGGCCGCGCTGCTCCGGCAGGGCGACGTGCGCGTGACCGAAGCCGCCTTCGAAGTGGGCTTCTCCGACGGCAACTACTTCTCCCGCCAGTTCAAACGCATCATGGGCGTGCCCCCGCGCACCTTCCGCCAGCGGGCGCGGGCCGGAGGATAGGCGGGGTCTGGATCCTCAGGCGCACAGTATGCGAGGATCGGCGCGTTTCTGCGCGTCCGCGAAGGCCAAACAGCATGCGCGGTCCGGCAGGGCCCGGACCCTCCGAATCGGCCTGCGTGTCGAGGGAATGTGTATCTCTGCGGGGCAAGACCCATGGCCGCGAACGTCACAATGGCGGGAGGGGTGGGGTGCCACGGCCGGCTTGTCCGGCCGTGCTTCGGACACCTCTTGCGGCACGGCCGGACAAAGCCGGCCGTGGCACACCGGACGGGCAGGCGTGCCTGTGCCACATTGTGGGCCCCAGTGGATCAAGACCCACAGACTTTGGAAAGCCGGCCACGTCTGCATTCGATGCCGGGCAGTCGTACTGCTGAGGGCGTCCCTACGAGAGCTTTGCGCATGGGCGGTTCGCAAGAACTTGGTTCTGCGGCGCGACCCGATCTGCTTTCCACAAGCGTTCCCTCCCCTTGTCGGGCCTGCATTCTGCCGGAGGTCGCCGCCTCCGTTCCACCACCGGCGTTCTCTGCGGCTCTTGCGGCCGAATGCCGCACACGAACCGTTCTGTCGCGCTGGTTGATTCACGGATCTGCTCTTCTCACGAAGAAGCGCGCAGAAACCGTGGATCGTCGAGCGCCTCCAGGGTATACTCTCCGGGGTACGCCAGCCGGACAGGAAGAACCCCGGCGGGGAGACGCGAATCGGAGAGGATGCTGGAGGGAGAACGGATGGACCCGCGCGGGGAGCATGGTGCGAATCTCACCGAACTGGACGGGATGGTCGAACGGATCCTCGCCGGCGCGCGCGGAGACGATCAACAACAACGGGCGTTCCTGCGGGCCTTCGAGGACCACGTGATACTGCCCGCCGACGGGTACGTCATCGGCGTGCCGGTCTCGGTGACCTCGATCGATTGCAGCGGAAGCGTGCGCCGCGGCCTGACGGCCGCGGTCCGTCTCGAGGACGGTCCCGCGTACGAAGTTTCGGTCTGTGACGTCTCGTTTCCCGAGGGTTCGCCCGGTGCGCGCCATGTCGCCGCCTATCGCAGGTGGACGGGGATCGATCCCCGTCCCGCTGCAGCGATAATGCCCGGCAAGACGCGGCCCAAGGCGACCTCCGCCGACCTTGCTTCGGAGGATCGAGTGGAACTCGTTCTGCTTTCGGTCAAGGACCGCGCCTTCCGTTGCCGCCTGGCAGACAGCGAACGCACCGTCACGCTGCGGGCGAGCAAAGCGGCCTTGGCCGTGCCGGGGGAGATCCTCACGGTTCGCCCCCGTAAACAGTGGCGCTACGCGGGGCATCCGTACCTCTCCGGGGAGATCGAGTCCATCCGGCTCGACGTGGAGGCCCTCGGGCTCGCGCCGCTTCGGCTCGAGGACCATGGCCCATGGGATCCGGCCGAAGAGTACTGGGGCGAACCCGGCGAACCCTTGGCCGACTGGGCCAAGGCGATCGTCGAGCGCGGGCCGCGCCCGCAGTTCGAGTTCGAGATGGACCAGACGAGTGCCGGGACGGGTGACGATGCGCTCGCGAACGCATGACAGGCCGCTTCTGCAACCGACCCTGGGCGTGCGCACGCGCAGGGTCCTCGGGGTCCTGCTTGCGGTCGGCTTGGTTGGCGGCATGTTCCTGGTGTGCCTGGCGCTGGAGCTGTTCAAGGAGCGGTTCGGGCTGAAGGCCGGGAGACCGGCCGCTGCGGCCAGGACGGGGCGGGTGCCGTGATCTACGAGGACCTGTTTCACCGCGCGATCGTTTCGAGAGGATGCCGATGGCAAGAGAAAAGCCGAACCTGTCGCAGAACGATTCAAAGAAGGCGACTCAGCCGGAAATCAGTACCCGAGCGGGCGGTGTAGACCCCTGCACGCTGGGCTGCATCGTCGATTCCTTCAGCGATCACGTGAGCATCATCGATTGCGACCACAACATCGTCTGGGCGAATCAGACGGCGCGGCGTCTGTTCGGGTCGGACCTGGCGGGCCGGAAGTGTTACCACGCCTATCACCGCCGGCATGTCCCGTGCGAGCCCTGCGTGGTGGCCATGGCTTTTGCAGACGGCCGAGTCCACGAACATGAAACCGAGGTGATTCGCGCGGATGGACAAACCATGTACTTCTGGTGCACGGCGAGCGTGGCCGAATGGGGCGCTGGCGGCCGGCCCAGCCTCGTGGTGGAGATCTCCCGGGACGTGACGAGCCGCAGACGGGCCGAAGAGGAGCTTCGGGCCTATGCGTTGATCGTACGGTCGGCCCAGGACGCGATCTTTCTGAAGGACCTCGAAAGCCGGTACCTGGTGGCCAACGCCAAGACCCTGGAGGGCTTCGGCCTCTCACGCGAGCAGGTGATCGGCAAGAGCGACTACGAGATCCTGGGCGAGTCGGACGAGGCCCGCAAGAACGTGGAGGACGACCAGGCCGTCTTTCGCACGGGCAAGCCCAAGCACCTCACCAAGCGGATGACCGACGCTCATGGACATGTCTACACGTTTGAAGCGGTCAAGGTGCCGCGCTTCGATGCCAAGGGCGACGTCATCGGGCTCGTGGGCATCGCCCGGGACATCACCGAGCGCGTGGCGCTCGAAGAGCAGCTGCGCCACGCCCAGAAGATGGAGGTGGTGGGACGGCTGGCCGGCGGCATCGCGCATGATTTCAACAACCTCCTCACGCCCATCGTGGGATGCTCGGAGGCCCTTCGGCGCGAACTTTCCTCCGACGATCCGCTCTGGATCCACGCAGACCTCATCTTCAGCGCCTCGGACCGGGCAGTGGATCTCAGCCGGCAGCTGCTCTTCTTCGCCCGGCGCAAGGAACGCGAGTTCTCTCCCGTGGACCTGCATGCGGTGGTCGACAACGTGGCCGAACTCGCGCGGCATGGCCTGGCCAAGCGGATCAGCATCACGGTAGGCAAAGAAGCCGAGCGGGCGATCGTAGACGGGGACGCAGGACAGCTTCAGAGCGCGCTCTTGAACCTCGCGTTGAACGGGTGTGACGCCATGGCCCGCGGAGGCGCGTTGCGCCTGTCCACCGGGGTCGTGAGGCCGGACGAGGCCTTCTGCCGCAGCCATGAACTCCAGCCGGGCGAATACGTCCGGATCTCCGTCGAGGACACGGGGGCCGGCATGGACGCCGAGACGCTGGCGCATGTGTTCGAGCCGTTTTTCACAACCAAGGAAGTCGGCAAGGGAACGGGCCTGGGGCTGTCGGTCGCCTACACCACGATCCGCATGCACGGCGGTGCGATCCAGGCCGAGAGCGAGCCGGGCGCGGGAACCACGTTCCACGTATGGCTCCCATTGACCGACGCGCCGGTTCGC
>CAZBZG010000038.1:20246-22897 GCA_964496245.1 uncultured Planctomycetaceae bacterium | reverse complement strand
CATCCAGACCCTTTCCAGGGCAGCGAATGGGCCATCTATTTCCTTCCGAGTGCCTTAGGGTCCGCGAGGAAATTCCGCAGCAGGTCGACACCCGTGGGCGTGAGGAAGCTCTCGGGATGGAACTGGACGCCCTCCACGGGAAGCTCCCGGTGGCGGAGCCCCATGAGTTCGTGGCAATCGACCGTGCGGCTGGTAGGAACCAGGCAGTCGGGCAGGCTGCCTTCCTCGACCATGAGGGAATGGTACCGAGTGGCGGTAAAGGGCGAAGGGAGCCCCTGCAGCACACCCTGGCCGTCGTGTTCGATCTCGCTCGTCTTGCCGTGCATCAGCCGCTCGGCCCGGACCACGCAGCCGCCGAAGGCCGCACCAATGCATTGGTAGCCGAGGCAGACGCCGAGGATGGGCATCCGCTCGGCGAACCGCTGGATCACGTCCACGCTGATGCCCGCCTCCTTGGGTGTACACGGCCCGGGCGAGATGACGATCCGGTCCGGCGCGAGCGCCTCCAGCTCATCGAGCGCGATCTTATCGTTCCGGAAGACCTGCAACTCCGCGCCCAGCGCGCCCAGGGCCTGGACCAGGTTGTAGGTGAACGAATCGTAGTTGTCGATCACGGCGAGCATGGGGCCGTCTCCTTCCGCCGGCGCACGCGAGGGTGTGCCCCCGGCCTTCACGCGGATTGTAGAACGCGGCAGCGCATCCCGCAAGGCAAATCCCGGCCTGCAAACGGCGCGGATCGGGCCGTTGGATGATCCCGGCCGAGCGGACAGCCGCGGGATCTCCCTGCACAGCCTCGGTGCGTCCGCCGAACCGCGAAGCCTCGACGCGTAGCAGATGCGGAGCATGTACGGGCCGGGCGGGTGACACCCGTAGTCCCTTGCGGCGCGGCCCCGCGACATCTCCATCACAAAAAAAGGGGAGGACGCGCCGCAGCTGTCCTCCCCTGTCGATGTTCGTGTAGAACGCCGGGCCCTAGATATCCCAGGGCAGCTCCTCTTCGGCCTCCTTCTTCGGCTCCTCTTCCTTCTCCGGTTCCCCTTCCTTTGGTTCGGCTTCCGGCTCCTCTTGTTCAGGCATGGGCACGTCCTCCATGCCCGGGAGGGCGGTGACCGGCTGATGCGCGTCGGGCGACACCTCGGGGATGCCGTAGGCGTCGAGTTCGCTGGGCAGGCGGCGTTTGAAGTTGGAGGGGAAGCTCGCGCGGTCGATCACGCCGTCCCACTTGACCTCGAAGAAGACATCGACCACCCCGCCGGATTCGGGCTCGTCCTTCCAGGGGATCGTCCCGCCCTCGGCACGCTTCGCAGCATACTCGGCCGCGAGCAGGTTGAGAAGGTGGCCGATGGGCGCAAGCGCGCCGTAGCGGCGCTTCTCGTCGGCTCCGGGCTGAGAGCCTCGGGCCTCGAGATCCGCGGTTGCCTGCTTGCACAGCATCTCGATCACGTCATCCTCGGAGGGCTCGGGCGGACGCATGTAGTGGCGCTTGCCCTTGCCCGCCGGGTCTCGGAGATCCAGGTACGCCTTCAGGAGCTCGCCCTGCGGTTCGGGCGCCTCCTGTTTGGCCCGCGCGGCCTCGGCCACGGCTACATCATGGGCTAAGGCCTGAATGCGGATGTTCTTACTGAGCGTGTCCACGGTACTCTCGATGTCGTCCACCCCCCAACGCACCACGATCATGCCCTTGACGCGCTGGAGCGGTTCGATGATGCCCTTGGGATGGCGCAAGCCGCCTTCCGGGAGGATATCGGCTTTGGCCACCATATCCTGCTCGACCTCTTCGCCGCTGGCGCCGGCCCCTGGCTTCTCGTGCTTCTCCACGAAGTCCCGCTCCCATCCCGACGTCAGGCGCTCCTCCCACGTGCGGTCCACCTGGGTCTTCCAGAAGTCGTCCGGGTCCCCGATGTCGGGCATGTAGATGGGCACCTTCTGCCCCTTCCATTCCACGGCGAAGCGCAGTCCCGCCTTCATGACGTCCAGGCCCTGGGGCGCGTGCGTATCGTTCCAGATCTTGTACGGAATGTACCGGTACTCTCGTTTGAGCAGAATGGGGTTGCCGTCCTCGTCCTGGAGATCCGTATCGCGTTCGATGTGGATCTGCCGCCACCGGCCCGCATAGATCTGGGATTGCCAGATCCAGATCCAGTCGGCCTTCTTGCCTTCCAACTCGATGGGCGCCAGGCGTTCGTCGGCGTTCCCGATCCGGCGGTACTGGAAACGCACCCCGCGGCGCAGCGTCTTGTTGAACACGCCCGACTTCTCGAGAAACAGCAGTTGCGAGGGCACGTAGGAAGGCAGAACCCGTTTGCCCAGGCCGTAGATGCGGATTTCGAACGCCCGCGCATTTGCGTCGAATCGCGGAAAGATCGCCACGCCCTGCACCATCTGTCCCCGGCGGAGCTTGAGCTTCGCGATCTCGGCCGTGGTGTGCATGCGGCGGCGGAGCTTGTGCTCGATCATGTTGCGCACGGCCGGATTGGCTACATCCGGGATGATTGCGCCCGTATCCGTATGAGCCACGATGAAGAGGCGCAGTCGCTCGCGCTGGTAGTCGGTGGGATTCTCGAAGACCGTCTTGACGCTCTCGAGCGTGGCTTCCACGCGGGCCCGGTGCTGCCGGTAGTAGTCACGGTCCTTCTCCCGCGTCTCCATGC
>CAZBZG010000038.1:0-20236 GCA_964496245.1 uncultured Planctomycetaceae bacterium | reverse complement strand
GCTCTCGATCACCTCATCAAGCGCCTCCTTGACGTAGGCGAGGGAGGTCTTGACCCGGAAGCGGAAGGGCCAGTACCAGTAGGTATCCGGCGCCCCTGCCTTGCGGGGAATCGAGATCGGCCGCGGGGTCTCGGCCTCGATCTGGGACAGACCGATCTCCCAGAAGGGCAGAATCACCTTGTCCGGATACGGTTTCTGCTTGCCGTCGGGCAGGAGCGATTCGAACTTCTCGTCCGGCGTCTTGAGACGCGATTCAGCCTCTGGCGCTTCGCCCGCCCGCAGACCGGCAGCCAAAACCAAGAATCCGAACACAATGAAGACCGTGCGCTGCATGCTCGTCTCCCAGATGGCGGGAAGAGACGTAACCCTCTTACAGTATAAGCGTTAAAGGAACGCAGGTCAAGACCAAGCCCACGTCCGCACGCCCCGGAGACGTCTCCGGAACCCAATTCGCACTGTATGTATCGACCAGAAAACGACCCAACCCAAGCCATATCAGGGGGATTGGACGCATTGGTCCGCCCCGGCCGCCGCCGGGGATGTGTTTTGCAGAATCTCCGCAATCCGCTCGCCCGCGCGTCCGTCCCCGTAGGGATTGTGGGCACGGGCCATGCGTTCGTAGGCAGCCGGGTCGTCGAGCAGCCGCTTTGCGCCAGCCACGATGGCGTCAGCCTCTGTGCCCACGAGTGCGGCCGTACCCGCGGCCACGCCCTCGGGCCGCTCGGTCGTCTTTCGCAGCACGAGCACGGGCTTCCCTAGAGCGGGGGCCTCCTCCTGCAGTCCCCCTGAGTCGGTGAGCACCACGTGGGCGCGGCGCAAGAGATGGATGGAGGCGAGATGGGAAACGGGCTCGATCAGGTGGACGTGTGAAACGCCCGCGAGCGCCCGGTGTACCGGCTCGCGGACCGCGGGGTTGGGGTGTACGGGACAGATGATTTCCACATTGCACTGCTCCGTCAGTCGCCGCAGAGCCGCGCAGATCCCCGTCAAGCCGTCACCCAGGTTCTCCCGCCGGTGGACGGTGACCAGGATCCACGGCCGCGCCGCATCCAGGAATCCGAACCGCCGCTCCATCTCTTCGCGCAGACCGGCCTCCTGCTCGAGGCGTGTCGTGGCCTGCAGCAGGCTGTCGATTCCGGGATTGCCCGTGACATGGACGCACGAAGACGCCACGCCTTCGGCCAGCAGATGATCGCGCGCCTCCGGCGTGGGCGCAAAATGGAGGCCGGCCAGCACGGCCAGAACCCGCCGGTGCATCTCCTCGGGCCACGGCGCGCCCAGATCGCCCGTACGCAACCCCGCTTCCACGTGCGCCACGCCCGTTCGCTCGTAGAACGCGGCAAGACCGGCGGCCAGGGCCGTGGCCGTGTCGCCCTGCACCACGGTCCATGTCGGCCGCCACGCGGTCAGGACCTCGCGCACGCCCTGGAGCGCGGCTGCGGTGAGGTCCACCAACGACTGGCCTGGTTGCATGAGGTCCAGATCGAAGTCGGGCGGGCGGGCGAAGAGATCGAGCATGGGGTCGAGCAGATCGCGGTGCTGCGCGGTGACGCAGACCCGCGTCTCGCACGCCTCGCAGGCCTCCAGGGCGCGCGCCACCGGCGCCAGCTTGATGGCTTCGGGGCGCGTGCCCAGGACGATGAGGATGCGTTGGTTCGATTCGGATGCGGCCATGGCCCCTGCCGGCGTGCTCTGTGCGTTCCCGGGCATGGTTCAGATTTGGGTAACACCTGAAACGCGCAGTTTGTAGCACAGGCACTCTTGCCGGGGCTACATACCGCAGCTCCCGGGTGTTACCCGGTTCTGAACCAAGCCCCC
This sequence comes from uncultured Planctomycetaceae bacterium, assembly GCA_964496245.1. Lineage (GTDB taxonomy): Bacteria > Planctomycetota > SZUA-567 > SZUA-567 > SZUA-567 > CAZBZG01. Next base: position 18,418 of record CAZBZG010000038.1, on the reverse strand, counting down.
CTCTCTGCTCATGGGATGCGTCCCTCCCCACGCGTCGGAGCCCCATTGTAGGGGCCGTTCAGCCGAGGGCAAGCCAGAAGTCAGCCGCGCGCGCGGCCCATTCCGGCGACTGGCTCTTGCGTTGGGGGCCCACTGCAGCTATGCTCGTTCGCCTGTCGTTCGCGGGCCGTTCTTCGAAGCGCGGCCCTCCGGGAGATTGATGTGTCGCTTCCCCGCTCGGCCGGGATCCTGCTCCATCCCACGAGCCTGCCCGGCTCGCACGGCGTCGGAGACTTTGGCGACGACGCCTATACCTTTGCCGACTTCCTGCACCGGGCGGACATGGGGGTCTGGCAGATCCTGCCCCTCGGGCCGCCCGGAGCGGCGCACAGCCCCTACCAAACGCTCTCCTCGTTCGCGGGCAATGCCCTGCTCATCAGCCTCGAGCGCCTGGCTGCCGACGGGCTGCTCGTCAGCAAGGATCTCCCCGCTGGCGGCGGCCAAACCGGACCGGCCGACTACGCGCACGCACGGACCGTCAAGCAGCGGGTGCTCCGCCTGGCGCACCGCCGCTTCGCCGCAGGCGAGGGCGACAAGCGCTTCCGCCGCAGCCTGGAGCAGTTTCGAACGGATGCAAAGGACTGGCTCGCGCCGTTCGCGCTCTACATGGCGCTCAGGGAACACTACGCCGGCCGGCCATGGTACGACTGGCCCGACGCGTCGCTCGTGCAGCACGAACCCAGGGCACTCGAACGCGCTCAGCGGGAACACGCCGACGCGATCGAGTTCCATGTCTTCTGCCAGCACATCTTCTTCCGCCAGTGGCGGGCACTCAAGACCCACGCCAACGAACGCGGCATCCGCATTATGGGGGACGTACCCATCTACGTCGCCCTCGACAGCGCGGATGTCTGGGCCGACCGCCGGTTCTTCCGCGTAGACACCCGAGGGACCCCCACACACGTGGCGGGTGTGCCGCCCGACTACTTTTCGCCCACGGGCCAGCTCTGGGGCAACCCGCTCTACCGCTGGGACCGGCTGGCCACGGACGGCTACGCGTGGTGGATCCGCCGCATCCGCCGGACACTCGCGTCCGTGGACATCCTGCGCATCGATCATTTTCGGGGATTCGAGGCCTTCTGGGAGATCGACGCTGCGCACAAGAACGCGAAGAACGGCCGGTGGGTCAAGGGCCCGGGCGCGGACTTCTTCCGCGCACTCGAACGTGCGCTCGGTTCGCTCCCGCTCGTGGCCGAAGACCTCGGCATCATCACACCCGAGGTCGAGGCCTTGCGACGGGAGTTCGGCTTTCCCGGCATGAAGGTCCTGCAATTCGCGTTTGCCGAAGGCGCCGAGTCGTATCTGCCGCACACATACGAACCGAACTGCGTGGCCTACACAGCCACCCACGACAACGATACCACTCAGGGGTGGTACCGCGCCGAGGGCCCGGACTACGCGCACATGGATCGCGAGGGACTGGCCCGCGAGCGGGACAAGGCCCGGCGCTACCTCGCGCGGGACGGCACGGACATCCACACGGACTTCGTCCGGCTGGCGCTCGCCTCGGTGGCGGATACCGCGATCGTGCCCATGCAGGACGTGCTGGGCCTCGGCAACGACGCCCGCATGAATCGGCCGGGGCAGTCCGACGGCCAGTGGACCTGGCGCCTCGCGCCGGGAGCGCTGGCTTCCGCCCCGGCCGACCGACTGCGCGAAATGGTCTGGCTCTACGGGCGCGAATCGTCGGCCGCGGGCTCGTAGGCTGCACCCGCCCCTCAACTTCCTTCGGAAAGACTCCCTTCCTTTCGCCACAGCTGATCCGTACAATCGATACGAGCGGATCGCGTGGGCGCGGTTGCGGCTCGGCAGTGGCGGATGTTCGGAGGCTACCAGTGCATCGATACGCCTTGACGCTCGGACTCGTGCTCCTTGGAACCTGCGCGCCGGCAAGGGCGGCCGGAACCGCCGGGTCCGAGCACGGAGCCGAGCGGGCACGGTCGTCTCTCCCCGAAGTGCTCGCCGAGCTCCCACAGGGCACCATCACTGCAAAGGATCTCCGCTCCGCCGTGGAACGGGAGGCCACTGCCAATCCCGGACGCTTCGGCCTGGGGGAGAGCTTCCTCCAGCACACCATGATCGTGATGGAGGCGGTCAAGCAGGGGGTCCAGACCCCGGATGGGGCCCGCATCCAGACGCGCGTCGACCGCCAGGAAGCCGAGACCAGGGGATTCCGGAGCCTGGACGAGCAGCTTGCAGCCGCCGGGCTGACGCGAGCCGATCTCCGCCGCATGGTGCGCGAGGGCCTTCTGCTCGAAGCCATCGCCCGCAGGCGGTTGGGGCTTCCGGCCGGCGCCGAGGTCGATGCGCCGGAGCTCAGACGCGTATACCGCGAGCTGCAGGGAGCTTACAATCCCGTCTTCCACGGCGTGGGCCACGGCAAGCGGGCGGCCACGGTCGGCGGCATCCACTTCTCGGCAGACGAGGTTGTCGACTATCTGCTCCAGTGGGGACGCGACCGGGCGCTCTCCCGCGTTCTGGAAGAGATGCTCACCACACGGCTGATCCTGGACCACGCCCAGCAGCAGGGCATCGACACCGTGGGGCTCGATGCGGAACAGGCGCTGGCCGAGCTGCTCGCGCCCCGGCTCGCTCCGGCCGAACTCGAGACCTATTACGAGAAGGTCCGGCCGGACCTCGCGATCATCCGGGCCTCGTGGATCCTCTGCGCCTTCAACGCCCGGCCGGATCCACGCGAACGGTCCCGTCCTGTCACCCCTGAGGCACGCACCCGGGCACGCCTCCGGGCCGAGGCCATCTACGATCATCTGCAGGAGGAGACAATCGCGTTCGCCGAGGCCGCGCGCAAGTATTCCGACGCAGGAGACGCGAGCCGCGGGGGGGATCTCGGGTACTTGGCCGATGCCCTGGACATCGGCCTCAACCTCCCTCCCCAGGCGTACGCCCTCGACTACGTCCGTACGCCGCGCGGCCTGCGCTCGCCCCTCGCGGCTCCGCCCGATGCCCGCGTGCTGAAGACCGCCCGCCAGCTCGTGGCCGGCGCGTTCTCACGTCCCCTGGAGACGCGCGCCGGATTCGCCATCGTGCAGCGCACAGGCGCCCGACTGCCCCGCAAGCGGGATCTCATGCTCCGCTTCCTCAAACGTCGGCGGTTCCTGGAACTGCGGGAAGCTCTGATCGGGAGCCTCCGGGAGGAGGTCACCTTTCGCTGGCGCCCCAGCAACCGGGAGAAGCACGCCGCATCCGAAACCGGCACGGCTGCGGCCCGTGCGCTCGAGAGCCCTGCGGCCGTCCGCCCCTGACTGTTTGCCCCCGTTCGATACGATCACCTTGGGCACCTCGGCCCGAAAGTTCTGCTTGACGGAGCTTGTCAAACCGGGCATAGTGCGGCCACTGGGGTCCCTGGGGCGCGGGGCGCGCGGGGACGGGAACAATACATTCAGACAAAGACAGGCAGAAAGGAACCCCATGGCCAAGAAGAAAGCGGCGAAGAACAAGGGCTACAAGCTCGCAGCCCAGCTCTACTCGCTGCGGGATCTGATGCAGACACCCAAGGAGGCGGCCGCCACCCTCAAGAAGGTCCGCAAGATGGGCTACCGCAACGTCCAGATCTCGGGACCCATCGGCAACTTCGACGCGCTCGAGGCCCGCGAGATGTGCGACGCGGCCGGCCTCAGCATCGTGGGAGCCCACATCGGGCTCAATCAGATGCAAGAGGACCTGGACGCAATCATCGACCGCCTCCACACGTGGGGGTGTTCGTACGTAGCCATCCCCTTCGCCCTCGGCGACGTCAAGAACGTGAGCGACGTCAAGGCCTTTGCGCGCGCCTGTGACAAGGTCGGCAAGGCGCTGCGCACCGAGAAGATCCATCTCCAGTACCACAATCACGCGCACGAGTTCACGCAGTTCGGCCGCAAAGGCATCACCGGCGGGCGCACGGCCCTCGAAATCCTGTACACCTCCACCAAGCCCAAGAGCCTGCAGGCCGAGATCGACACCTGCTGGGTGGCCCGCGGCGGCGGAGATCCGGCGGCGTGGATCCGCTGGCTCAAGGGCCGCACCGACCAGGTGCACCTCAAGGACATGGTGATCCACGACAAGCAGCCGGTCTTCTGCGCAGTCGGCGAGGGCAACCTCAACTGGCCGGCCATTCTCAAGGCCTGCAAAGCCGCCCGGGTCAAGGACTACCTGGTCGAGCAGGACAACTTCCCGTTGAGCAACGATCCGCTCAAAAGCATGGCGGTAAGCTACAAGAACCTGCGCGAGATGGGACTCAAGTAGACGGAAAGCGGGCGACGCCGCAAAGCGCCCGACACGGTTGAGACACCGGCTCGCTGTGGCAGAGAAAACGAGAGCGGAACTGTCCGCATCCGCACGAGCGCGGGCGGCAACGCATCGCCAGAGAGGACGTGGGACCATGACCGACCGGCTCACGCGCTACCGGCAGGCCGACTACCCGCTGCCCGAGACCTACCTTTCCTGGGATCTCTTCGGCGCCGGCCTGGAGCATCTCGGGAGAAACGGCAAGCCCGTCAAACGCCCTCTGCGTCCGCCCGAACCGGACGAACTCCTGCTCCGGGTCGACGCGTTGGGGCTGTGCTTCTCGGACACCAAGCTCATCTGGGCGGGGCCCGAACACCCGCGCATCCGCGGCCGTGATCTTGAACAGGATCCCACGGTGGCCGGACACGAGGCCGCCCTGACCGTGGTTCAGGTGGGCGCCGACTGGCGGGACCGCTTCGAACCGGGCCAGCGGTACATCATTCAGGCCGACATCTACATCAACGGCGAGCAGAAGGCCTACGGCTACGTGCAGCGCGGAGCCATGGCGCAATACACCTATGCGGGCCCCTGGGTACTCGACGGCGACGACGGCTGTTACCTGCTCCCGCTGAATGAAGAGACCGGCTACGCCGAGGCAGCCCTGGTCGAGCCGTGGGCCTGCGTGGAAGCGGCTTACCACATCACCCAGCGAACCCGGCCCAAGCCCGACGGGCGGATGCTGATCGTCTTCGCCCAAGGACTGCCCATGGACCTCACCGGCGTTTACGCCGAACACGAGCAACCCCGATACACCGCCGTGCTCGGGGCGCCCGAGGTCGACCTTACGCCCGTGCTCGCCGAGCGGGGCGTGGTGCACCGCGCGCCGCCCACGGCCGAACAGATCGCCGCTCTGGTGGAAGAGGAGACCGGGGGGGAGGGGTTTGACGACGTCATCCTCGGCGGCCGGGCCGCGGCCACGCTCGTCAGCGCATGCGACCGCGCCCTGGCACAAAACGGCCTGCTCGCGTTCGTATCGGACGAGGCCCCGGAGGCGGCCGCGATCGACCTGGGGCGCATCCATTACCAGGGCACCCGGCACGTGGGCACAGCATCCCAGCGGGCCCGCGAGGCCTACGCGAGTCCCGCACGCACCGACCTCAAGCCGGGCGGTGCGACCCTCATTGTGGGGGCGGCCGGCCCCATGGGCCAGATGCACGTGCAGCGGGCGCTCGAGCTCGACGAGCCGCCGGCCCGGATCCTGGCCACCGATGTGATGGGCGACCGCCTGGCCTACATGCGCGAGCGCCTGCAACCGGTGGCCGAGCGGCGCGGGATCGCGCTCTCGTGCCTGGACGTCTCCACGGTCGATGACGTGGACGCTGCCATGAGCGATTTCACGTCGGGCCGCGGATTCGACGACATCTACATCATGGCCCCCGTGCCCGCGCTGGTGGAGCAGGCCAGCCGGCACCTCGCCTCCCACGCCGTGTGCAACGTGTTCGCCGGACTCAAGCCGGGCACCGTGGCCACCCTGCCGCCCACGCTCTTCACCGAAAAGCAAGTGCGGCTGATCGGTTCCTCGGGCTCCTCCATGGACGACATGCGGGGCGTGCTGGCCCGCCTGGAAGCCGGCCAGCTCGCCACGCGCATGGCCCTGGCCGCGCTGGGCGGCATCGAAACCGCCTGGGAGGGCATCAAGGGCGTCAAGGAGGGCCGCTTCCCCGGCAAGACCGTGCTCTTCCCGCAGATCCGCGGACTCGACCTCGTGACACCGGCCGCGTTGGGATCGATCTCCTCGGCTGCGGCCGACAAGCTCGCGCCGGGCGGGGTCTGGACCAACGCAGCCGAAGAAGCGTTGCTGGAAGACCTGCTCAAAATCGAATAGACGGGCTCCTTCTCCATGGCAGAATCGACCGACCCGAAACGCCCCCAAGCCGACGAGGCCCCCGAGGCGACGGCTTCGAGCGCTTCGCCTGCGCCTGCGCCGCCGGGACCCCCCGGCGCCGACAACGCGTGGGCCCGGACCGTGAGCAGCTTCCGGTGGCCGCTGGTGGTGGCGCTCCTCTGCCTCATCGGCTTCTGGATCTACAGCCGGACGCTCGACACTGCCGGGGACGCAGCCCGCGCGCTTCCCGATTCGATCGACCAGGCCGGCCGGGGCCTCGCGCAGATCGCAGAGAGCTTCTCGCGCGGCCGGATCACCACCACGTTCGTCTCCGCCATTCCCACGCTCTCGGCCAACCCCAAGCTGGAGGTGGCCACAGCCGAGGTCACCGAAACCTTCACCCGCGAGGACGAGAAACGCATCCTCTGGGACTACATCTCCCTGGGGCGGACCGTGAGCCAGATCAAGGCGCCCGTGACCTACCGGTATCACGTCTCGCTCGAGGCCCCCTGGCGCCTCGACGTCTCGGGCCAGACCTGCATCGTGCACGCGCCCGCCGTGCAGCCGTCGCTCCCGCCCGCGCTCCACACCGACCGGATGGAGAAGAAGACCGACGAAGGCTGGCTCCGGTTCAACGCCAAGAAGCAGATGGAGGCGCTGGAGAGGAGCCTCACGCCCATCCTCGTGGAGTACGCCTCCGATCCGCGCCACCGCGAGCTCGTGCGCGAGACCTGCCGAAAGGGGGTGGCCCGCTTCGTGCGCAACTGGCTGCTCGAAGAGGACCACTGGCGCACCGACCGATTCACTGCGGTCAAGGTGATCTTTGCCGACGAGACCGAGGCAGCTGCCGCAGAGGCCAACCTCATACTCGAGCTGGAGGGAGCGGTGGATGGACCGACCGAATGACACGGGCAAAGGCGCGGACGACCGGGCGGCCGCGCCAGCCCCGTCCGGCGACCGCCCACCCGCCAGGGACCGGCCGAGCGGGTGCGTGCTCGTACCGCTGATCGTCTTCTGTATCGTCTACCTCATCAACCCAACCTTGGGGTGGATCGAGATCATTCCCGACAACCTTCCCCTCATCGGCAATCTGGACGAGGCCGGCGCCTTGCTGCTCCTGCTGCGGTGCCTCAGCTACTACGGCATCGACGTGAAATGGCTGCACCCGGGCGGCCGGGATCCGCTCCCCCCGCCGCCGGAGACCGGAGACCAGCCGTAGGCGAATACACCCCGCCCGGATTTCACGTGCCGTGATGCGGATCGCGTTGGAGATTCGCGCGCACTCGCTTGCGGCCCGTGTACTTCTTGCGCATCTTGCCGAGTTCGCGGTCATAACCCGCCCGGCTGATCGGCACCTTGAGTTCGCGGTCCTGCCAGCTCGAGAGCATGATGGCGTTCGCCAGTTCCAGGCTCGCCAGACCCGACTCGCCCGCCACATCGAGGGCATCGCCGTGGAGGACGTGCTTGGTGAAGTTCTCGATCACGCGAAAGTGGCCGCTCTTGCGCTGGCGGATGCGGAGCTTGACCTCCTCGCTCGGGGGGGCGCCCCACTTCTGTTTGACCTCTTTGGTGAACTTGCTGACCGGCTTCTTGTATTTCCAGAAGCGGAGCTCCCCGTTGCGGTAGAGAAGCTTCCCCTTGTCGCCGAAGAGCTCGATCATCTGTCCCGGCGCCGGCTCGTTCGTGCTGCAGTAGAAGTAGCCCGTGCCACCGCCCTTGTACGTGAGCATGGCTTCGGCCGTGTCCTCGACCTCGATCTTGTGCAGGGTCGTATCGATCTTGCCACGCACCTTTACGGGGAGCCCCGTCAGCTGCACGAAGAGGTCGAGCGAGTGAGGGGACTGGTTCATCATCACGCCGCCGCCTTCAAGCCGCCAGGTCGCCCGCCAGGCGCCCGAATCGTAGTAGGCCTGGCTGCGGTACTGCGGATCGATCATGGTCGCGCGGTGGAGCTGGCCCAGCTGGCCGCTGCGGGCGATCTCCAGCATCTTGGCGAGCGTCGGCTCGAAGCGGCGCTGGAACATGACGCCGAACTTCACGCGGTTCTTCTTGGCCGCCTTGACCATCTTTTCGGCCGTGCCGATCCGTTCGGAGAGCGGCTTCTCGCTGATGACGTGTAGCTTGGCCTTCATGCAGTCGATCGCCGGCTTGACGTGTTCGGGGTGGGGGGTCGCCACGATCACGGCGTCGCAGACGTCGGCCTTGATCAGATCCTGGTGGCTGGTGAACCAGGGCACCTTGTGGGCCGTGCCCACGCGCTCGGCGATCTCGGGCACGATGTCGACGACGGCCGTGAGCTTGGCGTCGCGGACACGCTTGATGCTGTTGCAATGCCCGCCGCCCATGCCGCCTACGCCGATCACGGCGAAGCGGAGCTTCTTGCCGCTCTTGTGGCGCATCTGTTTGCGTTGTTTGGCTTTGGCCATGACATGCTCCTCTCTGTGGTCTGGCTTCGTCGCGGGACGGCCCGAATTCCCTTCAGGCCGTTTCGTTCCAAGCACTCTAACCGTTCGCGGATTTTTCGCAAGTCCCTTCCGCCGACGGCTGCCGGACCCGCTTCTCCAGGCCCGAGCAATGCCTTGCGCGGGAGGAAGATCCGGCCTATAATGCCCCTTGAGGGGGGATGGTTCCGATGACGAGGCGAACGATATGTTCACGATCCGACGTTATCCAGACCCCTTCCTGCGCGAGCGATCGCAACCCGTCCCGCAAATCGACGACGGGATCCGCCGCCTCGCCGGCGCCATGATCGAGACCATGTACGAGCACAGGGGCGTCGGGCTGGCCGCGCCCCAGGTAGGCGAGCACCACCGGCTCGTCATCGTGGATTTCGATCCCGAACACCGCGACCCGCACGTGCTCATCAACCCCAAGATCCTCAAGCGGAGCCGGACCAAAGAGACGGGGTGCGAAGGCTGCCTGAGCGTTCCGGGCCTCGAAGGCAAGGTCGCGCGCGCCGCCACCATCACGGCGCAGGCCCAGGATCTGTCGGGCGCGGTCCAGGAGTTCCGGGTGGACGGTTTGACGGCCCGCGCCATCCAGCACGAGATCGACCATCTGGACGGGGTGCTCTTCATCGACAAGCTCTCGCCGGCAGCCAAGCTCTCGTTGCGCGACGAGATCCGCCGTCTCGAACAGGCCTACGCGGCTGCATCCGAGTAGGTATTCGTTTCCGGACCTCGCTCCTGCGCGAGGAACGTCTCCCCCATGGGCCCATCCGGCGAAGAACAGCAGAACCAACGGCTCCTGGCCGCGGCCCGGAACCTTCCCGACGCACCCGGCGTCTACCTCATGAAGGACACCGACGGCCGCGAGATCTACGTGGGCAAGGCCGGGTCGCTTCGCAGACGGGTGAGCAGCTACTTCCAGACCCGGGACCGTCCGCCCAAGGAGGTCGCCCTGGTCGAGCACATCGCCGGCTTCGAGCACGTCGAAACCGAGTCCGAGATCGAGGCCCTGCTGCTCGAGAGCCGCCTCATCAAGGACCTCAAGCCCAAGTACAACTCCATGCTGAAGAACAACGAGGTCTACCCCATGATCGAGGTGACGTGGGGCGAGGACTTCCCCCGCGTGCTCGTCACGCGCCAGAAGCCCGATCCCAAGAGTCGGACCTTCGGCCCGTTCGGGAGTGCGGGCGACGTGCGCGCGGCCCTGGCCGTGCTGCAGCGCATCTTCCGCTTCCGCACCTGCAACCAGAAGCTCCAGGCTGACGATGCGGGCCGCCGGTTCCAGCGCGGATGTCTCAACCACGCCATCGGCCGGTGCGCCGGCGCCTGCTGCGGCGGCATCGACCGCGCGTCGTACCGCAAGCGGATCACCGGCCTCTGCCGGTTCCTGTCGGGGCAGAAGAAGGAGCTCATCGACGAGCTCCGCCGGGAGATGGAGGCGGCGGCCGGCAAACTCCAGTTCGAACAGGCCGCGTCCCTGCGCGATCTCGTAGAGGCGTTGGAGAACGTGAACGCGCAGCCCGCGCTGGACGATTCGCTCGCGCCTGCGACCTTTCACGTGCCCCCGGACAAGGCGCTCGCAGCCCTCCAGGAAGCCGTCGGCCTCGACCGCCCACCCCGCCGGATCGAGGGCATCGACATCGCCAACCTGCAGGGACAGGAGTGCGTGGGTTCCGTCGTCAGCTTCCTCGACGGCGTACCCTTCAAGGACGGCTACCGCCGCTTCCGCATCCGCACGGTCTCCGGACAAAACGACGTGGCCGCCATCGCCGAGGTCGTGCGTCGGCGCTACCACCGTGTGCTCGAAGAGGGGGAGGCACTGCCTGATCTCGTGCTGATCGACGGGGGCAAGGGCCAGCTCCGCGCGGCCGCGCGGGCGTTGGGCGAGGTGGGAGCTGCTGTGCCCGCGCTCATGAGTCTGGCCAAGGAGGAAGAGACGCCTTTTCTGGACGGCCGCGACGCGCCGCTCGCCCTTTCCCGCCGACACGCGGGATTGAAGCTGCTCATGTACGTGCGCGACGAGGCCCACCGCTTCGCTCAGCACTACCACCACATCCTGCGACGCAAGGCTCTGTTCGGGGAATAGGACACGCGGAGGGGGAGAGAGGGGCGTGTCGCGGACTCAGGCCTCTGTCGTCTGCTTTGATGCCGGAGCGGCCTCTTCCCCCGACTCCACTCGTTCGGCCGCTTCGTGCAGTTGGTCCTGGACCCCGTCGTGCAACTTGGTCTGGCGTTCGCGGCGCTTGCGGATCTTGTCCTCGAGGGTTCGCTGTTCCTCCTCGCGCCGTCGGCGGATCTGGCGGATGCGCTCCTGCAGATCCTCTTCGTTCACCACGATCTTGATGAGGTACATGACCCAGAACCAGGCCAGGAAGCCCATCACCAGAAAGATCAGGATCCATGCCGTGAGCCCACTCATCGGTCCTCGTCATCCAAGCAGTGGAGAATCGGGCCTGCGCCCACCAGCAGAAATCCGGGCTCGCCGCCGGCCGGATGGAAGACCCGGACACCGGTGGGCGGGGTGCGCGTGTCTCCGAGAGGGTATCGCCACGCCTCGCCCGCGATCCGGTTGCCCGTGAGGTCCAGCCCGATGAGGAAGGCCGGTCGATCCGCCCGCGTCCCACAGGTCAGAAGCAAGCGCCGCCCGCTGCGAACCATGGGGCCGGTGACCGGACCGGGCAGCCCCTGGAAGTCCCATCCCGCGGGGCAGGCCCCGTTTTGGCGCCGCAGGCGGGCGACTCGGCCGGACTCGAATCCCGCGAAGACGTGGTCCCCCGCGACCAGGAAGGGCGCGCCCAGCGACTCGGAGACGAAGGCATCCACCGTCCATTGGCGCTCTGGAGAGAGCGGGCTGGCCGGATCGATGAGGAACCGATGGATGCCGACCCCCTCCTCGGCCACGAACAGGTCGACTTCATCTTCCCCGTGCCGGGCCAGCAGCGGCTCCCGGTCGATCCGTCCCTTGACCAATGGGACGCCGCCGACGTAGGCGCCATCCTCCAGCAACACGTGGAGACTGCCGCCGCCCCGGCGCCTGTCGCCGCCCCCCATCACCAGGAGGTGATGGCGCTTGGGCAAGTGGAGGGGTTCGCCCAGGGGCTGAACGATCTTGGCCCCCAGTCGGTCACGTCCCGCTTCGCTCTTGGGCCAGAGCAGATCGCCGGTGACGCCGTCCACGGCATAGAGGGGCGAGGCCGAATGCATGGTAACGAGCACGGCGAACCGGTCCGCGGTCCGTTCCGCGGACGCGGCCGATTTCAGGTGGAGAAGCTGCGCCCGCAGAGGCACAGTGTCGTCCAGCGGCCCCTTGCCGGGCGCTTCGGGCCACAGCACGTCTCCGGTCTCCGCTGAGAGGGCTAGCAGACCACCGCCCTGATCCAGAGCGATAAGCCTACCGTTTCCGAGGCAGAGGGGAGCCTTGTACACCCCCGGCCGGACGGGCTTCTGGGTTGGGTGCCGCCAGAGGAGTCTCCCGTCCAGCGTGTTCGCGGCAGCGATGCTGCCGTTGAGGGTCGCCACATAGATCGTCTTTCCATCCGCGGAGCAGACGGGAAGCCCGTCGATCACGCCCTTGAGTTCGCACGTCCAGCGGGCGCCTCGCTTGAGTTCGACCTTGCGTACGCGTTGGAGGGTCGGCTCCCGGTCGAGTCGGGTGTGCCCCTTAATGTCCCCGAATCCCCGGCGCAGGATCACCACGGGAACTTCCTGGTCGCAAGGGACCTCCACCACGCAGGGGGTCCTTCCCGGCTGCAGTTGGCCGCCGACCAGGACCCGGGCCGGAAGCGACGTATTGGTGTTGGAACGCGCTTCGATCCGCACGGGCAGGGTCAGGCCGACGAGGCCGTGGGGCTTCTGCTTGGCAAGCCGCTCGGGATATTGTTCGGCCAGTTCCTCGAACTTGGCGAAGCGTTCCTCCGGCGGCTTCGCGGTATCGCCGATGACGGCCAGGAGTTCGCTGACGGCCGCAGCTTCCTGGTTCTGGGTCTCCAGCCAGGCGCGGTGTTTCTCCTTGGCCTCGCGGATGATCTCCGTCTCCGGTTCGCTCGCGAGCAGGGCTTCGAAGGCCTCCCGCGTTCGCTTCGCTTCGGCGGTCGACTCTCCCCGCAGCTCCTCCCAGGTCTCGATCAGACGATTCTGCTTCCGCTCGAGCGCATCGACCGCCTCCTGGGCTTCGTCCCGTTTGCGCCGGAGGACGGCGGCGTGGGCCATTCGCGTGCCTTCCGGTTCGCCGAAGAGGGCGAAGGCGGGTTCCGCGTCTTCGATCAGGGCCAGTGCGCGGTTCAATTTCTTGAGGCGCCCGTAGGGACCGAGCGGCGGGGCTTCGGACGCCGTGGCTTCGGACTGTTCGAGCGCCGACGCGATTCGGCGGCGCGCCAGCACCTCGTTGACGCCGGCGCCGACCGCGAGGAGCACGAGGAGGATCCCGCAGACGACGCCGAGCATGACGCCCGTCCGGCGACGCTGCTGCTGGCTCTCACTCATCTGCAGGCGCCGGATGCGGTCGGCGATATCGGCGCGGGTGCTGTCCAGCCGCACGATGGTGCGCAGGACCGACACCGCGCCGGCCTTGTCTCCCTGCATCTGCAGGGCGGCGGCCACCCGTTCGTAGGCGTTGGCCGCCTCCTTGGTCTGGCCTTCGGCCAGGAGGAGTCGCGCCTGCATGCGGCGGAGATCGTTTTCCTCGGGCAGGTCCTCGAGGGCGCCGGTGACCTTTTCCAACGCTCCCGCGGTATCGCCCTTCTCCTCCAGCATGCGGCCCAGCCGCATCCATGCGGCCGCTGCCTCGCGGGTCTGGTCCGCCAGCACGCGGAGAGACGCCAATCGCTCCAGGATGGCGGGCGCATCGGGCTGGAGTGCGTGGGCGTGCGCCGCCGCATCGGCCGCAGCGGCGAACTCCTGCTCCGCGCACAGGGCCTCGGCCACTGTGTTGTATTCCTGGGCAGCATCCTTCTTCTTGCCCAAAGCTTCGAGGCCGGCGGCCAGTGCCTGACGGGACCGGAGGTCGTGAGGGTCGAGGTCCAGGATGCGACGATAGATGCTGTTGGCCGTCTCGAACTCTCCCTGCAAGGCGATGTTCTCGGCGCTGGCGCGCATCTCGTCGGCCGTGGTTTCCCGTGCGCGGCCCTCCCGGAAGAGACGCGCCAGGAACTGCGTCACCGCGTATCGACCGAGGCAGCTCTTCCGCGTGATGGCATCGACGCTGTTGGCCCCGTCCACGAACAGGAGGATGCGCTTCTCCTCGGCGGTGAGCCCGCCCACCAACTCGTCGGTCTGTTGCTCGTCGGGTATAACCGGCACCAGGTCGAAAGAGGGGATGGATTCGGAGAGCCGCCCCCACTCGTCGATCCGCCGCATGGCTTCGAGAATCAGGCCGGACGTATTGACCTTGACCTGGGAGATACGGATGTCCGATCCGACCAGGGTATCGCCCTTCCGCCTCTCGTCGAACTCGAACTTGGCGCCACGCCAGGTAAAGAGGTCGTAGATCTCCTCCTCCATCTGGAAGCGGAGCGCATCTTCGATGTCCTCCTGGGTGCAGGCGCCGTTCGCGACCAGGATCTGACCGAGCGGCTCGTGCTTCTCCGCCTGCTGGGCCAGGGCCGTGGCCAGGAGCTCCTCGTCGATCTTGTTGCGGGCCACCAGGATCTCGCCGAGCGAGACGTTCTGCCGCCGGCCGGTCGAAACCGTGCGGATAGAGCCTTCGGAGAAGACCAGATAGCGCTCGCTGTGTTCGTCGTAAACGTGCAGGGTGCCGCTCTGCTGGTTGGCGGTCAACGTCTGGAAGATGGTGGCCAGACCGAACGTGTCCAGATCGCCTTGGAAGCTCATGTGCGATTCCTGCCTTCGACCGCGGACACAGATTTCCGCAGCGCCAATCCCGAGTCAGCGAGTATGCATCACTGTAGCGACAAAGACTCGCCTCGTCAAGCACTTGGGTGGCGGGAAGGCAGAAGGGCAGCGACAGGAAGGGCGGCCCCGTCGTCACTGTCCGTCGAAGAACTCGTCCAACTTGGTCTCGGCCTCTCTGCGGAAGGACGTGTCGGTGATGGGATTGGGGCCATGGCCTTCCTGGGTGACGATCTTGGCCAGAATGCCCGACAGATCTTCGGTCACCTCTTTGGCGTAATGGCGGACCATGCCGATGGTCGTACGATCATCGAAGATGATGACAATCAGGCAGCGGTCGGCGATGAGCGCGATGTGAATGCTCTCCTTGTCGCCCTGGTGGAAGATGACCGAGAACTCCTTCTCACCGAGGTTCTTGGCCAGCGCCCGCGTGGACGCGAAACTGCCGGCCACGAGGGCTGCGATCGAGGTGGTGTCCAGGGACTGGGTGAACCCCTTCTTCGTCACCAGGTGCCCCTCCACGTCGACGATCAGGGCACAGTTGGCCTGGCTGCGTTCCAAAAATCCCTCCAGGCACGTGTTGATCTTGTCAACGTCTTCCTCGTAGAAGATCAGCCGGTTCTGACGGAGCTGTTCGTCGTCGGGTACCTGATCCATCGATGGATCTCCTCCACACTCCCTGGATTACGACATCACCAGGTAGGTGACGATCACGGCCAGCGCGATCAGAATGATCGCAGCCACGATGATGAGAGGCAGCGGAATTCCGGAGCGCTGGATCGTCTTCTTCCTGCTCTGCCGAATGCGCTCCACCTGCTCCTGCTTCTTCTTGAGACTCTGCTGCCGCCGTTTTTCGATCTCTCGCTTGACCGCGTCGCCTCCCTCGGCCGCCTGGGCCGCCGCCTTCTTGCCCCCCGCCGGTTTGGCTGGGGCCGGAGGCGGCGCTGCCGCAGGTTTCGGCGGCGGCGGGGGCGCCTTGGACTTCTGGGTATCCCCCGAAGGAGGGGTGCCCGCCGGCGGCACCTGCTGGGGGGCCTTGGGAGCCGCCTTCTTGGGGGCGACCTTGGCCGTCGGCTGTTCGGCCGGCGGCGCGGGGGGGGGAGCGGGCATCTGTGCCGGGGGCGGCGGAGCCGCCTGGGCCGGAGCGGCCGGCTTGACCGCCGGCGCAGGCGCGGGTTTCGGTGGCGGACTCTTGGCTTCGGACTGAGGGGCGGCCGACGCAGACAGCTCGGCAGCCAGCTCCTTGGCCGCCGCCTTCTTGTCTCCCTTGGTGGCCGGTTTGGATGCGGCAGCCGCCTGGGTCGCCGCCGGCGCCGCCGGTGTCTCCTTGACCGACGGCATTTCGGACGAACGATCCTTGTCGTAGCCGTGCTCCCGGTTCAGCTTTTGGATCACGACGCTCGCCAGCGCCTTGAGCGTGGGAAAGACTCCGTCTCCCTTGATGGCCACCGCCTCGAAATGCGGCGCATTCCAGCGATTGACCTTCTCGTTGAGCTCTTCCACTGGAAAGATATTCTCCAAATCCCGCTTGTTCCACTGCAGGACCAGCGGAATCGTATTGATGTCCAAGCCGTTCTCCTGGAGATTCTCCTCCAGGTCCTCCAGGCTCTGGATGTTCTCCTCCATCATGTTGCTCTGGCTGTCGGCCACGAAGACCACGCCGTCGGCTCCCTGCAGCACGAGCTTGCGGGTGGCCTTGTAGTAGACCTGACCGGGCACGGTATAGAGCTGGAACTTGGTGTTCATGCCCGCCACCTTGCCCAGGTCGAGCGGAAGGAAATCGAAGAAGAGCGTCCGGTCGGTCTCGGTGGCGATGCTCATCATCTCGCCGATCGAGCCCTTGGGCGCCTTCTCGTGGATCATCTGCAGGTTGGTCGTCTTGCCACTCCGGCCCGGACCGTAGTAGACGAGCTTGACATTGACTTCGCGGAGCGCGAAATTGATTTGAACCATATGGCATTTCCTCAGGCAAACCGAGGTGTCACGAGCGGATCATTCGGGTCCGGCCAGCTTCGCGGCGAGCGCCTCTGCCGCCTCTTGCAGTTCGACCAGAACCATCCCCATGTTGGCATCCCGCTTCACCAGTGTCAAGAGGATGGCCTTCTGCACCGTCTGCAGGACGGCACAGCCTTCGGTGCCGTTCATGAGGAATCGGCTGACCTGCCCCTGGCCCATGCGCTCGAGGGCGAGCGTGAGCGTGGCGGCCACGTTCGAAGCCACGGCCGCCAACGCCTGCGGATCCTTGCCATCGGCCACGTCTGAGGCGATCACCAGACCGTCGTCCCCGACGACCAGCGTGCCGTGGACCCCCGGAGTCTTGTTGATGCGGATCAGAATATCGCGCAACGGAATCCATCCCTTCCGTTCTTCCGACCCGCCCGACGATGCGATCTGCTGGCGATTGCCGCAAACCGCAGTCCAATGCCGGACCGCGAGCCGGGCCTCCTAATGATACGTCTCGATCACGCGTTCGGCGAACGTATGAATCGCGCGCTGGAGCAGTCCGGACTTGGTGTGGGTCGCGGCAAAGACCCCCATGGTCATCTGATCCAGCGTGAGAACGTGAATGCAACCGTCGGGCGTGTGCACGATGCCGTCTTCGAACACCCCCAGGCCCAGCTCGGCGGAATGCCCCTTCACGGAGCGGGCGATGCTGCTGATGAGCGCGGCCGAGAGATCCTCGCCCATGCGCTCGGGAAGATCGCTCGCGATCACGAGGCCGGACGGATCGATCAGGATCGTGGCGCGCACGCCGTCCACCCGCCGGATCTGCTTGATCTCCTCGTGGAGGCCGGTGCCCACGCCGCTGCTCCGCTTGGCTTCCGCCAGGGGCTCCGCAGGCGCGGCTTCCTCCTGCGTCGCGGACGGCCTCTGGGCCTCGGCCGCAGGCTGCGCCTGCGTCTCCTGTTCGAGAGCATCGGCGCGCGCATCGAACTCGTTCAAAAAACGGGTCGCGTGGTCGTCTGCAGGCGCAAACTCGAGAACGCTCTCCAGCGTCCGCCGGCCTTCGGGCCGCCGGCCTTGCTTGATGTAGCCTTCGGCCAGAAGGAGCAGGGCATTGTAGTTGTACTTGTCGAGCGCCGCCGCCTTCTCCAGGCGCTCGACGCCCTGCACGAGATCCCCCTGCTCGAGCGCCACCTGACCCTGGAGCGCCCAGAGGCCCCCGTAGTCGGGAAAGTCCCGGCAGCCTTCTTTGCAGATCTTCTCCGCTTCGGACAGCTCCCCGTCCTTGAGATGGAGCTTGGCCAGGCGCGCATAGACCATGGGACTGGGGAATTGCTCGATCTTGGCCCGCAGCCGGCGCCGTTCGGCATCGTGCTGTACGCGTTCGGCATCGGCCTGCGCCTCGGTCAGCGCCTCGCTCTCCGGAAAGAGCGTGGCCCCCCGGCGGATGATCTGTGCGGCGTCCTCCTCCTGCCCGTTCTGGCGGTACAGCTGCGCCAGCCGCAAGAAGAGGCTGGGCGCTGGCGAGGTCTTGATCAACTCTTCGAGCCGGTTGATCTCTCGCCCGCTGAACAGGTTACGGATAAACCCCATGATACGCCTTGCGCCATACAAACCTGAAAGGAGGCCGGCAACAGGACACCGCCGACGCCGCTCCGCGAGGGGCTATGCTAAGTAGCCGGACTGACCCTGTCAAGCTGCAAAAGCCCGATTTCTCTGCGGTTCGGGGGAGACAACGGCAAAGGGAGAGGCCGACCGCGGGACGCGCGCGATGGACTGTCCGCGGGTGCGCAGACGTTCACGTCTGCGCGCCGCAGGCGCAGGAGGACGCGCGGTTGCGGCCGCGCGGAGCGGCGAGGTGTCCGCCGGGGCTTGCGTCCTGTCCTCCTGTGCTGCTACACGCAGGCGGTAACGCCTGCGCCACCCGTCGTGTTGCGCGCGACATTGCGGGCCTCGGTAGGTCAACACCCATGCCCGCGAACGTCACAATGGCGGGAGGGGGGTTGGGGTGCCACGGCCGGCTTGTCCG
>CAZBZG010000037.1:7003-22899 GCA_964496245.1 uncultured Planctomycetaceae bacterium | reverse complement strand
GCCATGCTGACCCTGGGCGTGGACGACATCCGGCGGTTCTTCGAGAACGACCTGCGTTTCCTGCGGCAGTTCTGATGCGCTGCCGGCGTCGAGGGGACTCTGTGGGAGTTTGGACCACGAAGATCACGAAGGATACGAAGGCGTGCGGTGACGGCCGTCGGAGGGACGCGCGGCTGCGCGTCCGGCCTATCGCCCGAAATGCGCGGTCCGGCAGGAGCCGGACCCTCCGAAGGCCTTGGCGGGCTAGGGGCGGACAGATGTGTGGGGGGCTGGAGGCATTGCACCCCCTGGATCACGAAGGCGTGCATCGACGGCGGCTTGTGCCATGCCTTTGTGCTCTTCGGTGTGCCTTGCGTGGTGAGCAGTAAGCACCGCGCGAGCGGAAAGCCGTACGCATAGGCTTCTCTTCGAACGTGAGCAAGGACGCACCATGAACCTCAGCACCGAGTGGCTCAGCGAGCTCATCGAACCCGACCTCACGGCCGAGGCCATGGCCGAACGCCTGACGCACGCGGGCTGCGAGGTGGAAGAGGTCCGGCCCGTGCCGGGTGGGGCCATGCTCGTGGCCGAAGTCACGGCCAACCGGCCCGACTGGCTCTGCCACTGGGGCGTGGCCCGGGAGCTCGCCGCGCTCACCGATACCGAGGCCCGTCTGCCCGACTGGACGCTGGTCGAAGACGGACCGCCCGTGGAGGCGCTCACCCGGGTCGAGGTGACCGAAGGCGCGCGCGCCTTCTGCCCGCGGTATACCGCGCGCGTGATCCAGGGCGTGACCGTGGGCGAGAGCCCGGACTGGCTCAAGCGCCGGCTCGAGTCGATCGGCCAGCGGCCCATCAACAACATCGTGGATGTCACGAACTACGTGCTCTTCGAGACGAACGAGCCGTTGCACACCTTCGACTACGACCTGCTGGCCGAGCACCGCATCGTGGTGCGCATGGCCGAGGCCGGCGAGACCTTCCGCGCCATCACCGGCGAGCAAGCCGTGCTCGCCGCCGACCGGCTCGTGATCGCGGACGCGGACAAGCCCGTGGCCCTGGCCGGGGTCAAGGGGGGGGCCAACACCGAGGTGCACGCGGGCACGACCAACATCCTGCTCGAAGCCGCGTACTTCCAGCCCGAGCAGGTGCGCCGGGCGAGCCGGGCCGCCCGCATGGATTCGGAGAGTTCCTACCGGTTCGAGCGCGGGGTCGACCCCGGTCTGGTCGAACGGGCGTCCTCCCGCGCGGCCCAGCTCATCTGCGAGGTGGCCGGTGGCACGGTGGCCACGGGCGTGATCGACACGGCACCGGACCTCGCCCGGCCCTGGGAGCTCGAGCTCCGCTTCGCGCGGTGCGAGAAGCTGCTGGGCAAGCGCATCGAGCCCGTGCCCATGGGCAACATCTTTCGCGGGCTGGGGCTCGAGGTGCTCTTCAAAGACGCGGCCAAGATGCGGGTGCGCGTGCCCACCCACCGGCAGGACCTGACCCGCGAGATCGACTTGATCGAAGAGGTGATCCGCGTCACGGGCTACGACCGGATTCCCGTCCACGTCCAGCTGCCGCTCACCCCCTCCCGCACGCCGCCGTTCGTGGCGGCCGCCCGCACGGCGCGCGATACGCTGGTGGGGCTGGGCTACCATGAGTGCGTGACCGACGCGTTCGTGCCCGCGGCGTGGCTCGAGGGCGTTCCGGCGGACGGCGAGCCCCTGCGCGTGGACAACCCCGTGAACGCCGAGCGGCCGGTGCTGCGCACGGCGCTCGCCCCGTCGCTCCTGGACGTGCGCCGGGTGAACCGCCTGGCCGACGGGGTCCGGCTCTTCGAGCTCGGCCACGTCTATCACGGCGCGGGGCAGGAGCCCACGCACGTGGCGCTCCTGGACGACCGCGGCGTGGCGCACGTGCGCGGCGCCCTGGAGGAGGTGCTGCGGCAATGGCGCGTCGAGGGCGCGTGCACGGTGGAAGTGGCTGACGTCGGCCAAGCCCTTGCCGAAGGAAGCGGCGCGATCCTGAAGATCGCCGATCGGCCGGTGGCCTGGTTCGGAGAGCTCGCCCGGACGCGGCAGAACCTGCACGACCTCGACCGGGCGCCGGCCGTGCTCGAGGCCGACCTGACCGCGATTCTCGCGCTGCCGCGGCGGTCCCAGGTCTACACGCCGCTGCCGCGCTTCCCGGCCGTGCGGCGGGACATCGCCCTGGTCGTGCCCGAGTCCGTGCGCTGGCAGGTGATTCAAGACCGCGTGCGGGAACGCCCCGCATGCATGGAGGCCGTGGAGTTCCAGAGCGTCTTTCGCGGCGGCGATCTCGCGCCGGGAACCAAGTCCATGGCCTTTGCGATGCGCTTTCGCGCCCCCGACCGGTCGCTCACCGACGACGAGGCGAACCGGCTGCGGGACGCCATCGTAGCGCACCTGACCGCGTCGATTCCGGATGCGTATCTGCGCGCATCGTCGTGAAGACGCGGTCCGCATGGCAGCATCCCTGAGCTTCCTGTGCGGACGGACGCTCAGTTCTTTCGGGTGGATGAGGGGTAGATAGGCATGCGCCGGGATCCCGTCCGTCTGCGGGCGGTTCCCCGGCGGACATGATAGCCGGCGTGCCGAGGGTCGCCGGACAGGAGAGATGCGATGACGGAAACGGTCGAGGGCGTGCTCAAGCTCACGAAGAAGGGAGCGGGTACGCTGCGCGCGCCATCCAAGAGCTTCCGGGCCAGCGGAGAGGACCCGCTCGTGCCCCGGGAGCTCGTGGTCCAGCACGGACTCGTGGAGGGCGCGGCTGTGGTCGGGGCGGCCAAGCGCGGCAAGCGGGGCTGCCAGCTCACCTCGGTGGAGACGGTCGGCGGACTGACGCCCGAGGCGTTCCAGCGGCGCACGCTGTTCGCGGACCTGGTGGCCGTGGATCCGTGCGAGCGGTTCGACCTGGCCGCGGGCGGGGACACGAGCATGCGCATCGTGGACCTGGTGGCGCCCATCGGCAAAGGCACGCGCGGTCTCATTGTCAGTCCGCCCCGTGCGGGCAAGACCATTGTGCTCGAGCAGATCGCGCAGGCCATTCGCCATGACTCGCCCGAGACGCGGATCGTGGTCCTGCTCGTGGACGAACGGCCCGAGGAGGTCACGCACTTCCGCCGCGCGGTGGACGCCGAGGTGCTCGCCAGTTCCAGCGATCAGAGCGGGCAGGAACACGTGGAACTGGCCGAGCTCACCCTCGCCCACATCCGTACGGGCCTCGAGTGCGGCCGGGACGTGGTGGTCCTGGTCGACAGCCTCACGCGCATGGGCCGGGCCTTCAACCTGTCGGCCCCGGGCAAGGGCCGCGTCATGTCGGGCGGCGTGGAGGCGGGCGCGCTCACCATCCCGCGCCGTTTCTTCGGCCTCGCGCGCAACATCGAGCACGGCGGATCGGTCACCATCATCGCCACGGCGCTCATCGACACGGGGTCGCGCATGGACGACTTCATCTTCGAGGAGTTCAAGGGCACGGGCAACAGCGAGATCGTGCTCGACCGGGCCATGGCCGAGAAACGCATCTGGCCGGCCATCGACCTCGCCCAGACCGGCACGCGCAAGGAGCACAAGCTCTACAGCGAGACCGACGGCAAGCGCCTGCAGAAGCTGCGCCGCGCGCTCGCCGACCGCAAGCCCATGGACGCCATGGAGCAGCTCCTCAGTCTGCTCAAGAAGTATCCCACCAACCGCGCGTTTCTGGAGAGCATTCCGGCGGGGAAGTAGGCGGCGGCGCGGCGTTCGTGTCCGCACGCCAGCGCTTCCCTGACGCGCCATCGTGTTCGGAGGGACGCGCGTCCGCAACGCGTGACGTCCCGCCCGTGTCGGAGGGACGCGCTCCCGCGCGTTTGCAACGCGTCACGTCCCGCCCGGTCCGGCAGGAGCCGGACCCTCCGAAATGCTCCCTGCCGACCTCGCGCCCCGCGCAGCCCGTGTCGGAGGGACGCGCTCCCGCGCGTCCGGGGATGTTCTGGCTCGCACGCCTCACCCTTCCGCTACGATCAGCGGAATCTCCATCTCCGCCGGCCGCAATCCGCCGTGCACCCCGCGGTGCGGCGGATACGGATTGCGCAGCGGCTCCACGTGCACGAGCGCGGGTGCGGGCGCAATGCCCACGAACGTGCCGAGGCGCTCGCGCAGGAGCGGCGAGAGCGCGCCGGGCCCGAAGAGCTGGAGGGCTTCGAGCGAGGCGGGCGTGAGCAGACGGAAGCACGCGCCGAAGCGATCGTGAAACGCGTGGGCGAAACGTTCCTCCAGGCCGTCCCGCACGTGAAAGACGGGTACCGTGGCCTCGCCCGTGGGCCAGGCGCGGAGCATCCGCACAAGCGGATCGTCTTCGCGCAGGATGCACCGCGCCTCATCCGGCACGGTCACCAGGCCGTGGTCGGCTGTGACCACGAGCGCCGCCCGGCCGGCGAGCGCGGAGGCGAGATCGGCCAGGCCCTGGTCGAGCGCGGCCAGGCACATGCGCACCTTGGCGGATTCCGTGCCGTGGTCGTGGCTGACGGTGTCCACGTGCGGGAGGTAGAGGTAGGTGAGGCTGTGTCCGGCTGCGGCCGTCATTGCTTCGTAGACTTGCTCCAAGCCGTCCGCCAGGTCGGCGTACGCGCGCCGCTCTGCGTGGCCGCTCATGCGGCGCGTGTACACGCTGTCCACGATGTCGGCCGGCAAGACGTGCGTGAGCGCAGCCTCCGGCTCGGTCCAGAGCGGTGCGAGCGGGAAGAGGTCGTCGAGGCGCACGCCCCAGTGGCGCAGCTCCCGTTCGAAGAACCGCTCCTCCATGGGCAGGCCTGCGGCGGTGATGTTCGGCCCAGCCAGATACGTCCACCACCCGGGCGCAGCCTGGTCGGCGGGCCACAGGCCCGTGCCGAGCGCGGTGATGGCTGCGACCGTGGTGGAGAGGAAGACCGTGCGAAGCGTGGCCGTGTGGTGCTCGCGCAGGAACGCGTCCTCCGGGAGGTGCCCGAGGAGCGCCGTACCCATGCCGTCGGCGAGCACGAGCACGACGTGTTCGGCCTCCGGCATCCACGGCGCCACGCGCGCCGGGTCCACGCGCGCCACGGGCCGCTCGATCCCCGCGTGCCCGGCGGCCGCATGCACGAGGTCGAGAAACCCGGGCCCGTCCCAAACCGGATGGAGGAGCGTGCCGTCGGCCAGCCACGCCTCCACCTGTTCCCGCGCGCGTGCGTCATCCCCCATGGCCTGTCTCCGCAGATTCCGCGCCCAGTCTATCCCCTCCCGGCGCGCATGCAAGCCGTGCCCCGGGAACGCCGCCCCTTGGGAGGGCCGAGCTCCAGCTCGGCACGCCTCCCGCGCCCCCACCGCGCCGAGGTGGAGCGCGGCGTTTCCAGGCATCCACCGCGCCCGCGGCCCTCGACCGTCTGCACCACCCTGCCCAGCGCGACAGGCGCTCAAAACCCCTTGACAACAGAACGCTCCGTGCTATATTGATGATGGCGCCCGGGAGCGCGCATCCCGAGCGACCGACAACCAAACGCGGGCGTAGCTCAGTGGCTAGAGCACCACCTTGCCAAGGTGGGGGTCGAGGGTTCGAATCTCTTCGCCCGCTCCAGAATCATCACCCCGTAACTGCTTTGGTTGCGGGGTGTTTTGTTGATTCCGGGCTCCCCGGGCGTGTAACGTTTGTTGCCCCTTCTGACCCCGCTGCTCCGGTCCAGGGATGAGCGGGCCAAGCGGCACGGCCGCGCATGAGGCGGTGCTTGTGGTGAAGCGTTCGAGGCAAAGCGCGGCCGGACAACGCCGGCCGTGCATCTGCCGTGTCTGCCGGAGCCGGCCGAGTGGGACGGCACGCCATGGCGCAGCTATGCCCTTGCCGCCCCTTGCCGCGGCAGGTCCGCGCTTGTCCTCTGTCCGTGCGTGCGCATGGCGAGCGCGTACGCGTCCCGCGTTCGCGCGGCCGCCTCCTGCCAGGTGTAGGTGGCGCGGATGCGCGCGGGCAGGGCCGGGTTCGGTTCGGTCGCCACCGCCGTTTCCACAGCGCGGCGGAGGTCAGCGGCTGCGCCCGGCTGGAAGTAGATCGCGTGCTCGCCAAAGGCTTCGCGCACGGGCGGGCAGTCGGGCACGACCAGCACGCAGCCGAGCAGGCCGGCTTCGAGGTTCGCCAGCCCCGGCGTCTCCAACAGGCTCGGGCAGACATGGACCCGGGCGTGACGCATGGCGGCCAGGACCTCGTCGTGCGGCAGAGAACCCGCGAAACGGTGGACGGGCTGGCCCTGGCGCAGGCACCGGGCGTGATACCGTCCGTGCATGCGCCGCGGGCCGCCGAGGAAGGTCACCGACAGGTCCGTGCCCGCAAGCGCGCGGATCAGGCCGAGCTGATTCTTGCGCGGATCGAAATGTCCCGCGCACAGGATGCGCAGGTCGGCCAGGGGCGCGGGCACCGAATCCGCGGGCGCTTCGTCCAGGGCCAGGGCTTCAGCGGTCACACCGTTCGGCACGACCACGCCGGGCGTCTCTGTCTCCTGGGCCAGGCAGGCGGCTTCGGCGCGGGAATTGGGGAGCAGTACGTCCGCGGCCTCCAGCAGCGCTTGCCGGCACGTCCACCACCCGTGACGCACGGCGAACCAGGCAGCCCGCCGCTCGGCATCGTCCTCTGCCAGCAGGAGACGGACCGCGTTTTTGGCTTCCTCGCGCCACCAGACCAGGCGCGGGTAGCCGCCCGCCCGTCGCGGCCGGCCCTGCGGCGGCCAGTGGATCGGCGAGAGCACCAGCGGCAGGTCTTCGGCCAGGAGACGCGGCAGATGCGCGGCCGTCTCATGGGTCCGCTCCAGGTGCCACAGGTGCACGCAGTCGAAGCCGGCAAGATCGGGCGGCATCTCGAAGGCCACGTGGACGTCGACGTGCTCGGCGGCCAGGGCTGCGGCCGTGTGCTCGGCCTGCACCGTATCCCCGCCCGGCCAGGTCTCGCTGTCGGGTCGCAGCAGGAAGAGCACGCGCAGCTGCTTAGGCTCATCCGGCATCCGTCTTCTCCGTAGCCACGGCCGCGAGCAGGGCGTCCACCCGCGCGTCCCACGTATGCACAGACGCGAACGCCTTGCGCTCTTCCGTGCGGGCCGGGTCGTCTGCTTCGGCCAGCGCTTGGCGCAGGGCGCGTTCGAACGCATCCGCATCCCGCGCCACCCGGATCGGCGCATCCGGATGCCCGAAGTCGTGGGTCGCGACCACGGGTTTCCCGACGGCCAGGTATTCGTAGAGCTTGAGCGGATCCGCGCATTCCGCCACGGGGCCGGGTGCGAACGGGATCAGGCAGGCGTCAAAGGCGGCGATCCAACGGGGCACGTCCGCGGGCGCGACCGCGGGCAGGACATGGACGTGCGGCTGGCTCGCGAGCGGCCGCCAGTCCACGCCCCAGCGCTGGGGCCCGGCGAATACGAACTCCACATCCGGCATGCGCGCGGTCACCGCATCCAGCAGTTCCCGGTCGATCCACTCGAAGAGCGCGCCCACGAATCCCGCCACCGGCCGGTCGGTCCGCGCTTCGAGCGCCCGGCGGCCGACCGGTTCGTGCGTGGTGGCGCTCCAGGCAGCCGGCACGCCGTTGGGGATGCAGACCGGGGTGGCTGCGGGAGCCCGTTCGCTGAGCGCGCGCTGCAGCGCCGGGCTCACGGCGACGACGTTGTGCGCACGCGCGAGCAGGGCATCCTCCCACGCGCGGTACGTTCCCTCAGTTCGCCCGCGCACGTGCACGGCAGGATGATCCAGGCAGTCGTAGACGAGGCGGCCGGCCGGCAGGTCGTCCAGGAACGGCGCCCACCAGGGCGTGGACACGACGGTCACGTCTGGCTGGCGGCCGGCCATGGCGCGCGTGAGCCGCGTTGCGACAAAGCGCCGAAAGACGCGCCCCGGCAGACGGTCGTACAAGCGCGCGAAGCCGGGGCAGGGCGGCAGGAGCACCCGCCGGACAAGACCTGACGCACGTGCGGATCCGGCCTCTCTGTTCCACCAGCCTTGCAGCGAGGGCTTGCCGCAGAAGACCACGCGCCAGCCGCGCGCGGCCAGGCCGTCGGCGAGGCGGCGGGTCCGGCCGCTCAGGCAGTCGGCGTACGCCAGAGCCGCGAGGAACAGGGCTGTCGCCGGATGGTCAACCAATCTTCGCACGCTCCTGGCATTCCTGTGTCGCGGTTGGGTTCGGACTTGGCGGTCCGGTCCGGCCGTTAGAACCGCTCAGCCAATCCCTGTCAACCCCGGCCGTTTCTTGCGTACCGCGGTTCATCCCGGCCCAGAGCGTGCTATTGGGCGCCTCCGGCCTGGCCTGGCTCGCAGGGAGAGGCTCCCAACCCGGCCGCGCCGAGCGCCAGCTCGGTCCAAACAACCGATCGTCCGTCCGGCACTCAACCACAGGCGCTTCGGCTGCTGTGACCGATCCGCGGCTTGGAAGCCATCAGCCTGAGACAGCGCGGCTTTTCCGAAAATCCACTTGCATTCGCTCCTGGTATGCGGTAGGCTCCGATGTGCCAACGTTGGCACATCGGGAGTTCTGGCTGGTGGCTGCTCTCAAGGACATTGCCGAATGCTGCGGGGTGTCGATCCGCACGGTCTCCCGCGCGCTCAAGGGCAACGGGTATGTGTCGCAACCCGTTCGAGAAAAGGTACTTGCAGAGTCCCGCCGCCTGGGCTACCGGCCCGACCGGGCGGCCCGCAGTCTCAGGACCAGAAAGAGCTTCGAAGTGGCGGTCGTGGCCTGGAACGTGGATGAGCTGCACATGGCCAAGATCGCTGGGCTCGAGCAGGCGCTCCGGGAGGCGGATTTCGCGGTGCATGTCCTGCTCAACCAGCCCGCCGGACCGGAGGCTCCGGCTGGCGCCGACCCCATCTGCGAGCTCATCAGCCTGCACCCGGCGGGTGTGGCGCTCTTCCCGCGGGACAGGACGCGCCTCCGGCAGGATGTGGACCGGTTCGCCCAGGCAGGCATCCCCGCGGTCGCCTTTGACGCCCACACACCGGGCGTGGATGCTGTACGCATCGACCGGCCCCAGGGCGTGCACGAAGCCGTGCTCTACCTGGCCGAGCGCGGGTACCGGCGCATCGCCTATCTCGGGGAGCCCACCCACGAGAGCCGGCTCCAGGGATTCTATGGCGCCATGCGGGATCTCGGACGGGAACCCGTGCTGATCCGGTTCGGAGATACGTCGAGCGTCTGGGGACGGGCCTACCGCGCGGCCGCCCCGTTCGCCCGGCTCGCCCCGCGGCCCGATGCCGTGCAGGCCTACTCGGATGAGGCTGCGCTCGGCTTTCTCGCAGGACTCCGGACCCAGGGCCTGCGCGTACCGGAGGACGTAGCGGTCGTCGGCTTCGACGACCGACAGGCGGCAGCGTGGGCCAATCCACCCCTCACGACCGTGGCCCAGCCGAACCTCGAAGTCGGACGCGCCGCAGCCGAGCGGCTGCTCGCCCGGATGCACGGAGACGCGCCTCCCACGTCCGAATGGACGCGCGTGATCCCCACGCGCCTGGTGGTGCGGGAGTCGACATGAACACCAGCGACGGGACGACTGTCACGGGAGAACCTCGCGCGCCGGCGACATGATCGCAACAACGCCACAGGGGCGTATTCGAAAAGAGAAACGAGGAGAGGAACCATGTCCGGCAAGAGGCGATTCGCACAGGTGGGCCACGGTGGCCGCGGCACCATGTATACCAAGGCAGTCACGCAGGACTACAGCGAGCGCTGCGAGCTCGTGGGCGTCTGCGACAGCAACGAGGGCCGCCTGCGCCAGGCCGCGGAGTGGGTGCGGGACAACGCCGGGGGGGAGGTCCAGGCCTACGCGGCGCAGGACTTCGACCGCATGATCGCCGAACAGAAGCCCGACTGCGTGATCGTGACCACCAAGGACTGCCATCACCACGAGTACATCTGTCGGGCCATGGAGCTCGGTTGCGACGCCATCACCGAGAAGCCCATGACCACGCACGCCGACAAGTGCCAGCAGATCATCGACACGCAGAAACGGACCGGCAAGCGCTGCCGCGTGACCTTCAACTACCGCTACTCCCCTCCGCGCACGCAGGTCAAGGACCTGCTCATGTCGGGCGTGATCGGAAATGTCCTGTCCGTGGACTTCCAGTGGTACCTGAACGTGCACCACGGGGCCGACTACTTCCGGCGCTGGCACCGCAACAAGGCGAACTCCGGCGGCCTCATGGTCCACAAGGCTACGCACCATTTCGACCTCGTCAACTGGTGGCTCTCGAGCGTGCCCGAGACCGTGTTCGCCCGGGGTCACCGCCGCTTCTACACGCCCGAGACGGCCGAGCGCTACGGTCTTGCGCAGCGCGCCGAGCGGTGCCTGGACTGCCCCGAAGCGCACCGCTGCGCGTTCCAGCTGGATCTGCGTAGCAAGGAAGGGCTGCGCACGCGCTACCTCGAGAACGAGCAGTACGACGGCTACTTCCGCGACCGGTGCGTCTTCAGTCCACAGATCGACATCGAAGACTCCATGAACGTGGTCGTCAACTACCAGTCGGGTGCGATCATGAGCTACTCGCTCAACGCGTTCCTGCCGTGGGAAGGGTACAAGATCTGTGTCAACGGCACCAAGGGCCAGCTCGAACACGTCTGCCAGGAGTCGACCTACATCAACGGCGACGGCACGGTCCCGGGCGAGCTCCTGGCCACGGGCACGACCACCCACATCTACCCGCACTGGAAGCCGCCCTATGCCGTGGACATCTGGGCCGGCACGGGCGGACACGGCGGCGGGGACAGCCCGCTTCTGGCGGACCTCTTCGACCCCGAAGCGCCTGCGGACAAATACATGCGCGCAGCCGACCAGCGCGCGGGCGCCTACTCGATCCTGACCGGCGTGGCCGCCAACCGCTCCATGGAGACGAACGCGCTCGTGCGCGTCGACGACCTCGTGCAGAACATCGGCCTGCCCGACTACCCGGCCATGCCCACGCCAGACGAGCCGCTGCCCATGCAGAAGCCGGACGCCCAGCTCATCGGCGTGCACGCAGCCCTTCAGAAGAAGGCCGAACAGGACGCCGAACCCACGGCCGCGCCCGCGCCCGCGGCGCAGTGAGCTTCGCAGAAATGCGTCTGGGAGCGCCGAGCTCCAGCTCGGCGCTCCCAGGAAGACCTCCACGTGTGCCTCACGAGTCTATGCGCCCCGGTCCAGACGTTTGCCTTGTCTGTCGCCCACCTCGCTTTCTCCTTGCGCGCATCTGCATGATCGTGTATACACGCCCCGCAGGGTGAGGCGTGGGCGTACCAGGACCGATGCGTTACGCAGGGAAGGACTCCGTCGCATGCCCGCACCCCACGAGCCGGACCACGGCCAGCCCCCGGCTCCCGCCCGTTCGCCCAAACGCCCCTGGCTCAAGCCCGTCCTGGTGCTGCTGGTGCTGGGCGCGCTCGCGATCCTCTCCCGGGAACTCGACCTCGGCCAGCGGCTCATGCTGCTGCGCGACTGGGTAGAGACCTGCCCGGTCTGCGCGGTGCTCGCGTTCGCCGGCCTGTACGTGCTCGCGTGCGTGGTCGGCGTGCCGGGCTCGATCCTCACCCTGGCGGCTGGGGCCATCTTCGGGCTCGTCTGGGGCACGGTCTGGGCGTACATGAGCGCGGTCGCCGGGTCGGTGGCTGCGTTCCTGATTGCGCGGTACGCCGTCCGCGGGCTGGTGGCCGCGCGCCTTGCGCGGGATGCGCGTCTGCAGGCGCTCGACCGGGCGCTCGGCGCGCAAGGGCTCAAGATCATGGTCCTGCTGCGCCTCTCGCCCGTGTTCCCGTTCAACTTCCTCAACTACGGCCTCGGCCTGACGCGCGTGCGGTTGCGGGATTACGCGGTCGCGTCCCTGGCCATGCTTCCCGGCACCTTTCTCTACGTCTATTACGGATACGCGGCCGGGAACGTGACGCAACTGGCCGCCGGCCAGGGCCCGGAGAAGGACTGGGCCTACTATGCGTTTCTCGGAGTGGGCTTGGCAGCCACGCTCGCGGTGACCGTTGTGATCACCCGCATCGCGCGCAAGGCGCTCAAGGACGCGGCTGGCGACTCCCTGGCCGAAGGCGTACCCGACGCGCCAGCGGAAACAACCGGCGACGCCACCGGCACGCCGGACGGAGACGACTATGGAACCGATCCCCTGGGGCCAGGTGCAGCCGGTTGACGAACACAACCGCGCGCGCAAGCAGCATCTGCACCCGGAAAGCTGGACCAACCCGGACCCGGCCGGCTGCTACAACCTGTTGGTCGTGGGCGCGGGCCCGGCCGGTCTGGTCGCAGCAGCCGGCGCCGCCGGCCTGGGCGCCCGCGTGGCTCTGGTCGAGCGCCATCTCATGGGCGGCGACTGCCTGAACGTGGGCTGCGTCCCCTCCAAGAGCCTGATCCGCTCGGCGCGCGCAGCCGCCCATGTGCGGGAGGCGGATGCGTATGGCGTGCGCACGGCAGGCGATCCAGACGCCGACTTCCCTGCGGTCATGGAGCGCATGCGCCGTGTGCGCGCCTCGATCAGTAGCCACGACTCGGTCCAGCGATTCACCGACCTCGGCGTCGACGTCTTTCTCGGGACCGGCCGGTTCGAGAGCCCGGATACCTTCCGCATCGGCGACAAAGTGCTCCGCTTCCGCAAAGCGGCGCTGAGCACGGGGGCGCGCGCGCGGCTCCCCGAGACCGAAGGCTTCGTCAAGGTCCACACGCAACGCAGCACCGACAAGATCGTCGGCGCCACCGTGGTGGCGCGCCATGCGGGGGAGATGATCGGCGAGTTGTGTTTCGCCATGCGCGCAGGCCTGGGCTTGAAGACGATCGCGAGCACCATCCACCCGTATCCGACCCAGGCCGAGGCCATCAAGCAGGCCGGCGATGCGTACAACCGCACGCGCCTCAAGCCCTGGATCAAGACCCTCATGAGGAAATGGCTCGCATGGCGCCGCTAGACGAACGCCTGATCCTGTTCACGCGCTGGCCCGAAGCCGGAACCACCAAGACCCGGCTCATCCCCGTACTGGGCGCCGAAGCCGCGGCCGACGTGCAGCGCGCGCTCGCCGCGCACACCTTCGCCACCTTGCGCCGGGCCTGTCAGCGGCGCGGGTGCAAGGCGCAGGTCGCCTTTGCCGGAGGCACGCCCGAACGCATGGCCGCCTGGGTGGGCGCGGATCTTCCCTGCCGGCCGCAGGCCGGCGGCGATCTCGGTCAGCGCATGGCAGCTGCGTTCGACCAGGCCTTTGCAGAAGGCGCGGATCGCGTGGTCGTGATCGGCTCGGACTGTCCCGGTCTCTCGGTCTGGTCGATCGACCAGGCCTTTCGGGCGCTGGCGCACGCCGACCTGGTCCTGGGACCTGCGCTGGACGGCGGGTATACCCTGATCGGCCTGCGACGGCCGGCGCCCCGGCTCTTCGCGGACATTGCCTGGGGCACGTCGACCGTGCTGGCGGAAACGGAGCGCGCAGCCCGCGCCAGCGGCCTGAGTCTCGCCCGGCTCCCGCCGCTGCAGGACATCGACACGCCCGAAGACCTGCCGGTCTGGGAACGGATCCGGCAGGAGGAACCCGCGCCCGCAGCGACGCGAATCTCGATCATCCTACCGGCCCGCAACGAGAGCGACCGCATCCAGGCGAGCGTGAAGAGCGCTCTCGCCGGTCCTCACATCGAAGCTGTGGTGGTTGATGGCGGGAGCACGGACGATACAGCTGCGCGCGCCAACCAGGCGGGCGCGGCGGTGCTCACCACCAATCCGGGGCGGGCCGAACAGATGAATCGCGGCGCCGATCTCGCCACAGGCGACCTGCTCGTCTTCCTGCACGGCGATACATGCCTGCCTACGGGCTACGAACACGAGGTGCGCACGCTCCTCAGTCGGCCCGAGGTCGCGTTTGGCGCCTTTCGGCTCGGCATCGATGCTGCCGGCTCGTCCCTGCGCGTGATCGAACGGCTCGCCAACCTGCGCACCCGGTGGCTCGGGCTCCCCTACGGCGACCAGGCGCTCGTTCTGAAGCGGGAGACGTTCGAGGCTGCGGGCGGGTTTGCTGCCTGGCCTCTGCTCGAGGACCTCGACCTGGTCCGGCGGCTGCGGGCCTTTGGCGGGTTTGCGCTCTGTAGAGGCGCGGTTCGGACCTCGGCTGCGCGCTGGCAGCGGTGCGGCGTGCTGCGCACCACCGTGGTCAACCAACTGATCCTGCTCGGCTACGCCCTGGGCCTGCCCCCGGCACGGCTCGCCCGCTGGTATGCCGCCAGCGCCAACAAGACACCCGCCCGCCACGCGGACAGACCCGACCCGATCGCATCCGAATCGCGTGCGTAGACCGGGGGAGCTGCGCGCGCAGCAGAGGAGGCTGCAGAGGAGACGGCACGCATGTATGACCGAAACGAACCCGCTTCGCACGCATTCGATCCCAGTGCCTGGGTCCGGTTCGAGAGCGGACGCGTGCCGATCTATCTCCAGCCCGCCGGCCCGGACTGGTTCGTGCCCAATGCCGCTGGCGACCGGCTGCTGCAGGACCTGCAGGCGGGCCGATCCGCTGGCACCCCCGACCTGGCGAGCCAACGCTTCCTCGAACGTCTGGCTGCACCGGCGCCCGAGCCCTACGTCGGCCGCGCGGACGTGCTCGTTGCGCAACACATCCGCGAGCTCTGGTTCCACATGACCGACCGGTGCGATCTGGCCTGCCGGCACTGCCTCTTCGCCTCCTCGCCGGGAGCGCGCGCAGAGCTCCCGGCCGATCGGCTCCTGGCGCTCGCGCGCCAAGCTGCCGACCTCGGGTGCCGGGTCTTCGCACTCACGGGCGGCGAGCCGCTCGTGCACCCGGCATTTGCCCGGATCGTGGACGCGCTCCTCGGTCTGAACGACGCGCACGTGGTGGTCCTCACCAACGGCCTCCAGCTCCCGGCGTTTTGCGAAGACCTCTCCCGCTGGCCGGCCGAACGCTTCCACCTGCAGGTGAGCGTGGACGGGCTGCCGGAGCGGCACGACGCGATTCGCGGCGCGGGTGCGTTCGCGCGCCTGGAAGCCTCGCTTGCCGCGCTGCGCGAGCGGGGCTTTCCCTTCACCGTGAGCATGTGCGTGACGCGCGACAATGCGGCGGACATGCCCGCTGTGGTCGAGCAAGCCGCTCGGCTCGGGGCCGGCAACCTCCACTATCTCTGGTACTTCATCCGCGGCCGCGGCGCAGTCGAGCGGTTCGTTGCGCCCCGGTCCATTGCCGAGCCGTTCCAGGAAGCTGCGTGCCGTGCCGAAGCGTGCGGCATCGGCATCGACAACCTGGATGCGCTCCGGAGCCAGGCGTTCGCCCCGCCTGGCACGCGGCACGATGGCAGCAACGCCGGCTGGGAGTCCGCTGCCGTAGGTCCAGACGGACGCCTCTTTCCCACGGCTGCGACCGTGGGCGTGGAAGCGCTCGCCACGGCTATTCCGGGACGCCTGGCCGATGCCTGGCGGACGAGTCCGGTGCTGGAAGGGCTCCGGCGGACCACGGTGGCCGGCACGGACGATCCGTTCCGCTTCCTGCTGGGGGGCGGCGATCCCGACCACGTGGTCGCGCACGGCCACGGGTTCTCGGGGTCGGACCCGTACGCCCCGCTTCACCAGGAGATGCTGCTCTGGCTGATCGCCCGCGAGTGCGCCTTGCCGCTGGCGGAGGGACCTCCCCGACTCCGGCTGCGGATGGGCGAGGTCCTGAAGGCCTGCGGCGGGCACGGTGCGGTTGCGCTCACCCACTCCAACTGCCTCCTCGGCGCGACGTCCACAGGGAGCCGGGCTGTGATCCGGGATTTCTACACGCGCGCGGCCGTAGCGCCCAGGACCGATATCCTCAACACGGCCGGGTATCCCGCGGAAGCCATGGATCACATTCCGCCCGCCTTCCGCTTTCGCGGCTACGGTTGCGGCAGCCCCGTGCTCGACGCAGACCTCGTCCCGGGCGAGACCGTCACGGACCTGGGCGCGGGCACGGGCCTCG
>CAZBZG010000037.1:0-6993 GCA_964496245.1 uncultured Planctomycetaceae bacterium | reverse complement strand
CCTCGAGTGCTTTATCGCTGCCGCCCGCGTGGGCGAACGGGGTCGCGTGGTCGGCATCGACATGCTGGACCCCATGCTCACGCGCGCCCGGGAAGGCGCCGCAGCCGTGCGCGAACGCCTCGGGTACGACAACCTGGCATTTCAAAAGGGGCTGCTCGAAGCGCTGCCGCTCGCGGACGCGAGCCAGGACGTGGTGCTCTCCAACTGCGTGCTCAATCTCTCCACGCACAAGCGCCAAACCTTTGTCGAGATCCTGCGCGTGCTGCGGCCGGGCGGCCGACTCGTGGTCTCGGACGTGGTCTGCGAAGTTCGTCCCGGTGCAGATCTACGCAACGATCCGGTCCTGCACGGGGAGTGCATCGCGGGCGCGCTCACCCAGACCGATCTCTTCCGTTTGCTGGAGGAGACCGGTTTCACCGCAGCGCGCGTGCTGCGACGCTTCCCCTACCGGACTGTGCAGGGTCACCCGTTCTTCAGCATGACGTTCGCAGCCGAGCGGCCTGGGGCCGCGGCGCGCCGGCGCGTGCTCTACGCCGGACCGTTCCGAAGCATCACTCTGACCGACGGAACCGTGTTGCCGGCCGGGGAGACGCGCACGGTCTCGACCGACGCAACGCCCGACGATCCGTCGCTCTTCCGGCTGGACGAACAAGGCGCGGTGATGGACGCGGCGGCGGAAGCGTCCTGCGCGTGCGGCCCTCCAGTATCTGGACAGACCCCAGGAGCACGCCTGCTACTACTGCAAGACGCGACATGCCGCTGAGACGCTCTGCGAGGACGGGCACTTCGTCTGTGACGCGTGCCACGCGGAGGACGCGCTCGCATGGATTGAGCGCATCTGCCTCGAGACCGAAGAGACGGACATGATCGCTCTGCTCGCCGCCCTCCGCGCCCATCCCACGTTCCCGGCGAACGGTCCCGAACACCACGCGCTCGTGCCGGCCATCATCCTCGCGACCTACCGCAACCGCGGGGGCGAGGTGGACGCGGAGACGATTCGCCGCGGCATCCAGCGGGGCCGGCAGGTGCCGGGCGGAACGTGCGGATTTTTCGGCGTCTGCGGCGCGGCCGCGGGCGTGGGCGCCGCGTTCGCGTTGATCCTCGGCGCCCACCCGCTGGCCGCGCGCGAACGCCAGGCAGTGATGCAGGCGGGCCAGACCGTCATGCGGGAGATGGCGTCCCTCCAGGCCGCCCGGTGCTGCCAGCGGGAGATCTGGACCGCCCTGCGCGTGGCCGCGGACCTGTCGCAGGAGCATCTGCCCATCTTGCTGCTGGCCGACGCGCCGCTCGTCTGCCAACAGATGGATCGGAACGCCGCGTGCGCCGGGGCAGCGTGTCCACTTGCGCCGGCGGCCGGATGCGCTGCACCGGTGGCGACAGGCTCTGTGAACGTGTGCCCACGGGTTGACGGAGAGGCTACTGCAACGCGCGTTTGACCAGGTTTTCCAGGGAGAGTTCCGGCTCGGCGGCGAGTGCCTTCTCCACCCGCGCCACAGCCTCGCGCTGAGAGAGGCCCATGGTCTGGAGCGCGGCCACTGCGTCGCCCGCCTTCCCGCCGGCCGCGGGCGCCCCGCCGGCCGGGAGCATGGTCTCGGCTCCCTTGAGCTCGAGAATGATGCGCTTGGCGCTCTTCTCGCCGATGCCCTTGATCTTTTTGAAAAATCCCGTGTCCTGGCGCTCGATGGCGAGGGTGAAGTCCTGGGGCGAGGCCGCGGACAGGATGGCCAGCGCCATGGCCGCGCCCACGCCCTTGAGGGCGATCAGGGCGCGGAAGAGGTTTCGCTCCTCCTCGCGCAAAAAGCCGTAGAGCTGGTGCACGTCCTCGCGCACCACGAGGTGGGTGAGGACCGTAAGGTCGCTGCCCGGAGCGGGCGCCCGCTGGCTGACCGTCAGGGGCACGGTCAGATCATACCCCACGCCTGCGGCCTCCACGACCAGGCGCGTGGGCGATACGTGCGTCAGGGTTCCGCGAATGTGATCGTACACCGGCGCGCCGACTCCACGTGCGCTCTACTCGCGCCCACGCCCTCAACCGCTTGGGGGCGCCATGTCCACCCCACGGTAGACAGGTCAGGCAAACACAGGCAGATATCTCTTCGCATGCCCATCCGCGGATGGGCATGGCACCCGCACCCGCAATTGCAGTCCTGACCGGACGGGCCCCGCGCCAGCCTCGACTACGCCTCCTCGGGATGCTTGAGCGACAATCCCATCTCGTTCAGGCGCTTCTTGATTTCGTTGAGGGAGACGCGCCCGAAGTTATCGGTGGACGCGAGTTCGGGCTCGGTCCTGCTCACCAGTTCGCCGATGGTCTTGATCTGAAGCCGCTCCATGCACTTGCGGCTGCGCACCCCCAGCTCCATTTCCGCGATGGGCTTGTTCAGGAGTTCCTGGTTGGCGTTGCGGCGGGCCCGCTCCATGGCCGCGCGCGTGGCCGCGTCTTCGCGCATCATGCCGAGCCGCAGGGCGCGGCTGGACAGAATGTCCTTGATCTCCCGGAGGCTGGTTTCGCCGAAGTTCTTGTACGCGAGCATCTCGCTCTCGGTCTTCTTGACGAGGTCCCCGAGGGTCTGGATGTTCATGCTCGCCAAGCAGTTGCGGCTGCGGACCGAGAGTTCGAAGTCGCTCACCGGCGTCCGCAGCACGGCCTCGAGCTGCTCGGACTGCTTGGTCTCCTCGGGCGAATAATACATGTCCGAAGACGCCTCGATGTCCGACAGAAACAGGCGCGCGCGGGTGTTGTTCGGGTTCACCTTGAGCACGCGCTGGCAGCAGAGGATGGCGTTGTCGAAGTCGCCCTCGTCTTCGTAGATCAGGGCGAGGTTCATGCAGGCGCTCAGATAGGTCGATTCCTTGCCTGGGCCGAGCTTGCGGTAAAGCTCCTTGGCCTCCTCGGTCAGGCCCCGCTGATCGCAGAGGCGCGCGGCATGGAAGATGGCCTCGGCGTGGCGCTCATTGATCGCCATGGCGCGCTCGTAACAGTCGAGTGCCTTCTGGTATTCGAGCCTGTCCTCGTAGCAGCGCCCCTCATAGTACGCCAGATCCGCTTTGTCCGAAAACTCCTTGCGCAGCTTCTCGATCAGGGCCAGCGCTTCGTCTGTCTGCCCCAGCTTGCGCATGGCCGAGAGCTGCCGCAGGACGCACGGTGGGGAGGAGGGTGCGAGCTCAGCCGCCTTCTGGTAATGCTTGAGGGCCTCGTCGCACTTGCCCGCCTCCTCGGCGATGATTCCCTGGAGCAGCACGCACAGGGGATCCTTGACCTCCTTGTCCGCGTGCTCCAGCGCCGCGTTGATCCGATCCAGGGCCCAGTATGCGACGGCCAGGCGGCCCGCATTGTTGGACATGCGTCGGGCCGACGGGAGCGCATGCTCCAGGGCCTTGCGCTCCGACTTGTACTGGCGGGCCCAGTGCCGCATGTGCAGCGCGCTCTCG
The DNA here is from genome assembly GCA_964496245.1 of uncultured Planctomycetaceae bacterium. GTDB lineage: Bacteria > Planctomycetota > SZUA-567 > SZUA-567 > SZUA-567 > CAZBZG01. Next base: position 3,561 of record CAZBZG010000037.1, on the reverse strand, counting down.
ATGTCGAGAGTGTCGGCCAGGAGGATTTCATGTGTCTTCGATTCCGCTGTCTGCGTGGTCATGCGTCGTGATCTCCCGCGCTCGGTTCGACTCGCCTCAGTCACCATCAGACGGGCCCGCGAGGCGGGCCCGCACGCGACTGGGCTCCAATAGGGGTCCCTTCTATACCACACCCGGCCGGAAAACGCAAGGCCGAAAAGGACCTGCGCAAGAGCCGGGAGCCCTGCGCTTCTCCCGTGCTGCAAAGCAGTTCGGGCCGATCCATGCTGGGCCTCACGCTTCTTCCAGCAGGGCCCGGAGGGCGGGCGGCATCTGCTCCGGCGAGAAGACGGGCTCGGCCACCTTGGAAAAACCGCGGGCGGCCAGATACGAGCGGTAGTCGTGTAGAAGCCCTAGGGCGGTGTCCATGCCCCCCTGGTCGGGTTGTGTGCCGCAGGCCTCCTCCACGCGGGCCAGAAGGCGCTCGAACAGATCGAAATCGCCCCGGCGGACGCCGAGCTCCTTCTCGGTGTGGCGCGCGAGTGTGCGGCCGTTTTCCCGAACCCGTTCGAGTTCGGCCTGCAGGCGTTCGGCGTCTGCCTCGGCTCTCGCGGCCACGGCCTGGACCTCGGCCAGGCGCTGCGATGTCTGCTTGAGCCGCTTGACCAGCGCATCCATCAGCGTCTTGACGATGGTGGGATTGCTTCGCAGGAGGTGCTTCTTCTCCTTCTTGGGCACGCACAAGAGCTTGGATGGCTCGACCGCCCGGATGGTGGCCGAGCGCGGCTCTTCGGTGAGAAAGGACATCTCGCCGATGGGCTGGCCGGGTTCGCGGATGGTTGCCACGGTCTGGGCGTCCACCTCCACGTCGACCGCCCCTTCGGTCAGGAAGAAGCAGTCCTGGTTCTCGGTGTCGCCCTGCTCGAACACGACCTCGCCTGCCTCGCAGCTTTGGGAGATGTCGCGGACCTTCTCGCTCTTCTGCTGGAGGCGGTAGGCATCGATGTTCTGGCGGACCATGACCACGGTGGCCGATGGCGTGGGCTGGCCGCGCAGCGAGACGGGCAGATACATCGCAATGTCGCGGTAGTCGGCGATGAGCTCGTCGGTGATCTCGGTGCCGGCCTGGAGGATTTCCTCGTTGTTCCAGCGGGCGGCCTTGAGCAGCACACACTGCTTGGCAAAGGCGAGCGGAACCTTGGTCAGGCTGATCTTCGGGTCTTCCCAGTCCGCGGTCATGCCCCCTCCTCCGGTACCGCCGGGCCGGCTGGCGCGCGATCCGGGCGCCTATCGCTTCAGAACGCCTGCGTCCAGATCGCCGTTCTTTGTCTCAGTGCGGGTGTGCCGCGTTCCCTCATGGTCTTCGAACGTGAGAGTGGTCTGCATGCGGTACTGGATCTTGCCGCTCATGGCGGAACTGGCGGCGGCCCGGATCAGCGCCAGGTTGGAGAGGGACGCGGGCACGTCCACCTCCAGGTGTTCGTACGGCGGGATCGGCTTGTCGATTCCTGTCATGCCCTTGCAAAACTTGCTGCCGTTTGCGAGCAGGCGCACCCGCACGCCCTGGAGCACGACCGGGTCTGCGTTGGGGTTGCCCAGACGCAGTCGCAGGACGGCTGTTCCGCCCAGCCCCTGGAATTGGATCTGCCCGAGATTCAGCAGGCCGACTTCGGGCGTTTCCACCGCGGGTTGGCCGCAACCAGCCAGGAGCACCAGGACCAAGGGCAACGGGGTCCACTTCGCCATCGGTTGTTCCTTTCAGAAAAGACGCATATACCGACAAGCCCGCTTCTTTCGTTCGCAGCTGCAAGGTTTTCGTCGGCGAGCCTCATTATCCGGCCCGGTTGGCAGGGAGCAAGCGAAATGTCGCTGGGGTCCTTGACGCGCGCCCTGTCGAATGAGGCTCAGACGGGACCGGTGCGCCGAAGCGCCAGGGCCCCGTCCGCGTCCCGGTCTGCTTGCTTCTAAGGGTCCGCGATGGCACACTTATTCCGTCGCGGACCCGAACGCCGTCGCCACTCTACCGCCGGCTCCGCCGGCCGTCAAGGCATGCGGCTGTCGCGCGTCCACGCGGGCCCCTGCTGCGCCTGTGAGCCAAAGACAGACCCCCGGCCGAAGCCGGGGGCCTGCGCGTGAACCGTTGGGAACGTCGGGTTCGCGTCGTCGGATCTACTCCTTCTTGTCCGCCTTCTCGTCATCCACGACTTCGAACTCGGCATCCTTGATGTTGTCGCTGTCCTGGCCCGCACCCGGCTGGCCGCCGGCCTCGCCGGCCGCCTGCTCGGCGCCCGGGGGCGGCGTCCCTTCGCCGCCGGCCGCCTGGACCTGTTCGTACATCTTCTGCGCCAGCGTGTGGCTGGCCTCCTCCAGCTTCTTCATGGCGGCCTCGATTTCCTCGATCTTGTCCGATCCCTTGGTCTTCTCGAGTTCGTCGAGGGCCTCCTCGATCTTCTTCTTGTCGTCCTCGTCCACCTTGTCCTGGTTCTCCTCCAGCATCTTCTTCATCTGGAAGACCATCTGATCGGCCGCGTTCTGGGTGTCGACGAGCTTCTTCTTCTCTTCGTCCTCGGCCGCGTGTTCCTCGGCGTCCTGGACCATCTTCTGGATCTCGTCTTCGGAGAGGCCCGAGGAGTCCTTGATGGTGATGGACTGCTCCTTGCCCGTGGCCTTGTCCTTGGCCGAGACCGAGAGGATGCCGTCTGCGTCGATCTTGAACCCCACTTCGATCTGCGGCACGCCCCGCGGCGCGGGCGGGATGCCGTCGAGCTGGAACTTGCCGAGCGTGCGGTTGTCCTTGGCCATTTTCCGCTCGCCCTGGAGCACATGGACGTCCACGGCCGGCTGGTTGTCCGCTGCCGTAGAGAACGTCTCGCTCTTCTCGGTCGGGATCGTGGTGTTGCGCGGGATGAGCGGGGTCATTACGCCGCCCAGGGTTTCGATGCCGAGCGTGAGCGGGGTCACGTCCAAGAGCAGAACGTCCTTGACGTCGCCCGAGAGCACGCCCGCCTGGATGGCCGCGCCCACGGCCACGACCTCGTCCGGGTTGACGCCCCGGTGGGGGTCCCTTCCGAAGATCTCTTTGCAGATGGCCTGCACGGCCGGGATGCGCGTGGAGCCGCCCACCAACACGACCTCGTCGATGTCGGAGGCCTGCAAGCTGGCGTCCTTGATGCAGTCCATGCACGGCTGGCGGGTGCGCTCGATCACCGGGTCGATCAGCTCTTCGAGCTGGGCGCGCTTGAGCGTCAGCTGCAGGTGCTTCGGGCCCGAGGCGTCGGCCGTGATGTACGGAATGTTGATCTCCGTGGTCATGGCGCTGGAGAGTTCGCACTTGGCTTTCTCGGCCGCCTCCTTGAGCCGCTGCAGCGCCATGCGGTCCTGCTTGAGGTCGATGCCCTGATCCTTCTTGAACTCCCCGGCGATCCAGTCGATGATCACCGCGTCGATGTCGTCCCCGCCGAGGTGCGTGTCGCCGTTCGTGGCCAGGACCTCGAAGACCCCATCGCCTACTTCCAGGATCGAGATGTCGAACGTGCCGCCGCCGAAGTCGAAGACCGCGATCTTTTCGTTCTCCTTCTTCTC
>CAZBZG010000036.1:0-22938 GCA_964496245.1 uncultured Planctomycetaceae bacterium | reverse complement strand
GCAAGATCGGCGGCTGCCTCGGGATCGGGCACCACGGCCAGCAGCGGACGGCCCAGGGGCTTGCGCAGGTCGGCCAGAACCTTTCCGAGCGATGCGCCCCATACTCCCTGGAGGCAGACCTCGCCGCGGGCAAGCGCGACCGCCAATTCATCCGCCAGGGGCACGCGCGGAAAGGGCGCTCTCATGCGAGCACCTCCCGCTGCAGGGTCAGGCGTTCGAGCGCGCGCTTGCGGGGCCGTACACCCAGCCCTGTGCGCCCCGCGAGCGGCCGGCCGCGGCCGCACCAGCCGCCCGGGTCGCCGGCAAACGGATCGGGCTTGAGGAGAAAGCGCGGGAAGCCGTACTCCACGTGCGTGCATTCGGTCAGCCCGAAGAGCGCGCGATGGGCAGCCGCCAGGATCGAGGTCTCGCCCACGAGCACGCCGAGCTGCACGCCCACGCCGTGGGCGTCGGCCAGTTGGATGAGTTCGCGCGCGCCGGAGAAGCCGCCCACCTTGGCCAGGCGCACGTTCCACAGAAGCACGCGGTCCTCGACGCGGTCGCCCAGGAGCATGCGCGCGTCCGCGCGCGAACAGAGCGATTCGTCGGCCATGACGGGCAGGCCCGTGGCCTTCTGGACGCGCAGCAGCGCGCCGGCTACGTGCGCACGTTCGGATGCGGGGATGGCGCTGCGGCCGCCCGCCAGCCCGACGGGCTGCTCGATCGAACTCACCCCGCACGCGCGCAGGCGGTCGGCCAGGTCCGCGCAGACGTCTTCGGTCCACGCGCCATTGGCGTCCACCCGCAGATCGCTCGCCGGTCCGACGGCGCGGCGCACCGCAGCCAGACGCTCGAGATCGCATGCGCCGCCGGTCTTCAGCTTGAACTGATGGAAACCGAGCCAGCGCAGCACGCGCGCCAGCCACGCGGTGCGGCCCACGGACGCTTCGCCCAGCGCTGCGGTGAGCGGTTCGGCGCGCGGCGTCTGCCCGAAGAGGCGGTCGCCCGGTACGCCCCCGGCGCGCGCGCAGGCGTCCACGGCCGCCACGTCCACGGCCGCGTAGCCGGCGAGCCGTCCCGAGGCGTCGGCCTCTTCGTAGAGCGGTCGCAAGACGGAAAGTGCGGGCCGGACGTCCGCGCCCTCCTCGATTGCGAGCCGCTTGAGCCGCGGCCACCAGTGGCTGGCGATCGCATCCCAGGCCTCGTCCATGTCCTCGCCCGTGAGGTAGGTCCGCGGCAGGCACTGGCCGTAGCCGACCGCGCCCCGGTCGGTGGCGAGCGCGAGTACGATGGCTTCGGCCTCGCGCCGTTCGGCCTGCGCGTGGCAGAAGGCCACCCGGAACGGCAGGCGCACGCGACGCAATTCGAGCTGGGTGAAGCGGATGGTCATGGTTGCAAGCGCCGCTCGTGAGAGGGATGGTGCCCAGACACGCTCGTCTGGGTCGAAGGCGCGGCGTCATGCGCACAGGCTGCCGTGTCTGCGCCACAAGCCGCGTCCTTCACCAGCGCGCAGAGCCGGTCGTTGGCGGGCGTGGCCAGCCCCAGGTCGCAGCCTGCGCGGCAGATTGCGCCGTTGATCTCATCGATCTCGGTGGACCCGCGGCCGCGGGCCAGATCCTGGGCGGTGGAGCTCGCGCCGCTCGCCTGGCCGGCGGTCTTGCGGGCGAGCACGCGGCAGACCACGCCAGCCGGCATTCGCGCGAGGCCGGCGAGCTGGCGCACGGGGTAGCCGGGGAGATTGACGGGCGCGATCCGCATGCGGCGCATGACAGCGAAGCCTTCCTGGAGCGCGCGCGCGGCCAGCGGACCGTACTCAGCGTGCGACAGGATCTGGGGCGTGGACAATCCGGTCACTGCGCTCAATGCATTGAAGGCTACGTTCAGCATGAGCTTGGACCACTTGACCCGCTTCCAGGCCGGGGGCTCGCCCGGCGCAGCCGGCGCCACGTAGCGCGCGTCCATGCCCGTGCCCGCGAGCACGGCCTCCCACAGAGCGCGGGCGGCCGTGTCCCGCCCCTGGAAGAGCCCCCCCGCGAGTCCGCCGCGGTCGTCCGCCCAGACCACCCGGCCCGGCGCGGGCCGCTGGACATACGCGCAGATGGCGCCGGCCAGGATCGGGTTGTCCGGGAAAGCCTGCGCGATCGCGGACTCGGACCGCACGCCGTTCATGAGACAGAGGATCGACGTCCCGGGCCCCACGAGCGGGCGCATGTCCGCGAGCGCCTGCTCGAGCACGAACGACTTGACCGTGAGCAGCACAAGATCGGGCGGGTCGCCCACGTCAGCCGGCGCGGTCACAGCCGTGAGACGTTCGTGGATCGCGCGCGCGCCGCCGCCGAGATGCAGCTTCAGCCCCTGGCGGGCGACCGCGTCCGCGTGCGCCTGCCGGGCGACCAGCGTCACCTGGTGGCCGCCGAGCGCCAGCAAGCCCCCCACCAGGCTGCCCACCGCGCCCGCGCCCATGACCGCCACGCGTCGCGGCCGGGCCGGGCGGCGCCCGCGATAGGCGACCTCAACGATGTCTTCGGCCACGCGCTCCGGATCTTCGAACACGAGCGAGTGCACCCGGCCCGCATAGGTACGCGTGGACACGTTGCCGCGCGCGAGGAGCGCGCGAGTCCGCGCGTTGTCCACGATCGTATCGTCCGCTGCGAGGAGCGCGCGGGCGGGCGGAAGCTGCCGCCGGTCCATGGTGTCGGCCACGAACCGGCGCATCTTCACCGTCTCCAGGCAGAACCGCGCGCTCACGGCCTGTACGCGCAGCGGGTCCTGCCGGATGTAGTCCAGCCGATCTGCGCGGCGCGTGAACTGCCGCGCGCGGATGGGAAGCCGGATGCGGGCAGTTGGCTGGCCGGCCGCGAGGCGCGCAGCCACCGCCATGCTCTGCCAGACCGACGGGCGCGTACGCGCGCAGATGCCGGGTGCGATCAGGGTGATCGAGTCGAAGAGGAATCCCCGCCGCAGCCCGGCGTACGCGGCGAGCAGGCCGCCCCAGGAGAGGCCGGCCAGGTGCACGGCGGGAAACCGCTCGCGCAGGGTCGTGGCGACCTCGGCCACCTGCCCGAGCGCGTCCGCGTACGAAGCCAGGTGCCCGCGTACGCCCTCGCTCCGGCCCCAGCCGGGGCGGTCGAAGGCGACCACGGCCAGGTTCCGGCGGTTCAAAGCCTCGGCCGTCTCCGCGAACCACGCGGCGTGACTCTCCACGCCGTGCAGGCAGAGCACCGCGCCCGCGGCTTCGTCCGCCGGGCGCCATTCGCGGACCGCGAGCTCCTGTCCATTCGAAAGACCGATGACCTGCATACGCATGGCGTGGGGTATCCGCAAGGCGACCTTGGCCCCTGACTCTAGGAACCGGCGGCATCCCTGTCAAGTACGGGCGTATGCCCTCTTCGTCCGGCCGCCAGGCAGCCAGGCCGGAATCGGCCGGCGCTCCCCGGGAAATCCTTGCCGCACCGGATGTGTTGCGATACAAAAGAGGGGAGCACCTTTGGAGACGTCAATATGGCTTCCATGCGACTCACCATTCTGGGCACAGCCGCCGGCAGCTTGGCCGTACACGAACGGCACCACACCGCGTTCGCCGTGGAGGCGGGCGACGGCCTCTACTGGCTGGATGCGGGCGAGAGCTGTACGCGCACCGCTTTCCTCACGGGACTGGATCTTCTCAATACCCGGTGCGTGTTCGTCACGCACGCGGCCATGGACCACGTGGGCGGGCTGCCGCACCTGTTGTGGACGATCCGCAAGCTGAACCGCCAGGCCGGTGCGCTGAGTTACGCGGATCGCCTGCTCCACCTGTTCGTGCCCTATGCGCCGAGCTGGTACGGGGTGATCGAGATGCTCGAGGCGGCCACGCTCAACCACTACGCGCGCGACTTCATCCTCAAGATCGCCGAGTACCGCGACGGCCTGATCTTCCAGGACAACGACGTGAGCGTCTTCGCCCGCCACAACTCCCACCGCGGCCCGGCCGAACGGGGCGACGCCTGGCACAGCTACGGGTTCCGCGTGCAGAGCCGTACGAGCGCACTCGTCTACACGGGGGACGTCGACGTGCTGGAGGAGATCGACCCGCTCCTGGCCGACCCCTGCGACCTGCTCCTCTTCGACGCCGCCCATATCGACCCCAAAGCGCTGGCCGAACGCATCAAGACGCATGGATTCGAGGTCGGCCGGCTGGGCTTCGTCCACCTGGACCAGGAGCGGCTGGACGACATGGCCTCTACCTGCCGGGCCGTGCGCGACATCCTGGGGACAGACCCCCTCGTGCCGGACGACGGCGACCAGGTGGACATCTGAGGCGATTCGATCCGCCGGAGAAAGGCTGCTGATGCCGAAACTCGATCCCGACGCTGCTGCCGCGGCCCGCATGCTCGCCGCACGGCTGGAGCTCGAACGTTCGCTGGGCGTGGCGTTCCTGCCGGTCGAGCGACCCACGCCCTCGGCCGCGCAGAAGGATTCGCCTTCGGCTGCCGCAGCTTCTGCCCCCGACGAGGCGCACACCGGCAAGAGCGAGAAGGCTGCGCCAGCCGAGCGGCCGCACAGCCGGCGTGCGGCCCCTGCCGCTGGGGCCGACTGCCCCGAAGGACATACCGGGCCGGCCGAGCGAATCGAGGCGCTCGAACCCTTGCGCCAGCAGGCGCTCAGCTGCACGGCCTGCGGGCTGAGCGAAGGCCGCACGCACGTCGTCTTTGGCGAAGGCGCGCTCGACACGGACCTCGTGTTCGTAGGCGAGGCGCCCGGCCGGGACGAGGACGAGCAGGGGCGGCCGTTCGTGGGCCGCGCCGGCCAGCTGCTCACGCGCATGATCGAGGGCGGACTCAAGCGCTCCCGCGCCTCGGTCTACATCTGCAACATCCTGAAATGCCGTCCGCCCGGCAACCGCGACCCGCGGACCGACGAGGTGGCCGCCTGTACACCGTACCTCAAGCAGCAGCTCGCAATGATCCAGCCCAAGGTGATCGTGGCGCTCGGCCGCATCGCCGGCAACTTCCTGACCGGCGAAGACACGAGCATGGGGGCGCTGCGGGGCAAGTGGTGGACCTTCGAAGGCCTCCCGCTGCGGGCCATCTACCACCCGTCCTACCTGCTGCGGCAGCGCAACCGCGAAGGCCGCGGCAACCCCGCCGACCGCAAGACCCTCACCGACCTGCAAGAGATCGCGCGCAAGCTGCAGGAGAGGTGAAGCGAGAGAGACGAGCGAAGCCAACCCCCCAACCGCCCCCCCCCTCACTCGAACTCGACGGTCACCGTCTCCGCGGTCTCCATGGTAATGCCCGGGGCGGTCTTGACGGCTTCGGCCGCCTTGGTGCGGTCCTTGATCTGGGTGAGTTGGGCGAACTTGTCCGCGTCCTCGGTCAACTTGTCGAAGTCCACCCACATCAACGTGAGACCGTCCTTCTTCTCGTTCACGTGGGTCGCGTTGGTCTTGCTGATGGTGCCCTTGACGCGGAGACGCACCCAGATCTTGGCGCCCTTCATCATCTGCTTCATCATCGGCAGCTGCTGCTTGACCTGCTCCTTGGACTGAGGCATGTTGCCACCGCTCATGTCCGGTGCGGGGGTGCGGATCGTGAGCCGGCAGGGTGAGCCCTGTTCGAAGGCGAAGGTGCACGCCTTCTCGGCCGCATCCGGTCCCTTGGGCGCGTCGCCGGGGAAGAGCTTGACCTGGTTGATGTCGTCGAACGCATAAGTGACCTGAGCGCCCTTCTCTCCGTTCTCGCCGGTGACCTCCTCGGACGAAACGTACTTGACGCCCATGGCCTGGGCCTGGGCCTTGAACTTCTTCTCGTCCAGAAGCTTCGCTCCCTTGCCGCCTGCCTGCTTTCCCATGGACTTCATCATGGCCACGGCCGCGGCGCTCAAATACGAGGTGTCCACGATCGTGCCGCTCCCGTCCTGTTCGACCGTGAGCTCCTTGGTCGTGTTGATGCAGCCGGTTGCGAATCCGCCTGCAAGTACGACGGTCAGCACACACATCGTTCGGTTCTTCATGGTTCGTCTCCCTGATGGGATTGCCCTGCGGCGGAACGCGCTCTCCCGCGCATCCCGTGTTGCCGGATCTCCCGCTGCCATGCGGAGCCCCGTGCCCCGGCCGTGCCGCGTTCGGCGGAACGCCCTGCTGCACTCGTCATATCACGCGGAAGCCCGATGTCAAGGAGGAAGCGCCCGAAGCGGGACGGGCCGCGGCGCGTCATGCGCCGCCCGCACAGGCCTGCAGCACGGTAAGGGACCACAGATACCGCTGGCGCTTCTTCTGGTAGTCGATGATCCCGTCGCTCTTCAGGGCTTCGAGGGTGGAGAGGTTCTCCTGGAGCTCGGGGCAGAAGGGAATGTTCTTCTGAAGTATCTCGGTCACCCCGTCGCCGAAGATCCGCGTCGCTTCCTCGAGGATCCGCGGCGCGTTGGCCAGGCTCAGGACGGGGAAGTACAGGCTCCCGCGCTCGGTCAGGTGGTCCTTGGCCTGACGCAGCATGCGGATGGTGGGTTCGGTGCCGTCCGGACCGCCGCCCGGCACGCCGTGCGAAAACCAGGGCGAGACAGAGGCCACTTCGTCCGCCATGCCCGAGACGTCGTCCATGATCACGTCGAAGCGCTGGCCCTCCACGGGCCCGAACAGATCCCCGTGGCGCACGCGGACCCGGTCGGCCACGCCGTTGAGGCGGGCGTTGTATTCGGCGAGTTCGCACGCCTCCTCCACGATGTCGACCGCGACGACCTCGCTCGCACCGTTCTTGGCTGCCGCGATCGCCAGCGGACCCACGCCGCAGCCCATGTCGAGGGTTCTGCAACCGGCCGGGATCTCGATCGTATCGGCGAGCAGCCTGGTGGTCAGCGTGGGGCGAAAGGCCTGGGGCGAGACCGCGAGCCGCAGTACGTGACCGCCCACCGTGGTTTCGATGATTTCCTGTGTCACGTCGGTTTCCTGGTCGAGATCAGCCATGTCGTATTCGATCCATTTGCCGCCGATTCCCGCAGGCGAACCAGCCTATCCTAACCGAATTTCTTCCCGACTGCAAGCGCTCTGTCAGAGGAGTCGCGAAACCGCCCCCCCCCGCGCCAGCTGCAGGCGGCAAGGGATCGAGGACGCCAGGGGCAATGGAACGGGGCCGCCACGGAGCGCACTCCTCCCGGCCTGAAGCGCCGGGGCGACGCCATTCGACAGGCTCATGGTCCTCAAGGCTTTGCGCGGCCCTGCTCCTCCGCATGCACGGCTGCGTAGTCGGCTTCCTTGAGCACGGCGTCGATCTTCGCGAGCGCGCAGACCGCGTGCTGCATGTTGTCGATGCGAATCACGGGATCCGTCGGACGCGTGCGGAATCCGCCCAGCGCGCGGGCGGGGTTGGGCACGAGGAGGGTCTCCACCTCGTCCCGGATCTGGTGCTGGAGGAGGCAGCGGGCGCCCCACACGAGCGCGCGGCGGAACTGCCTGGCCAACGCTTCCTCTTCGAGCGCGCGGGCCAGGGCGAACGCGTCCGCCAGTCCCTCCAGGTAGACGGCCGTGGCGGTCACATGCGGCCGCCCCATGGCCCGCTTCCTGGGCCGCACAAAGCGGCCGCGCGCATCAGCCGGGAGGAACTCGCCCTTCCGCGGCATCACCTCCTGGATGCCCACGAGCAGCCGGTTCATGTTGAAAATGAAGTCGGCCACGGCCTCGCGCCGCGAGGCTGCGTAGAGCTTGTAGCAGGCCTGCGTGTGCCAGGGGATCATGGGATAAGGCGGATGCTTGCGCTGTTCGAGCGTCTCGCGGAAGTAGCCCTGGTAGTACTGCATGCTCTTGAGGCACGCACGCACCAGGTCCGCGTCTTCGGTGAGCCGTGCCCACCCCATGAGCGCGAGCTGCGCCTGCCCCGGATGGTAGTCGATGCGGGGCGATTCCACGTCCTCCGGCCACTGCAGGGCGAAGCGCCCGTCCTCCCGGCGCAGAGCTTGCAGGAAACGCGCGAGCTTCTCTGCCTGCTTGCGGAAGGACGCCTTGGCCTTGTCGGCCCGCAACTCGAGGATGGCATAGAGCCCTGCGGCAGCTCCGCCCAGGGTGGCCGGCCGGTTCGGCTCGCGCAGGTACCCGAATCCCCGGTCCGGATCTTCCAGGTAGTGCTCGGCAAAGAGCCGCTCGAGGGCCTTGAGTCCCATGGCCCGCACCGCCTCGATCTGGGTATGGCGCCAGAGCGTGCCCAGGGCTGCGGCGTTCAGCGTCTCGCGCTGCAGGTGACGCTCCGGGATCTCTTTGTCGGCGAGCGGGTCGTAGAGATACGGGAAGAGCCCGTTCTCCTTCTGGTTCGCGGCGTACCACTGCCGCGCCAGATCGAGCGCCTCCTGGATGCGGGCCGAGGAGACGGACGCGAGGGGAACCAGGCGGCTCATGCGGTAGAGCCGAACCGGCTCGGATCGGCCCGGTAGCCCGGCCAGGGTCAGACCTTCCACGAGCGTGAGACGGAAACCCGGATTCATCAGAACGTCCTTGAGCAACCGCTGCCTCTCTTCGTGGCTCTCCGGGTCCGCGTCCGGCGGCGGGGGAGAGAGCCGGCCGGCCAGGTCGAGCAGCGCCTCGTGCCAGTCCCGTCCGTGCAGCAGGGGATCCACGGGCGGAGTAAAGCGCTTGAGCCCGCGGAACTCGGCCCGCATCCCGTGCAGACCCAGCGCAGCAGCGCGGCTGAGCAGGGCGGCCAGCGGAGGCTTGTCGAACGGCTTCTCCTCGAGGAAGATCGTGAGCACGAGCACGGTCGCCTCCGGATGCTTCAGGTCGGTCAGCCGCACGGCACGCCGGGTGGCCACGCAGAGGTTGCCGGCCAGGCTGGCCTGATCCGCATGGGCGTTGCCCACGACCCGGGATTCCTGGATGAGGACCACGTGGGCACCGTTGTCGACCGCTTGCAGACGCTCGCTGCCGGGAACGGCTTCGAGATCGATCGGATCGCCCGACAGGGTGGCGGCCACGGCGTTGCGCGCGAGCTGCAGCGCGGAGGCGGCCACCTCGGGCGTGACATCCGCGCTCGTGAAGCGCTGGCCTGCGGCCAGGGGGCCGTGGGCGAACACGGCAGCGCCGAGGCACGCGTACACGCAGACGGACAGCGAACGCCGAGGCGAGACGGACATGCGACAGCTCCCTTCGCGCAAGGGCGCGAACCGTGCAACCCCGTGCGAAGTATAGGACTCGGCGTCGCGGGAATCAACCAAAACCGTAGGCGGCGTGCCGTCTGGTGCGCATGCGATCGCCCGCGGGGGGGCGCGTGGACACGTGATTTCCCTGTTGACTTGCCCGCACGGGGCGGGTATCACCTACGGGCACTACGGACAAAGTTGGCCGGCGCGGCGCGCCGGTCGGGCAAAGCGGACCACCGTCTGCGATCCGAGGAGGCGCACCATGCATGGGATCCCTGTTCTCACGGCCCGGGGCGCGGGCATCGCCGAGGCGTGGGAGAACTCGCTCATCGCCCTGTACGAGCAGGGCTGCGATCTCGCCACCCAGTACGACAAGCCCGGCGACCCGCCGAGCAAGGACGCCACCATGCTGATCACCGTCGAGGACCCGGTGGCCGAGCCCATGATCCACAAGGACTTCCCCGGCGGCCTCGAGGACCTGCAGGAATACGCCATGGAGGTGGTCGAAGGCATCAAGAACCATTTGGTGCGCGACCCCGACGACCCGGCCGACACCCGCTGGGAGTACACCTACAACGAACGCCTCTTCCAGTACAAGATCCCGGGCATCGCCGAGACCGCGTTCGATCAGATCGAGATGATGGCCGAGAAGCTCGCCAAGACCCCGTACACGCGGCGGGCCCAGGCCATCACATGGAAGGTCTGGGAAGACAACGACTGCTACGACCCGGCGTGCCTCCAGAGCTTCTGGAGCCGCATCACCGAGGAAGAGGGTACGCTGTACCTGTCGACAAACGTCCGCTTCCGCTCGAACGACGCCTACAAGGCGGCCTTCATGAACATCTTCGCGCTCACGCAGCTGCAGCTCGCCCTGGCCGCGCGCATCAGCGAACGCTGCGGGCGCGAGGTGCGGCTTGGCCGGTACACGCATCTCGCCGACAGCTACCACCTCTATGGATCCTACTTCGACGAGTACCGAGCGCGGTTCGTCAAGGGGCTCGAGGAGCGCAGCTTCGAAGAGCGCACCCTCCGATACAGCGACATGCGGGAGATCATGGAAGAGGCCCGCCCCCAGATCCTGCAGAAGGTGGAGGCCATGGGCCGGTAGGACGGCTGCGCTGGAGCACGGGAACCCGCAGCACGTTTCCCGCATCGCAGTGTCGTTGGGCGTCGGCGCGGCATCCGTCCTGCAGCCGACGGTTCCCGCGCCCCCGGTCCCGACCGCGATGCCGATCCCGCGTGACGTGTTGCCGCGTTGACAGGACCGCATGGGTGCATCCCCCGACAGCGCCACGATCGATTTCTCCCGCTCCCGCCGCCTGGAGGAGGCCTTCGGCCTGATCGTGGTGGTGACCGCGGTGGTGCTGGGGGGGCGGGCCTATGTCACCGGCCCCGCCCCGCCGAGTGCGTCTCCGGAAGCGGCCGACCGCCCCGTGCGCGTGCCGCAGGATCAGGTCCTGCCCCCCACGCCGGACCGCCCCGCTTTGCGCAGAGGCGGCGCAGGGGCGTGGGCCGAGATGGCCGAGGCCTTCGAGGTCCCGCTCTTCTACCTGGCGCTCCCGCTCCTCGGCGGGCTCGTGCTTCTGCGCGTCCAGGACCGCGTCTTCGACTTCCGGTGGTGGTGCGCGCCCGCCCAGGCGCCGCCCGACTGGCGCCTGTGGGACTGCGCCAAGGTGCTGGCCTTCTTCTCGGTCTGTCGGACCGGTGCCGCGCACCTGCCCGCGCTCGACGGATCCGTTCAGACGAACGCCCTGGCTTCGGTCGTGCTCTCGCTTCTCACCGCTCTCTACGCGCTGGTGATCCTCGAAGCACGGGGGGCGGTTGGGCAGCTGGGCCTCGAACGCCGCGGATTCCTCGGGCGCCTGCGCACGAGCCTGACCGCCTATCTCGCCTTCGTGCCCGTGTTCACCGCCGCCTCGATCTTCAACCTGGTCGTGGTGGTCCTCGTGCTCAAGGCGCTCGGGCGTCCCATCCTGCCCGAGCAGCAGGAGACCATCCAGCTCCTGGTCCATGCCGACCTGGACCCGGCCGTGCGGGCCGCGCTCTGGGCGTACGCGGCCGTGGGCGCAGCCATCACCGAAGAACTGCTGATCCGCGGGCTTCTGTACGGCGCCCTGCGCCGGCATCTGGGCTGGCAGGCCTCGGCCCTCACCACGGCCCTGCTCTTCGGCCTGCTCCACTTCGACCCTTTGCGCTTCCTGCCCTTGGCCCTGCTCGGCTTCTTCCTGGCCGTGCTGCGCGAACGCACCCGGGGCCTGACCGTGCCCATGTGCGTCCACGCCCTGCACAACTCGCTCGTGCTCCTGATGTTGGCCGCCCTCGGCGCCTGAACGCGGACGCGCCGCGTCCGTTCTCCGGGCAGGAGTCGCTTGACACCTCGGCCACGGTACAGGTAGAGTGAATGCGGGCGCGAGGGGCGCTTGCCGGAGGAGGGCGATGGCCGAATCTCACGGACAGGGCCGGGCAGGGGCGGCGGCAGACACGCCTTCCCTGCAGGACCGCGCATCCCCTGAAGCCCTGGAGGACCAGCTCCGGGCCGTCGAAGAGAATCCCGTCATCCACACGATCCTTCACGCGTTCCAGGGCGTGGTCCTGATCCTCAACGAACAGCGGCAGATCGTGGCGGCGAACGCAGCCATGCTCGAATCCCGCGGACTGGCGCCCGAAGAGGGCTTCGTCGGGCTGCGGCCCGGGGAGGCCTTCGGATGCCTGCACAGCACCGAGGGAAAGGACGGGTGCGGCACCGCAACCGCCTGCGCCCACTGCGGAGCCCTGCACACGTTTCTCGCGAGCAGGAAGAGCGACGCGCCCGAGCGGGGGACCTGTTCGCTCGCGATCCGGACGCCCGAGGGCGAGGAGGCCCTTGAGTTCTCGATCCTGGCCTCCCCCCTGGACCTGGGTCCGCACCGGTTCACCGTGGTCTCCCTGCAGGACGTGAGCGATCAGAAGCGGCGGGAACTGCTCGAACGCGTCTTCTTCCACGACGTCCTGAACACGGTGGGCTCGCTCCAGGGATGGGCCGGCCTGCTTCCCAACCTGGACCCGGACCGCAAAGAACACGCGACCACGCGCATCCAGCGCCTCGGCCGGCGCCTGCTGCAGGAGATCCGTGCCCAGCAGGCAATCGCGCTCGCCGAAGCGGACGAGATCGCACCCGCCTGGGAACCGGTCGATCCGTCGAGCCTTCTGCTCGAACTCCGAGACGACTTGTCTGAGGATCCCTGCGCCGAAGGCAAACTGCTGGACGTGGGGCTGCCGTCGGAGGCCCCGGACCTCGTGACCGACCGGGGCCTGCTGATCCGCGTGCTCGGCAACATGCTCCGCAACGCCTACGAAGCCTCCAAGCCGGGGGAGGAAGTACGCCTCAGCCTCGAGGTCACGAATGGCGGCCTGCGCTTCAGCGTGCACAACCCCGCCTGGATGCCGCCCGAGATCGCGGGCCAGGTCTTCAAGCGATCCTTCTCCACCAAGAGCCGGCACGGCCGGGGCATCGGAACCTACAGCATGAAGCTTCTGGGCGAGCGCTGCCTCGGCGGGACCGTGGCCTTCGACACCTCAGAAAAGACGGGCACGACCTTCTGGATCGATCTCCCCCTGCAGCCGGACAAGAACGCGGCCGCCCCGGCCCTCGTCAGCCTGGAGCCGGCCACGCAGGAGGACATCGACGAGATCACGGCGACCGCCAGAGCGGTGACCGCGACGAAACGCGACCGGGCGTCGCCCGGCAGGCGACTCAAGGGCACCCGGATCCTCGTGGTCGACGACGTCACCCCCATGCGTCACATGATCGTCAGCGCGCTGGAGAGCGAGAGCGCGGCGACCACCGAGGCCGGCAACGGCCTGCAGGCGGTGGATCTCGTCCGCAGCGCGGCCGAGGGCGGACTCGCCTACCACCTCGTGCTGCTCGATCTCTTCATGCCGCGCAAGAACGGTGCCCAGGTCCTGCGGGAAATTCGCGCCGCGCCCGAAACCGAAGCAACGCCGGTCGTCATCCTGACCAGCGACCGCGACAAGAAGAGCGTGCTGCAATGCGTGGAATTGGGGATCGACGGCTACCTGCTCAAACCGCCGGACAAGGACCGGTTGCTGTCCCTGGTCCTGCATTGCCTCGATCGGACGGAGGCGCGCCGGGACCGCGGACAGAAGCCCTGACTGCCCCCCGGCGCAATTGGGGAACCGTCAGCCGGGGCGCTACGATCAGTATCCCCCGGGCATGCGGATGTCGTATGCGTTGTACCGCGGCTTCGGCAGATCCTTGGGGCGTTTGCCCGTATCGATCCAGGCGAGCGCCTGCTCCAGCGCCTCCACCGGCATCAGGCTGCCGCGCGTGCCCGGCAGATCCATGACGAGCAGATCGTACTTGAACCGCGCCCACGTATAGGCGCCGCGGAGCACGCGCTCGACTTCTCGCGCCTTGCTGTCCCGGCGGAAGCCGTTGAAAAGCACGATCCGGGGGTTCGTACTCTTGATCTTTGCGTGATTGCGGGGTTCGAGCCCGGGCGTCTCGGGCTTCCAGTACTCGCGCTGCTCCCCATGCTCCAAGACGGTGCGGCCCACGGTGCGGCCGTGCTCGGTACGCCGGAGCATCAGGGACCACGCCTGGCTGATGACCGCTTTGAAGTCCTGTGGATAGTTGAGGAGAAGCAAACCCGCGATGGCCCCGCCCCTGTACTCGCCGCTGGCGATCACGTTGCCTTTCTCGGTCTTGTACTCCTCCTGCACCGTGGCGAGGGCATCCAGAGCCACGGCCATGCGGTACACGTCGGGCTGCTGATCGCCCACGCCGTGCGGAGAGACATAGATCAGTTTGTGCTTGTCGAGCACCTTGTTCCAGCCCGGCGGAAGCATGGCCTTGTTGTCCGGGCCGATGTGCAGGAGGATGCCCCAGCCGGGCTTGCCGTCGTACGCCCGGGGCACGACGACCACGGCCTGCTGTTCTTCGACCTGGTAATCCAGCAGCTTCAGGGGATTCGCCTCCACCCGATGCTCGAGCGGCTCGTAGCAGTGTTTGTATTGCTTGTAATAGTCGAGCATACGCTTGCCCCCGAGCGCCTTGCTGAAGTAGTACTTGGGCCTGGGAAACATGCGCCGGATCAACTGATAGTGCGCCATGGGACGCCGGGGGGGCAGCTTCTTTTCCCCCTCGCCCTTCTTTTCCCCCTCGCCCTTCTTTTCCCCCTCGTCCTGGTCGCCTCCCCCGTCGGTCGCCTCTGCCTCCGGCTTGTCGCCGTCCCCGGCCTCCTCACCCGCAACCGCCCAGGAAGCCATGCCAGCAATTATGAGCCATGCGAGCCACGCGTTTCTCATCAACATCTTCGACCCCCTTCGGATGTAGCCGACAGCTGCCTGCGAAAGGCCTTTTTCCCTTCGGACGGGCGCAATGCCTTCCACAAACCAGCGTAAGCGAACCCCCTGCCAGCGTCAAGCGAATTTCATTCCGTGCCGAGCCTTCCGGCAGCAGGGGAAGACCGGACCGTCCGCGAAATCCGCTGGACTTCCGGGCACCGGTGGAGTTTAATCGAAATAGATGTCGCAGGGAGGTTCTGCATGCACCACCGATGGCTTCGTCCGCTCTTGCTCGCGTTGCTCTTCCTCGCCCCGCCCCGGCCAACCGCCGGTGCGGAGGACAAGCCCCCGGATCCGTACGCCGAAGCCACGGAAGCGCAGAAGGCCACGTGGGAGACGATGGCCAAGACGGTCCGCGGCCTTGTCTGGTCCGGCAGGTACGCCGAGGCCCTGGCGCAGCTCGAGGACGCCGACGATCCTTCGGCTCTGGCCCTCAAGATCGACATTCTGACTGAGACCGGGCGGGACGCAGAGGCCCTCCGCGTCGCTGCGGATGCGCTCGAAAAGCACCCCGAACACCCCGCCCTGCTCGCCGCCCGCGGCGATGCCCTGCTGGTGACCGGGCAGTACGCCCGGGCGGCGGCCGACTACGAGACGGCCATGGCCGACAGGGGCACCGACCCCGCACCGGGGCAGATGCGCGCGCGCCTGGCCCTGGCCGACCTTCACCACCGGCTCGCGCGACGGGAAGACTGGCTCGCCACTACGGACCGGTTCTTCGAATGCTACGATCCCAACCAGGACGAGGCCTATACGGCGCCCGAGGTCTACTACATCGGGGCCGGTGCCATCGTCGGCGAGGACTATCGCAACGGCTTCCCGGTCATGGCCCTGGCGCAGGAGAAGGACGAGACGTTCCTGCCCGTATACGTGCGGCTGGGCGAGATCTACGTCGAAAAGTACGAGTATCCCAATGCCGCGCGCGAGTTCGGCGACGCACTCAAACTCAACCCCCGCCATCCGGCGGCGCACGCCGGCCTGGGCGGCGTCTTCATCCACGAGCGCAACTTCAGCGAGGTTGAAGTCCACGCAGCCAAGGCCCTGGAGACGAACCCCCGGTACGTGCCGGCCATGCTGCTGCGCGCCCGGGTCGACTTCCTCGACGAACGCAACGAGGCCGCCCTCGCCCACCTCGAAGCCGCCGCTGCAATCAACCCGCGCGATCCCGAGGTCCTCTCGTTCCGCGCGGTCATCGCCATCCTCCGGGAAGACCAGGCCGCGTTCGAGGCGATCCAGGAGGAGCTGCTCGCCGCTTACGACGTCCTGCCGTCCGCGGACGACGCCGCGCAGGCGCGCGTGCGCCAGAACGGGCTTGCCCGGCTGTACGTGGAGATCTCCCACGCCCTGGTCCACCGCCGCAGCGAGGAGCTGGCCCTGCCGTGGGCCCGCAAAGCGGCCGAGGCCGACCCCGAGAACGCCCGGGCCCACGCCCGGCTCGGCATCAGCCTCATGCGCCACGGCCTCGAGGAGGAGGCCGCCACGCCTCTGGCCGAAGCCTTCCGCCTGGATCCGTTCAATGTCCGGGTCTACAACCTCCGGCAGCTCCTCCGCCAGGACGAACACTACCGCCGCCTCTCTACCGAACGCTTCCGGGTCAAGCTCTACAAGAGCGACGCCGACATCCTGCAGCCGTATGTCGAGCGCATGGTCGAAACCATGCTGACGACGTGCGAACAGCGCTTCGGCTACACGGTCCCCAAGGACGTGCGGCTGGCCATCATGCACAGCCAGTCGGCCTTTGCCGCGCGGGTCACGGGACTCCCCACGCTGCACGCGGCAGGCGCGACCACCGGACCCTTCGTGGCCCTGGTGAGCCCGTCCGACTTCAAGGCGTCCGGCCGTACGCACAACTGGGAATCCACCCTGCTCCACGAGATCGCCCACGTGGTCACGCTCATGGGATCGAGCTACCGCATCCCGCGGTGGCTGACCGAGGGCATGAGCGTGTACATGCAGGACAACACCCGCTCCATCCGGGACATCCCTTTCAAGACCATGGTCGAGCACGGGCCTCTCCCGGAACTCGCCACCTGGAACCGCGAGTTCACGCGGCCCGAATACGCCTGGCGCGTACCCGCCGCTTACGAGGCGGCCGGCCTCTTTGTGACGTGGCTGGTCGCCGAGCACGGCCCAGAGGTGCTCGGCCGGCTCGTGCATCTCTACAGCGAGGGCAAGACCACGGCCGAAGTCTTCCAGGAAGCGCTCGGCCAGGACCTGCCCGCAGTCGACACCTGGTTCCACGAACGGCTCAAGGCCTACGCGGACACGGTCCAATGCCCGGTCATGGAGGACCCGCGCCAGGTGGAGAAATGGGAGAAGCTCTACGAGGCGAATCCGGAGAACACGCTCGCCAGCCTCCGGCTGCTGCGCATCTACCGCCGGCACAACCCCGAGAAGGCGTGGGCGCTGGCCGAGGAACTCATGCAGCGCGCCCAGAAGCTGGCCGACGAGGGCAACGCTGGCGCGGGCGACCGCGCCTTCGCGCTCGCCGGGGTGATCGCGGCAGGCGCCGCGCTCCGGGGCAATGCGCCCGACAAGGCGGCGCGCCTCAGCAAGCTCACCCTCCTGGTGGACCCGGGGAACGCCCATGCCGAGTACTTCCTCGGACTCGTGGAGATCCAGAAAGACAACCGCGCAGCCGCCGAGGAGCGGCTCGCGAGCGCGATCCGGCTCTATCCGCGGTTCGTGCACGAGACACCCCTCGGCAATCCTTACCACGCGCTGGCCAAACTGCGGCTCGACCAGGACGACCGTGCGGGCGCGGCCGAGATCCTGGAGGCCTACTGCGGGATCCACGCCGACGATGCCGGGGCGCTGCGCAAGCTGGCCGAGCTCTACAGCGCGCTCGGACAGACCGAACAGGCGATCGCCACCTACCGCCGCCTCGTCGGCATCGATCCGTACGAAGCCGAGGACCACGAGGCCTTTGCCAAGCTGCTGGCGGACGCGGGGCGGGCGGACGCTGCAACCCGGGAACGAACGGTGGCCGCTGCCTGCCGCAAGCGGAGCGGAGATGCGGCCGCTGCTACACGGACCGAGGGGCCGGAGCTCGATGCGGAGGACCAGGCGCCCGCGCCCGCATCCGAACCCGAGCCCGCCCCTGAACCCGAATCGCCCGAGATGGATCCGGGCCTCAAGAAGTTCCTGAAGGGCCTGTAGAGCCATGCGTACGGTGGAGCGGCAAACAGCGCTCTGTCGGAATCGGAATCGGGATTGGAATCAGCAATGGCAGGCGGGCTCTGCTCGACATTGATCCTGATCGCGATCCCGAAGGTCGTGTTGTCGTAGCCGGCCCTGCGCGAGACCCAGACCCATGCCCATCACCGACCTCTCCCATCCCTCGCACCATCGCTCGTGGATCGAGGTGGATCTGTCGGCCATCGAAGAGAACGTACGGCGTCTGCGTGACTTGGTCGGCCCGGACGTGCAGCTCATGCCGTCGGTCAAGGCCGATGCGTACGGGCACGGGGCTATTGCGGTGACGCATGCGCTGCTCGCCGCCGGCGCCGGCCGCATCGGCGTGGCCACCTGCGAGGAGGGCGAAGAGCTGCGCGCCGTGGGCATCCGCGCGCCGATCCAAATCCTCGGCACGAGTCTGCCCGAAGAGGTCTCCCGCGCCGTGGCCGCCGGCCTCACCATCAACGTGCACGAAATGGAGCTCGCCCGCCTCGTGAGCCTGGAGGCGGCCAAGCAGCAGCGGCGGGCCGTGGTGCACCTCATGATCGACACGGGCATGGGGCGCCTGGGGATCCTGCCCGAAGACGCGGCCCGGGCCGCAGCCGCCCTGCAATCGCTTCCCCATGTCACGCTCGAGGGCGTGTGTATGCACTTCGCCCAGCCCGACGACGAAACCTACTCCGGGGAACAGCTCAGCCGGTTCGGACGAGCCCTGGAGGCGCTGGAGCAAAGCGCCACGCGCATGCCCCTCCGACACGCGGCCGCATCCGCGGCCAGCATCCTGTATCCGCAGGCCCGCTTCGAGATGATCCGGCCGGGCGCGGCTGTCTACGGCTTCCTGAATCCCGGGAGACTCCGGGATCGGTTTCCGCTGGTCCCCGCGCTCTCGTGGCGGTGCGCGGTGGTCCAGCTCAAGGAGTATCCCGCGGGCGCGAGCCTGGGCTACAACCGCACCTTTACGACCGAGCGGCCCACGCGCATCGCCGTGCTGCCTCTGGGATACGCCGACGGCTATCTGCGCGCGTGGAGCAACCGCGCCCAGGTCCTGATCCGCGGCAAGCGCGCACCCGTGGTGGGCATGGTCAGCATGGACTACACCATGGTCGACGTCACCGACCTGTCCGAAGTCGAGGTGGGCAGCGAAGTCACCCTGATCGGCGAGGATCACGGCGACCGCATCGCCCTCGAAGAACTGGCCGCGCTCGGAGAGACCATCCCCTACTGCATCACCACCCGCCTGGGCCGCCGGCCAGGCCGCTGCTACAGCCGGGCCTGGGAGGAAGAGGGCCGCGCCTGAGCCGCGCGTCTTCCGGTCGAGGCCGGCCGCAACCGTTCAATCCGACGCCTTCTCCTTTCGCGCCATGCGATTCAGTGCCGCTACGATCGCGCGGATCGCGGCCTGGTCGATGTTGGTGTCCGTGCCCACGCCGAAGAGGGTGCGTCCGTCCTCCAGTTTGAGCGGCACGTAGGCGTAGGCCGTGGCATCGGCGCCGTGGCCCACGGCCTGCTCGTCGTAGTCCTCGATCGCGAAGCCCGCGAGGCCGAACTCGCGCAACGCGTGGACGAAAGCCGAAATGGGCCCGTTGCCGTCTGCGGTCGCGGTCCGTTCCTGGCCGTCCACCTTGATCCGCACCTCTCCGTGCACCTGCGTCGGGTCGTCGTCGTCCGGACGGGGCCAGTAGCCCACGAGCTCGTACGGTCCCTGCGGGTGCACGAACTCCTCCTGAAAGACGTGGTAAACCTCTTCCCCGGTGATCTCGCGGCCCACCTTGTCCGAGTAGGCCTGGACGGCCGCCCCCAGCTCGGGATGCATGGCGCGGGGGAGCTCCAGCCCGTAGTCCTGCTCCAGGACCCAGGCCACGCCCCCTTTCCCGGACTGGCTGTTGATGCGGATGAGACGCTCGAACTTGCGCCCCAGGTCCGAGGGGTCCACGTGCAGGTACGGGACCTTCCACCCCACGCCGAAACGTTCGGCTGCCGTATCCCGCTGGCGTATGCCCTTGCGCACCGCGTCCTGGTGCGAGCCCGAGAACGCGGTGAAGACGAGCTCGCCCGAGTAGGGCTGGCGGTAGTAGATCGGCATGCCGGTCAGGCGTTCGACCGTGCTGGCGACCTTCTGCAGGTCCGAGAAGTCGAGGCCGGTATCGATGCCGCGCGCGTGGAGGTTGTTGGCCACGGTCACCAGGTCGACGTTGCCCGTGCGCTCGCCGTGGCCGAAGAGCGTGCCTTCGACCCGGTCGCCGCCCGCGAGCAGCGCCAGTTCCGTGGCGGCCACGGCCATGCCCTGATCGTTGTGCGAGTGCAGACTCACCTGCACGCTGTCCCGATGCGAGAAGCGCCGGCAGAACCACTCGATCATGTCCGCGTAGTGGTTGGGGGGCCTGCGCTCCACTGTGGCCGGCAGGTTGAGGATCATGGGCTTTTCCGGCGTGGCCTTGCCCCAGGCCTCGTAGACGGCCTCGCAGATCTCGAGCGCGAAATCGAGGTCGGTATCCGTGTACTCCTCGGGGGAGAACTGGCAGCGGATGTCGCTCTCGGGCTGCGCCTCGGCGAGCGCACGCACCTGTTCGATCGCCTCCACGGCTCGCTTGAGCGTGCCGTCCCGGTCGAGGTCGAAGACCTGGCGCATGTGGAGCTCGGACGTGGCGATGTAGACGTGCACGATCCCGCGCGGGATGCCTTCGAAAGCCTCGAACGTGCGTTCGATCAGGTGCGGCCGGCTCTGGGTCAGACCCATGATGAAGACGTCTTCCGGAATGTGGTTCTCCTCGATGAGCCGCCGCGTGAACTGGAAGTCGTCCTGCGACGCCGAGGGGAAGGCCACCTCGATGTGCTGGAAGCCGATCTGACAGAGCAATTGGAAGTACTCGAGCTTCTGGTCGGGATCCATGGGGTTCGGCAGGGCCTGGTTGCCGTCGCGCAGGTCGACCGAACACCAGACCGGACGCCGGGCGAGCGTCTCGCTCGGCCAACGCCGGTCGGGCAGGTCGATCACCGCCGGTGGGGTGTATTTGGGTACATCCTGTGGGGTCATGGTCTTCTCCTCGCCTACGAAAACGCCCGCCGGATGGTCCGGCGGGCGTGGTGGTTTGCCTCGAAAATATCCCGCAGCCTTCAGCCGGACGCGTTCTTCTGTCGACCCTCCTTCAAAAGGGCCAACCGGATAAGTCGCAGGCTGAGGACCGGGGCGCACCGCATCTCGCATTCTCCGAACGAGCGTCTCTTCATCCACAGGTATAATCGGCGGCCGGCCGGTCGTCAACAGGAAAATCCGGGGGACTTTCGCGCTGCCTTGGGGTCGGCCTCCAGGCAGGGGCTAATAGGCATGCGCGAATGCGTGCTTGGCCTCGCAGAGCTCGGTGTAGGTGTCTTCGAGCTGGGTGATCAGACGGGTGGCGGAGAAATGGGCCACGTTCTCGCGGGCCTGCGCCTGGATCTGGAGCCGGTTCTCCGGCTGGATGGCGTGATCGATGGCCACGGCAAAGGCCTGCGCGGTCGCCTCCGAGAGCAGATAGCCGCCTCCGCGGGCCAGCACTTCCGAGATCCCGCCGATCTCCAGGGCCACGACCGGCACCCCGGCGGCCTGGGCCTCGAGGATCACCTTGCCGAACCCCTGCCGCTTGCTGCACACCACCACCGTATCGAGCGCCCGGTAGACACGGGCCATGTCGTGCCGCTGGCCGGTGAACGTGACGTAGCCTCCGAGCCCCTGCTCCTGCACGCGGGTCCGCAGGGTCTCGCGCAGCGGACCATCGCCCACGATGGCGAAGTGGATGCCCGGATCCTCGTCGACCAGACGTTTGGCCGCATCGAGGAAGAGCTCGTGGTTCTTGTCCGGATGGAGCCGCCCCACAATCCCCACGGTGGGCACGTCCGCGGGGAACCCGAGTTCGGCCTTCATGGCGCCGAAGGACGTTCTGTCCTGATACTCCGCGGGTTCGATGAAGTTGTGCAGGACCTGGAGCGTCTCCAGCGGCTCCTGCCCGTTGGCCGTACGGGCCGCCCGGACCGCGTTGGAGACGCAGAAGATGCGGTCGGTGCGCCGGCCGAGCCAGGCGGTCATCCAGCGCCGGAACCACCCTTTCTCCAGTTCAGCCGTGTGGTGATGGGCGCAGATCACGGGCGCCCCCGCCCACACGGCAGCCGCGCGTCCGGCCAGATTGGCCGCATCCAGGTGCGTGTGGACGATGTGGGCGCCCCATTCCTGGATCGCGCTGCGGAGCCGCCACCATCCCTGAGGGGCCCAGGGCGATCCGACGTAGCACAGCGAAGACGGAATGCCCTGCTCGACGAGCCGCCCCGAAAGCGCGCCCGTGGTTTCCAGGCAGTAGACCTGGGCACGGAAGCGCGCGCGGTCCAGGTAGGTCGCCAGGTCCACCACGCAGCGTTGCGCGCCGCCGGGCTCCAGATCATCGACGATGTAGAGCACCTTGATCGTCGGCACGATCATCCCCGTCCGGCGAGTGACGCCCCTGGAGGTGCGGCGCCGGCGCTGGTTCTACGCATCCATCCGCTCCAGCAGCACCAGGGTCACGTCGTCTTCAAAGGCCCCGTCGGCCGAATGCATGCGGGCCGCGCGAAACAGGTCCTCGAGGGCCTCGCGGCCCCCCGCTTCGCGGCAGGCTTCGAACGTGGCGGTCAACCGTTCGACCCCGAAGATGTCGCTGGCGTCCCGGCCCGGCACCTCGGTGATGCCGTCGGTGTACAACAGAAGCTTGTCGCCCGGCGTCAGCTCGACCGCATCGCTCCGATATTGCGATTCCCGCGCGACGCCCAGGGGCATGCCCTGGCTCGCGAGCTCCCGGAAGCCATCTCCCGCGGCCGGCAGCAGGATCATGGGGCAGTGGCCCGCCCCGGCATAGGTCGCCACGTGCGCCTGCGGATCGTAGGCCAGGCACACCATGGTCATGAGAAAGTCCTGCTTGAAGGTGTCGAACATGAACTTGTTGAGGCATTCGAGCACTTCGTGCGGGTGCGTCAACTCCTGGACAGCGGTCCGGGCCCGCGTGCGCACCTGCACGCTCACCAGCGCCGGCGCCACCCCGTGCCCCGTGACGTCGGCCACGCTCACGTGGAAGCGTCCGCCGGGCAGCTCGACGTAGTCGTAGTAGTCGCCGCACAGCTGTGCCGCAGGCACGTAGCGGTCGTAGAGCACCAGCCCTTCCACCTGCGGCGTTTCGCTGGGCAGGAGGTTGATCTGCAGGGCGCTGGCCAGCTCCATCTCCTTCTGGAGCGTGGCCAGGTGCTGTTCGATCTCCTGCTGCTGCGCGCGGATGCGCGCGTCGCGCGCCTCCAGCTCCCGGACCATGCGTTCGAGTTCGGCGTTCTGCTCGC
>CAZBZG010000035.1:2724-23118 GCA_964496245.1 uncultured Planctomycetaceae bacterium | reverse complement strand
CTGGCCAGGAAACTCGGTCCCCAGGGCCAGGGGCTGTACGATCTGGTGGATGCGGCAACGCAATCCGCGCTGAAGCCTCTGGAAGAGGTGCTCGCCAAGGTTCCGGAGGAGGCCAAGCCCGCCATCAACAAGGCCATCGAAGACGTCCAAACTGGCAACGCCGCGGCCCTCAAGGCGCTGCAAAACGACCTGGCCGGCATGTCCGACGACGACGCTGCGCCGGAAGCCCGCGGCCGGGAACTCGCCAGGCAACGGGTGGCCGAAGCCACCGGGAAGCACACCGAGGTGCTTACGGGGCTGCTGGACAAGGTGCCCGAAGAGGCCAGGCCGGCCATCGAGAAGGCCATTGAGGCGTCCCGCAAGGCGCAGGAGGCCAGCTTGGAGGCCCTTGGAAAGGCCGGCAAACCTGAGGACGCCGGCAAACCTGAGGACGCCGGCAAACCTGAGGACGTCGGCAAGCCTGAAGGTAAGCCTGCGGCCGGCAGGGGCGGACCTCCGGCTGGTAAGGGCGGACCTCCGGCTGGCAGAGGCAGGTGAGGCCGATTTTCCGGCCTGGTTCAGTTCCGCGTTACCCCAGCGGGAGCAGTCGTAGCCCCAAGTCGCGCGTTTCTGAACCAGGCCGATTTCCAGTGATCCGTGTCGATTTTTCCTTCCCGGAGTCCGCCCGGATTCCGCATCCGTCAACCCATGCCCGCAAACTCCTTGAACGATCCTGCAGCCCCGTCCGTGGAATCCTGCGGACAAGCGTTGACAGCGTTTCCCACGGACGGTACGCTCAACCCGACAACGCAGGCGACACCACCCGCGGAGATCAACGCAAGGCCCAGGCCCACATGGACCGCGCCATGCGTCTGCTCAAGGGTTCGGACCGGTTCAAGGCGACGAAGCCCTGACGCCATTCGCCTCTGCAGCCCGGAGAGCACGGGAAAACCGCTGGGAGACGCCATGGGCATTCTGGAACTCGAAGACGTCAGCCTCAGCCTGAACGGACGGCAGGTACTCGACTGCCTGACGCTCGACCTCTGGGGCGGCTACATCCATGCGCTGATCGGGCCCAACGGCGCGGGCAAATCGACCACAGCCAACGTGATCATGGGCCTGCAGGGCTACACCGACGTCCAGGGCGCACTCCGGTGGCAGGGAGAGTCGCTCGCCGACTGCGGCATCGACGAGCGCGCCCGCCGCGGCATCACGCTCGCGTGGCAGGAGCCGGCGCGGTTCGAAGGGCTGCCGGTGAAGCGCTTCCTGGGTGCGGCCGCGGCCGACAAGGCGGACGCGCGGCTCGCCCGCGCCCTCGAACAGGTGGGACTCGCGCCCGCGGACTACCTCGACCGCGCCGTGGACCGAAGTCTGTCGGGCGGGGAGCGCAAGCGGATCGAACTGGCCAGCATCCTCGCCATGGAGCCGCGCCTCGTGCTCATGGACGAACCCGACAGCGGCATCGACGTGGAGGCGCTGGAGTACATCTTCGCCGCCCTCGAGGATCTCAAGAAGGCCGGCGCCACGGTCCTGCTCATCACCCACAGCCTGACCGTGCTCGAGCACGCCGAGCACGCGTTCCTCATGTGCTGCGGCCGGATCCTCGACAAGGGGTCGACCGAGAAGATCGGCCAGTACTTCCGCAACAAGTGCATTCCGTGTACGCACGTCAACCGCCCTGCCCTCGATGGAGACCCGCGTGGAGAAGCTTGACCTGATCCAGCGCCTCTACGAATCCGTGGGGCTCCGCCCCCACGACGTGCGTGCCGATCCCACGATCGCGCGCATCGAGATCCACCACAATCGCGTGCTCGACACCCACCTCGTGCCCGGACTCGAGGTCGAGGCCGACGAGACGGACGACGGCATCGACGCGCGCATCCGCGTGGTGCGCGGCACCGTGATCGAAAAGCCGGTCCAGGTCTGCTTCGGCATGGTGGACGAGAGCGGCCTCCAGCGGATCGTCCTGGACATCGAGGTCGAACCCGAAGCCCGCGCGGGCCTGCTCGCCTATTGCACCTTCCCACAGGCCCGCGAGATCCGTCACGAGATGGAGGCCCGCATCACGGTCGGCCAGGGGGCCGAGTACGCCTACCGCGAACGCCACGTGCACGGCCCCGAGGGCGGGGTCGTAGTCGTGCCCAAGACGCGCGTCGAGATCCAGGAGGGTGGGCGGTACGCCACGGACTTCGAGCTGATCCGCGGCCGGGTCGGCTCGATCGACATCGACCTCGAGGCGACCTGCGCAGCCGACAGCGTGCTGGACGTAAACGCGCGCATCAGCGGCACGGGCGACGATCGCATCCGCATCCACGAGACCGGCCACCTGCAGGGCGCCAACGCCCGCGGCGTCTTGAACTCCTACATCGCCCTGCGCCAACGCGCGCGGGCCGAGATCTACAACACCCTGACCGCCAGCGCCCCCCGGGCCCGCGGGCACGTGGACTGCAAGGAGATCGTGCAGGACGCGGCCGTGGCCAAGGCCGTGCCCGTGGTCGAGGTCGACCATCCCCAGGCCCACGTCACGCACGAAGCCGCGATCGGCAGCGTCGACAGCAAGCAGCTCGAGACGCTCATGAGCCGGGGCCTAAGCGAGGACGAGGCCGTGGATCTGATCATCGAGGGACTGTTGACCCGTTGAGACCGCGGGCGCAACGGCCTTCCCCCGGCCCCTCACATCCGTTGCAGAGGATGCGAGGGGAACACGAAGAGCGACGCATGAAGACCCAAGTCCCGCAACGCAGACTGCAAGCCCTGCGCAACGCCTTGACCGGTGGAGAGGGCCCGGTCCTCGCGGTCGTGCACAACTATCCCGACCCGGACGCCCTGGCCGCGGCGCTCGGTCTGCAGGCGCTGCTCGCCGCATGGGGACTGCGCACCCAAATCGCCTATGGTGGCGGCCTGGGGCGCGCCGAGAACAAGGCCATGATCGGCCTGCTCGACATCGACGTGAAGCGCTTCGACGAGCTGGACACCGGCCGTTTCCGCGGCGCCGTGCTCGCCGACACCCAGCCCGGCACGGGCAACAACGCCCTGCCCGAGGACATTCCCGTGCTCGCCGTCTTCGATCATCACACCGAGGGAAAGGCCGTCAGCCAGGTTCCCTTTCACGACGTCCGCGCAGACGTGGGCTCAACAAGCACCATGGTGCTGCAGTACCTGGAACGGGCGGAGACCGCGCTCGACGCCCGCCTCGCCACGGCGCTCTTCGTCGGCATCAAGACCGACACCGAAGGGCTCGAACGCGACGCCCAGGAGGCGGACGTGGAAGCATACGTCCGCCTGCTGCCCATCGTCGACTTCGAACTCGTGAACAAGATCTCCCGCCCGCCCCTTACCGAAGAGTATTTCGGTATGCTGGCCACCACCCTGACGTCGGCCTATCGCTGCGACGAGGCCGTGGTCGCCAACCTCGGGGAGGTGCCCGTGCCCGATCTGCTCTCGGCCATGAGCGACCTCCTGGTCCAGGCGAAGGAAGCCTCCTGGGCGCTCGTGGTCGGGTGGCAGCCGAAGGCGGTCTACTTCTCCCTGCGTCTCCAGCCCCCACGCAAGAACGCCCCCGCCCTCGTGGGGCGCATGATCCCGTCGGAAGGTCGCGGGGGCGGACACGGACAGGCGGGCGGCGGCTTGATCGCAACACCGGAAGGGGGCGAATCCGAAGCGGTCGAGGAATTGATCTCCAATTTCTTCCGCGTGGTCAACGTCGAAGACCGCCCGCCTCGACCGCTGCTGCAGCGGCCGCCCGCTTGACCAGGAGTTCCCGATGTTCGAGGACCTGCAAGACTGGATCGGTTCGCACGACCACCAGATCCTGATGACCGCCGTGAGCGCCCTGGTGGTCATCTTGGTCGCCAAGGGGGCGAGAAAGGCGCTCCTCCATCACGTCTCCAATCTGGCCGCGCGCCACAAGATCCGCCGGGCCGTCTCCTGGGTCAGCCTCTTCGTCCTCCTGGTGCTCGCGGGATTCATCTGGATCCGGCAACTCGGCAACCTCGGTCTCTTCGTCTCGATCATCGGCGCGGGGCTGGCCCTCTCCCTCCAGCAGGGATTGCTCTGCATGGCGGGCTGGGCGATGATCCTGCTCAAGCGCCCCTTCGACATCGGGGACCGGGTCGAAATCGAAGGCCGCATCGGCGACGTGATCGACATCGACGTCTTCCACACCTCGCTGCTCGAGGTCGGCAACTGGGTCCACGCGGACCAGAGCACGGGCCGTCTGACCATCGTGCCCAACAGTTCCTTCTTCCGCCATGCGACCTACAACTACACCAAGGGCTTTCCGTTCATCTGGCACGAGTTCAGCACGATCGTGACCTTTGAAAGCGACTGGCGCGCGGCCAAGGAAATCATGCTCCATCAGGCCCAGGAAGAGGCCGAGCGCACCGAGAAGGAGGTCCATGCGCAGATCCGGGACATGCAGAAGCATTACGCCATCCGGTACGAGCGCCTGACACCCATCGTCTATACCGACATCGCGGACAACGGCGTACGCTTGACCCTCCGCTGCCTCTGCCAGGTGCGCCAGCGCCGGGACACCTCCCACCGCATCGCGGAAGGCATCCTCAGTGCGCTGATCGAGCACCCCAAGATCGACTTCGCCTACCCCACCACGCGGTACTTCCAGAATTCGACGGAAGGAAAACCAGCCCTTGGCAGGCCGGACACGCAGCCCCCACAGACATGAGGAGAAACCATGGCGACTCTTTCGTTCAAAGGCGATCCTGTCCATACCATCGGCGATCCGCCCGCGGCGGGAACGCCGGCCCCCGCGTTTGTCCTGACCTCGACCGATCTCGAGGACCTGGCGCTCCGGGCATTTGCGGATCGGCGCCTGGTGCTGAACGTCTTCCCGAGCCTCGACACATCGGTCTGCGCCGCTTCGGTCCGGCGGTTCAACCAGGCGGCCGCCGACCTCGCGGGAACCGAGGTCCTGTGCATCTCGGCGGACCTTCCGTTCGCCCACAAGCGGTTCTGCGAAGCGGAAGGCATCGAACACATCAAGTCGCTCTCGACGTTCCGCCATCCCGAGTTCGGGGACGCCTACGGCCTCCGGATCGCGGACGGCCCGCTCCAGGGGTTGCTGGCACGAGCGGTGATCGTGGTGGGGGTCGACGGCAAGGTGATCCACGCGGAATTGGTCCCCGAGATCGCCCAGGAACCCGACTACGAGGCCGCCCTGGCGGCGTTGCAGCCCTGAACGCATCACGGGCTGCGGCGGGCCCTCCCCTTCGAGCGGCCCGGGAAGGACGAACAGGCACAGACCGGCGGGAAGCAAGGCCGCTCACGCGCCTCCAAGCCGTTCGCGCAGCCGTACCGTGATGGCCGCGCACGGCTCGAGCCCCCTCCGCGTCCGTGCGCTCTCCAACTCGGCGAGAGTCTGTTCCGTGCCGGGAATGGGAATGTCACCGGCCACTTCCAACAGCGGCACCGCCACAAACGGTCGGATGAAGATATCCGGATCCGGAACGGTGAGGTCGGGAGCCCGTTCCACGTGGTCTCCGCAGAGCAGGAGATCCAGGTCGAGCGTGCGCGGGGCATTCCGGTCGCCCGTGCGCTGGCGCCCACAGGCCTGCTCCACGCGGCGGAGCACGTCGAACTTGAGCGTTCGCGGCGCCAGTTCGCTCTCCAGGCCCCACACCGTGTTGAGAAAGGTGGGCTGGTTCTCACGTCCCTCCGGCGCGCAGGCGTAGACCGTGCTCACATGCGTGAGGATGACGCCCGGCCAAGCTGCGAGGCGGTCGAACCCGGCCACGAGATGCTCCTCCGGCCGGATGTTGCTGCCCACCCCCACAAAGGCCTTCATGGATGTTCCCGGCGCCGGCGCACCTGGACGGCGACGCTGCGCGCGAACCGGAGGGCCCCGGGTTTGTCCACCGTCACGTCGACTTCCTCGACGCGCGGGGGCTCGAGGCAGAGTTCGGCGATGCGCCCGGCGAGCCGCTCGAGCAAGGAGTACCGGGAGGCCTCCACCTCGCGGATGATGGCCTTCTTGATGGCCTTGTAGTCCACGCTGTCGGCCAGATCGTCGCTCGCACCCGCCGCCCGCAGATCGGCGTGGAGCGTCACGTTGATGGCGACGTCCTGCTTGTCCCTCCGTTCGTCGTCGTTCACCCCGATGATGCACCGCAGGCGCAGGTCGCGGATGTGAATGCAATCGAGCGAATCCATGGGGCACCCCCCTGGCAGCGCGCCATCATGGCCTCGGCGCAGCCGGTCCCCTCCTATAGCATGGTCGTCCGCGCCTGGCAAGCCTGGAATGCGGAGATGTGCGGGACCGCGTCGCATTGCTCCGAACCGGCCGCCGCCCGGCCGAACGCCAGCACGCTGGACCCGGGGAAGGCATTTGCGATGGCGGCCCTCGACCGCACGCCCGTGCAGGCACCGGCTGACCCCGCGAACCCCTGACAGGAGCCTGACGGAACCCTAACCGAAAGCTCACGGAAAGAGTTGCATGCCCTGTAGCAATCCGTATCATAAGAGGCTCAATGTTAGGACCGCAACAACCGTTTCCCCAATAGAGGCAGCAGATTACGTTGACGGATGCGGCGAAAGACCTCCACTCGAAACCCGTTGAAGAACGACGCTCCCGGATTTCGCCCCGGACCGAGGTGATCCTGCGCATCCTGGCCGCCCTCGCCCTTCTGTACGTCTTCCTTGTCAGCATCAAGCTTCTCGGATCCGCCTTCACGCTGTTCGGTTCGGATTTCGCGGAGGGACTGATCCGGAGCTGTTCCGACCCGGTGGTGGGCCTGTTCATCGGCATCTTCGCCACCAGTCTCATCCAGAGCTCCTCCACCACCACTGCGCTGATCGTGGGCTTTGTGGGCGGCGGCATGCCCCTGGCGCTGGCCATTCCCATGATCATGGGCGCCAATGTCGGGACGACGATTACGAACAGCATGGTCTCGCTCGGATTCGTGACACGGCGCGAGGACTTCCGCCGGGCCTTTGCCGGGGCTACGGTCCATGACTTCTTCAACCTTCTGTCCGTCTCCGTCTTCCTTCCGCTTGAGATCCATTTTGGCCTGATCGAACGGACGGCGCTCAAACTGACGGACCTGTTCGCCAGCGCAGGCGGTCTCGAGTTTACCAGTCCGCTGTCGTTCGCGATCAAACCGGTCTGCGAACGCTTGGAGAACTTCCTGATCGACAACCTGGAGTTGGGACCGCTGGCCGCCGGGATCACGCTGGCCGTTCTGGCCACTGCGGTCCTCATCGCCTCCCTGGTCTTCCTCGTGCGCAACATGCGGGTGGTCATCGTCGAACGGGCCGAGAACTTCGTCAACACATACCTGTTCCGAAACGACTTCACAGCACTCGTGCTGGGTCTGTGCCTGACAGCGCTCGTCCAGAGCAGTTCGGTAACCACCTCGCTCATCGTGCCCCTCGTCGGCGCGGGCGTCGTCAAGCTCTCGCGCTGCTATCCCTACACCCTGGGCGCCAATCTGGGCACGACCTGTACGGCGATCCTCGCCTCCCTGGCCACCATTTCCGTCGACTCCACGGGCCAGCTGGCCACCGTGGGCATCACCGCAGCCTTTGCCCACCTTACCTTCAACCTCTTCGGGATGGCCGTCTTCTACCCCCTGCGGCGCATCCCCATCTTCCTCGCCCAGAAGCTCGCGGACATCGCCACGGAATCCAAGCGATGGGCCGTGATCTTCGTGCTGGCGACGTTCTTCGGGGTCCCGTTTCTGATCATTGCACTCAGCAACTAGCGGCTGGGAGGGGAGCGATCATGCTGAAAGAGATCATGGCGGCCTGGCAGGACGGCAGTCTCATGCGGGACGCCGTCACCAAGCTCGCCGAGATGATCGGCAACGCCGA
Organism: uncultured Planctomycetaceae bacterium; assembly: GCA_964496245.1. Classification (GTDB taxonomy): domain Bacteria; phylum Planctomycetota; class SZUA-567; order SZUA-567; family SZUA-567; genus CAZBZG01. The sequence goes on along the minus strand of CAZBZG010000035.1, from coordinate 15,312 downwards.
GTTCGTCTTCAACCACGGGTGGGAAACCTGCGTGGGGCAGACCGTGGTCGAGGAGATCCGCAATACGGTGCGCGAACACGACAAAGCGGTCAACCGGGGCGAGCGCGACATCCGCAGGATGGCGGCCGAGCACCTCACGATCAATCCTGGCCAGGACGTCTCCGGTTGCCTCGCGCTCATGCTCATGGCCAAGGACGCCGAGCGGCTGGGCGACCACGCGCGCAACCTCTACGACATCGGCGTCGCGTTGGAGGGCTGCGGCCGGGAATTGCCGATCTTCGACAAGATCGAGCCGATCGCGAAAGGGCTCAGCGACCTGCTGCCCCAACTCCGGCAGGCCATCCTGGAATCCGACGAAACCCGCACCCATCAAATCCTCGAACGCTACCAGGAGCTCAAGAAGGAGATCCGCACTGCCTCTGACGCCCTCTACGCCTCATCGATGGAGACGCGGACGGCCGTGTCGGCCGCCCTGCTCCTTCGCTACCTTCGCCGGGCCAACGCGCACCTGGGCAACATCGCTTCGGGCATCATCTTTCCGCTGGAGAATATCGACTTTGTCTCGCGGGGCCTCCGCGAGGAGGAGCGGGAACGCTGAACCAGCGGTGGCGCGGGCCGGGGGAGAACGTCTGTGGAGCGCCGAAGTCCTCACATCCTGCGCCTTGCTTCGATGTCGGTTCGCCTTTTGTGCGACACAGCCGGGCGCCTATGCCGCTCCGGCCGAGGCAACTGCCCCGAAGCCCCTAACCAAAAGCTGACAGAGGCCTCACAAGGACCAAATGAAGCGTTATTAGAATGCGTGTCCGGCCGGAGCGCGTTGCACGGCTCCGAAGACGGCGTGAGGAGCTGAGGATGGCCAAGGACTGCATTCTGGTGATCGAAGACGACGACGACATCCGCGAGATGGTCGGGTACAACATACTCAAGGCCGGCTATCAGGTGGCCAGTGCGATCAGCGCCGAGGAAGGACTCGAACTGATCGCCTCCCGGCCGCCCGACCTCATCCTGCTCGATCTGATGCTGCCGGGCATCGACGGGATCGCGCTGTGCAAACAGCTCAAGGAGGATCCCCCGACCGAGGGCATTCCCATCGTCATGCTCACCGCCAAGGGAGAGGAGCCGGACATCGTGCAAGGCCTCGATGCCGGCGCCGACGACTACGTCACCAAGCCCTTCAGCCCGCGCGTTCTCCTCGCCCGCGTGCGGGCGGTCCTCCGGCGCGCGGAAACCGAACGCGCGCATGCCGACCGGGAGGAACAGGAGGGAAAGGTGCTCCAGGCGCACGAGCTCACCATCGACGGCACCCGCCACCAGGTGCTCGTAAAGGGAAAGCCCGTGGATCTGACGCACACCGAGTTCCGCCTCCTGCAGTTCCTCGCGCGCCGCCCCGGCTGGGTGTATACGCGCAACCAGATCCTCAACGGGGTCCACGGGGAGAACTACACCATCACCGACCGCGCAGTCGACGTGCAGATTGTGGGATTGCGGCGGAAACTGGGCGCTGCCGGCAAGAACATCGAGACCGTCCGCGGCGTCGGGTACCGGTTCAAGGAATAGGCGGCGGAGTGCTCTGCCATGCCCCTGCTCTGGAAACTCTTCCTCTCCTATCTGTGGGTCATCGTTTTGGCCCTGGTTCTCGTCACCTACGCCAGCACCGAGCTGCTGGAAGACACCTATCTCAACCAAATGCAGGAGAGCCTGGAAGCGCGGGCCTGGATGCTCGAAAGCCGGGTCCGTCCCATGCTCGACGATCCCGCGGCGGTGGACGCCCTCACCAAGACCCTGGGCGAGCGCATCAGCACCCGCCTCACGGTCATGACCGGTGAAGCCTATATCATGGGGGACACCGAGAAGCAGCCCGAACAGATGGAGAACCACGCCACGCCGGACCGGCCGGAAGTCCTGGCCGCCATGGCCGGCCGCGTGGGCCACGCCACCCGCTACAGCACGACCCTCCAGGCCGACCTCATGTACGTGGCCGTCCCCCTGTATCAGGGAGAGGAGCTGGCCGCGATCCTCCGCGCCTCCGTACCGGTGGCCACGCTCGCCAAGAACATTGCCGCGATTCAGCGGCAGATCCTGCTGACGGGCGCAGCCGCCACCGTGCTTCTGGCGGGCGTGAGCCTGTTCCTGGCGCGGCGGCTGGCCGGCCCCCTCAGGGAGATGAAGCAGGGCGCCGAATGCCTGGCCCGCGGGGAGCTGCACCATCGCCTCGGAGGCGCCGGCACGCCCGAGATCGATGCACTGGCCTACGCCCTGAACGACATGGCCGCCCAGCTCGATCAGCGCATCAAGGCCATGGCCCGCCAGCAGAACGAACTCGAAGCCGTGCTCTCCAGCATGACCGAAGGCGTGCTCGCCGTCGACACGGACGGCCGCATCATCAGCATCAACCGCGCCGGCCGGCACATGCTCGGTATCGCCGACGGGGACCAACGGGGACGGATGATCCACGAAGTCGTGCGCAAGGCCGAATTCCTGCAATTCGTCGACGCCACGCTCCAGGCTTCGACGCCCACCAAAGGGGACATCGAGATCTACACCGAGACCTATGACACGCGCTTCCTCAAGGTCTACGGCGCGCCGCTCGTCGACACCCAGCAGCGGCCCATCGGCGGCCTGCTCGTCTTCCAGGACACCACGCGGCTGCAGCGGTTGGAGACCGTACGGCGGGATTTCGTGGCCAATGTTTCCCACGAGCTGCGCACCCCCATCACCTCCATCAAGGGGTTCGTCGAAACGGTCCTGGACGACGCCCTCGAGGACCGCGCGGCCGCCGAACGGTTCCTGCGGATCGCGCTCAAGCACGTGGACCGTCTCAATGCCATTATCGACGACCTCCTGACGCTCTCGCGCGTGGAGAAGACCTCCGAGGAGGGAGCGGTGGAATTGCAGCCCCATCCGCTGGCCAGCGTGCTCCGCAGCGCAGCCGAACTGTGCGAAGCCAAAGCCGCGCAACGCCAGATCGAGATCCAGGTCACCTGCCCCGAAGACCTCCAGGCCCGCCTGAACGAAACCCTGTTCGAACAGGCTCTCGTCAACCTGCTCGACAACGCCATGAAGTACAGCGAGCCGGGCAGCGCGGTCTCGCTCACGGCCGCCCAGAACGAGGAACGGGTGAGGGTCGCGGTCCGGGACCAGGGCTGCGGCATCGAGGCCAGGCACCTCTCCCGGCTGTTCGAGCGCTTCTACCGCGCGGACAAGGCCCGCAGCCGGGAACTCGGAGGCACCGGACTGGGGCTCGCCATCGTGCGCCACATCACGCTCGCACACCACGGCAGCGTGGACATCCAGAGCACGCCGGGCCGGGGCACGGAAGTCGTGATCGAGCTTCCGGCCTTCGGCGCAAACGGGGCCGTGTGATCTAATGCAATCCTAACATGCGGCTCACCTTCACGTAATTCTTCCCCCTATGATTCAGCGACAACAACCGGCCTGAGGTCCAGGCTCCCGGCTCCAAAACGGTGCCCAGCCGGCAGCAGGTTCAGACGGCTGACTCCGTTGGGTGCGCGAAGGGGATCGCAGCGGGAAAACGGGGCAAAGGAGGAGAACGATCGGACGACTCATGCCGGAAAATGGGCCTGGTTCAAAAACCCGCGGATCCGCGTCACACATGGCACACGGAGCAGTATGTAGCCCAGGCACTCTTGCCTGGGGCGGATTCCCTGAGGCGCTGCACAGGCAGGAGTGCCTGTGCTACAAACCGCTCTCACCGAGTGTTACCCGGAATTGAACCACGCCGGAAAATGACGCGGAAAGGAGGATTGCCTATTCGAGAGAATGTTGAACGTTTGGAAGAGGAGCCCAAGCTCCACGTTGTGTGAATCGTCAGGGACTCAACCCAAAGGAGGAAGCAATGAAGCGCAGAACAGGAATGGCTCTGAAAGCGGGCCTTGTCGCCGGCGTACTGGCGTTGGCTCTCACCGTGTCGGGCGCCACGTATCTCATGAGCGCCGAGGGAGCGGGCGACGGACAGCTGGTGCTCGACGGCTCGACGACCGTGGGTCCGATCGCCAAGGCCTTTGCCGAGTACTACATGAAGAAGAACCCGGGCGTGAAGATCACGGTGGGCATGACCGGCAGCGGCAACGGCGCCAAGAGCTTGGTCGCCGGCAGCTGCGACATCGCCAACACCTCCCGTCCCCTGAAGCTCAAGGAATGGAAGGCAGCGGTGGCCAAGGACATCACCCCCATCGCGCACGTGGTGGCCATGGACGGCATCGCCATCGTGGTGCACCCGAGCAATCCGCTCGAAAACATTACCGTGGATCAGATCCGGGATCTCTATCTTGGCAACATCACGAACTGGAAGGACCTCGGCGGCCCCGACGCCAAGCCTGTGCTCATCAGCCGGGACACCAGCAGCGGCACCTACGAGACCTTCCACGGTCTGGTCATGCACAAGGAAAAGATGGTCGGCAGCGCCGAGAAGGTCGGCAGCAACAACGCCGCCCGCAGCCGCGTGGCCGCCACGCCCGGGGCCATCGGCTACGTGGGCCTGGGCTACATCGACAAGTCGATCAAGGCGCTCAAGGTCAACCGCATCACCGTGTCCGAGCGCACCGTGGCCAGCGGCGTCTACCCGATCGCACGTCCGCTCTTCATGTGGACCAACGCCTACCCCAAGCTCGGCGGGCACGTCCACGCGTTCGTGACGCTGCACCTGAGCCCCGAGGGCGAGAACATCGTCCGCAAGATCGGCTTCGTGCCGGTCACGTCGTATTCGAAATAGGAGACCGGGCTGGCAGAGTCGCGCACAGCCCGTTGCGGAGCCGAGGGGGAGACGTGAACGGAACAGACCGGCGGAACGGCGAGCCGGCGTCTTCCCCTCCTCCGCGTTCCTGCGAGACGGACCGACGTGCGCTTGTGGCGGCCTCGCGTGTCACGGCCGCCGGACATCAGCTTCCCGGACGATCCGCAGCCGGCTTCCCGTCGGCCACGATTCGCAGCCGGGGTTCGCGCGAAAGAGGACCGCATGACTTCCACCTCCGCCCCCTCCGCCACGCCCGGCCCCTCCCCGGAGGATGCCCGCCCCAGCCTCCTCATGAGCAAGCGGAGAAAGAGCCTCCAGGGCATGCTCGGCGCCTGCGGCATCGGATTTCTCTTCCTCATCACGTCCTTATCCATGATCGCCGTACTCTTCATCATCGCTTTCATCGCCAAGGACGCCTATCCGTTCTTCGCCGAACGGGGATTCGCCGAGTTCTTCGGAAGCGTCCAGTGGTACCCCGAAGCCGAAAACCCCATCTTCGGCGCGCTCACCATCTTCTTCGGCAGTGCCCTCGTGACGGTGGGCGCCGTGCTGGTCGCCGCGCCGCTCGGGGTCTGCGCGGCCATGTGCCTCAGCGACATCCTGCCGTTCTGGCTGCGGCAGATCACCAAACCCATCGTGGAGATCCTCGCCTCGATTCCCTCTGTCGCCTATGGCTTCTTTGCACTGGTGATCTTCGCCGAAGTCCTCCAGAACCAGGGTGGGAGGCTGCTCTTCTGGACCACGTGGATCGTCGGCCTGCCCGTGCTCGCCCTGGCGATCGTCGTTCTCAGCGAACTTCTGAGCGCCCGGCTGTTCGGGGCGGAGAAGTCCAAGAACGCGCGTCTCTCCGTGGGGGCCGGCCTCGCTGTGGCGGGCCTCGCCGGCCTCTGGACGCTGGCGTCGGCCCTCGGGAATCTCGACATCCCGAGCGGCACGAATGCCCTCAACGTCTGCATCATCCTGGGCATCATGGCCCTGCCCACGGTCGTGAGCGTCTCGGAAGACGCGCTGCAGGCCGTGGGGCCGGAGCTGCGCATGGGCAGCTACGCCCTCGGCGCCACGCGCGCAGAGACACTGATCCGCACCGTGCTCCCGGCAGCCAGCAGCGGCATCCTGGCCGCCACGCTCCTGGGCATCATGCGCGCCATCGGCGAGACCATGGCGGTCTGGATGGCCTCGGGCAACGCCGCCCAGATCCCCACACCCTTCTACGATCTGACCGAGCCCATCCGGACCCTGACGGCTACGATCGCCGGAGAAATGGCTGAGGTCCCGCGCGGCACCATGCACTACCACGTGCTCTTCGCCATGGCGCTGTGTCTGCTCCTGTTCTGCTTCGTCTGCAACATCGCGAGCGAGTGGATCGTCCGGCGCGAGCGCCGCAAGCTGAGGGGAGAGTAGATGCAGCTCGCCACGCGCAACCTCATGGATCGGGCCTTCACGACAGTCTCGGGTCTTTCCATCGTCTTCATGGGAGCGGCCCTCCTGATTTTGCTCGTACCGATCGTCGTCCGCGGTCTGTCGGCGTTCTTCTTCTACGAGACGGTCGAACACCGCATCATGGTGTTCGAGGAACTCCACCGCGGGAACGAAAACGTCCTGAGGGCGGAACGCGCCGCGGCCGAGAAGGCGCGAACCCCCGTGTACGCGGCCCTGCGCCGGCACGAGGAGGACATCGAAGCCGACGTACGGCGCAACGAACGCTTCTTCGAAGAGGGACGGGAAGGGACGGCCGATCTGCCCGCCGCCCAGCGCGCGTCCTCTGCGCAAGCCGTGCAGAAGGCCCTTCACGCGGAGATCGTTCGGCTCGCGGCCGAACTCGAGGAGAAGCAGGATCGCATTTCAGCGGACGAAGAAGCCCCCGAAAGCGTGCGCAAGGGGATGGAACACCTCCGCGTAAACCTCGAGCGGCTCCGGACACACGCCGACACGCTGCAGGAAAAAGGCTCCCGGGCCGTACTCGACGGCATGGACCCCCTTCCCGCAGCGCACTTCGAATCCTTCCTCGGCGCGGTCAAGGACAAGCTCACCGCGCCCCGCGACGAGCTCGAGGCCATCAAGGAACGGGTCCGCGACCTGCTGGGGCCGTTGCCCAGCGATCCCGAGCCCGAGCTCATGCGCAGCCAGTACGGGGTCACGCGCTGGGACCGGGCCCTTGTCAAACGGAAGGAACTGCTCTACGAGGAGCAGTGGGTCGCGCCCGAGAATGGGGGCGCAACCGGCACGCACGTGCGCAAGACCATTCCCCGTCGGCAACGATTCGCCGGCACCGCTCTGGAGCCCCTGTTCGACGCGTTCACCGAAGAGAACCTCGAGCGCATGCTCCGCCCGCAGTTCACCTTCTACTGGCGGTTCCTGACCGATGTCTCGTACGACAACCACCTCTTCGGCGGCATCTGGCCGGAGCTGCTCGGCACCTTCTACCTGGCCCTGGGCGCCATGCTCTTTGCCCTGCCCATAGGCGTGATCGCAGCCATCTACTTCGCCGAATACGCGAAAGAGAGCACCATCGTGAGCGTCCTGCGCTCCTGCGTGAGCACGCTGGCGGGCGTACCGAGCATCGTCTTCGGCCTGTTCGGCCTGGCCTTCTTCATCGACACGCTGGACCTCACGGACAACAAGAGCGTGCTCGTGGGCGCCCTGACCCTGGGGCTCCTGATCCTGCCCACGATCATCCGGGCCTCTGAAGAGGCGATCCTGGCCGTGCCGCACGCCTACAAGGAAGCGGCCATGGGGTTGGGCTCGTCCCACTGGCATACCATCGTCACGGTGATTCTGCCCGCCGCCCTGCCCGGCATCCTCACGGGCATCGTGATCAGCATGGGACGCGCGGCCGGCGAGACCGCACCCATCATGCTGACCGCGGCCGTGGGCATGGGATCGGCGCTGTCGATCGGCGAAACGTTGAGCCAGCCCACGCCGGCCCTGCCCTGGAGCATCTACTATATCTGCACTTCGAGCGAAGTCGCGGTCGAGCTCGACCACGTCAAGTACGGCATGGTGCTCACGCTCGTGGGGCTGGTCCTGGTGCTCAACGGTGCGGCGATCGTCCTGCGCGCCCGCATTCAGAAGAGGCTGCGGGGCTGAGGTGGCCTATCAAAAGGCCTTCGACAGATCCAGACGAAAGGAACGGCGCATGAACGCTTCCGACACCTCAGAAACACCGAGCCAGACAACGCAACCGGATGCGGACGACCGGCCACGGCTCAAACGACCCGCCGCCGACGCTATCCGCCAGAGTCAGGACGCCAGCGCCGAGCAGCGAGAGACGCACATCGCAACCGAGGACTTCTCCATCTGGTACCGGGACTTCGAAGCCGTCAAACAGGTGAATCTGGAAATCCCGGAGAAGCTCGTGACCGCGATCATCGGCCCCAGCGGCTGCGGCAAGAGCACGTTCCTCCGGGCGATCAACCGGATGAACGACCTCATCCCGGGCTGCACAGCCACCAACCGCCTCTTGCTCGACGGCCAGGACGTCTACGCCAAGAACATCGACGCGGTCGCCCTGCGGCAGCGAGTGGGCATGGTCTTTCAGAAGCCCAACCCGTTTCCCAAGTCGGTCTTCGACAACATCGCTTACGGCCCGCGTCTCCAGGGCATCCGCAATCGTGTCCGGCTCAAGCAGATCGTGGAGGAGAGTCTCAAGCGATCAGCCCTGTGGGAGGAGGTCAAGGACCGCCTGCAGAATAACGCCCTGGGCTTGTCAGGCGGCCAGCAGCAGCGACTCTGCATCGCGCGGGCCCTGGCCGTAGAGCCCGAAGTCTTGCTCATGGACGAGCCCACCTCGGCCCTGGACCCCCAGGCCACCATGCGGATCGAGGACCTCATCGGCGAACTTCGCCAGACGTATACCATCGTGATCGTGACGCACAACATGCAGCAGGCGGCCCGCGTTTCCGATTTCACGGCCTTCTTCTACGAGGGGGCGCTGATCGAGTTCGGCCCCACCCAGCGGCTCTTCACCAACCCGGAAAAGCAGCAGACCGAGGATTACATCACCGGCCGCTTCGGCTAGCCGGGACGGCCGAGGCGCCCAGGAACGAACCCAATGCGAAACCTGCGTGAGAACTACCTGGAACTCGTGGATCCCGCCGACACCGTCGTGGTCGTGCTCGGCGGCGGCCGGGGCGACCGGCTCCATCCGCTCACAAAAAGCCGCGCCAAGCCGGCCGTGGATTTCGGCGGCAAGTATCGGCTGATCGACATCTGCCTGACCAACTGCCTGCGCAGCAAACTGGAGAACATCTTCATCCTCACGCAGTACAACTCCTTCAGCCTCAACCGCCACGTCTGGCAGACCTACGCGGGCGAAATGCCGGGCTCCGGGTTCATCGACATCATCACGAGCGACTTCCTGCCCAAGGGCAAGAAGCGGCCACAAGGCACGGCCGACGCCCTCCGCCAGGCCCTTCCGTACGTGCTCTACCACAACCCGAAGCACGTGCTCGTGCTCAACGGCGATCAGCTCTATCGCATGGACTACCGCGAGCTCCTTCTGCATCACGAGATCTGCGAGGCCGACATCACGGTGGCCGGCCTCTACAACACGGAGGACGAGATCGACGAGCGCGTGCTCATGCGCGTGGACGGCGACGGGCGCGTACACGAGTTTTACGCCCGGCCGCGCCGGGCGGACAAGGTCGAGCGGTTCCGGCTCGACGCTCTGCCCGGCGGGCGGCACCCCGAGACCAAGCCCTTCCTCACCCACGTCGGCGTCTACTGCTTCCGGCGGGAAACCCTGATCGAGCTCCTCAACAACCGCAAGAGCAACCTCGAACAGCACATGCTCGCCTGCGCCGCCGAGGACCACGGACTCTTCGCCTTTCCCGTGGACGGCGCCTGGGAGGACGTGGGCACCATCCCCGACTTCTTCCGCGCCAACATGGAGTGGCGCGAGGGGCGCGGCCTCGCCAGCCTGTTCGCGAACGGCGCCTCCATCATGACGCGGTCCCGGCACCTACCCCCGTCGCGGATCCGCAACACGCTGATCGAAGACTCCATCATCGCCGACGGCGTGGACAGCGCGGCGCAACGGTTCACGCGCTCGATCGTCGGCATCCGGACGCGCATCGATCAGGACGCCATCCTGGAGGACGCCATCGTGATGGGACACGACGGCATCGCGCCGGAACGCCAGGGCACGATCGGCAAGTGCTGCTACATCCGCAAGGCCATCATTGACAAGAACGTGACCCTTGGCGAGCATTCCAGGATCCAGAACGTCGACCGCATCGAGGAGGCGGACGAGGCCCTGTATACCATCCGCGCAGGCATCGTGGTGATTCCGCGCGACACGGTCCTGCCGCCGGGAACCGTGATCTGAACAACCCGCAGCCGTTCGACGGCAGCCATTCGAGGAGACGAAGACATGTCGGTGCACCTGCAGCGCGAGATCGAAAAGCTCAAGCGCGACATCCTTTCCGTGAGCGCCATGGTGGAAGAGAACGTGGGCGTAGCCGTGCGCTCCCTCCTGGAACGAGACGACGAAATGGCTGCGCGACTGAACGATCTCGACGCCAAGGTGGATCAGCGCGAGGTCGAGGTCGAGGAGGAGTGTCTCAAGATCCTGGCCCTCCACCAGCCGGTCGCCATCGACCTCCGTTTCATCGTAGCCACGCTCAAGATCGACAACGACCTCGAGCGGATCGGCGACCTCGCGGTGAGCATCTCCCACAAAACGCTCGCCATGAAGAAGGATCCCACGCTCGAGATCCCCTTCGACATCAAGACCATGGCCGACCGGGCGCAGAAGATGTTGCACGACAGCCTCGAGGCATTCGTCAACCTGAACGCTGACGCGGCCCAGGAAGTCCTGATGGCCGACGACGAGGTGGACGAGATGAAGCGAGACATGCGCCGCCGGGTGGACGCGGTCGTGCAGCAAGACGTCAAACGCTTCAACCAATACTACACCATCACCGGCGCCGGCCGGAACCTGGAACGCATCGCCGATCACGCCACGAACATCGCCGAGGACGTGATCTACATCGCCCAGGGCAAAATCGTCCGCCACAGCGAAGGCGAGGACGACTGAAGTCTGCGCCCGCGCGCAGGCGGAGCCGCGATCTTGCGCTTCGTCTGCGCGCCCCCTTGCCGCCCTCCACACCGAACGCTAACCGACCCATCCCAACCCTTCCGTCAATGGCATGTTGCGACATCCTCCCGCGCGCGCAACTCCCTAACAAACCAAGCCTGCAGCAGCACGAACGCCGCACAGATCCGTGCGCGGTTTGTGAGCCAACGATCAGCGCCGCAAACGGGAACTTATTGGCTTCCTAACGTGACTTCGCCGCAACCATTCGTATTATCCCCCCAAGCGTTTGCTGGATATGGAAGCCAGCAGGCAGTCGGCACCCGCGCAGGGCGGGACAACCGGCTGGGACATCGAGGAAGTTTTGGGATTCTGGTTTTCGCAGGGAGAAAGGAGAAACAATGGGTAGGACATTGGGAGGATTGCTGGTCGCCGGCGTCTTTGTGATCGGAAGCGCAGCCCGGGCCGACGACGTGTCGAGCCTCAAGGCCGAGCTCGCCGATCTCAAAGCCAAAGTGGCGGCCATGGAGTCGAGCGAGATGGCGCCGGCCGCCGGTGGTGACGCCGAGAGTCTGACCAGCATGAAGAAGAAGGGCGCGATCAAGATCGGCGGAAGCGTGGGCATCGTAACCCTGGTGGTGGATCGCGACGAGGACCCCACGCAGGTCCCGAACGGCGAAGACGACGACGTTCTGAGCACCGAGTTCTACCCCGAAGCTTCGCTCAAGTTCGACGTCGCCGCCTCCAAGGACATGGGCGTGTACCTCAAGCTCGACCTCGAGGACTTCTGGGACGCAGGCGCCGCTCAAGATGACCTGCTCGAGGAGTGCTATTTCTACTGGAAGCACGTAGGCGGGTCCAACTGGCAGCTGAACTTCGGCAAGAAAGAGGTCAAGGCGTTCGGCCAGGACAAGGCGGTCGGCTACATCGACGGGTTCATGCACGGTGAAGCCACCCTCTTCGATGCCGACGAGATGCGCGACGGCACCGCCGGCAACGCGCACGCCGATGTGGGCGACAAGGACTGGCTCGGCGAGGTGGACAACGTTCTCGGGATCGAGGCCATCTACAAGTACAAAGACCTCGCCAAGTTCTATCTCCACCTCTTCCAGAACAACGAGACCACGGGTGGCGGCCGCAGGACACGCGGCATGCACGAGGACCGCTCGGACGACACGCTCTTCTTCCAGTCGTTCGCCGCAGGCGTCCACCTCTCGCCCATCGAGGGGCTGCACCTGGAGCTCAGCTTCATCAACGTGCACGTCGACAGCTACGGGGACGAAGTGATCGACCCCAACGGCTGGGGCCGGCACTCCGAAGCCGACACGCAGGCGCTGAGCGCAGCGTTCGACTACAAGTTCAAGAGCGTGCCCGTGGAGGTTTTCGGCGAGTATGTGCACCAGTGGGATGAGGACTGGGACGACCGGCAGGACGCGGACGTCTTCAGCCTCGGCCTGGTCTGGGGCATCACCGAGAACATCGACTTCGGGCTCATGGGCGAGTACATGAACCTGGACACGGACAACGACAACAACAGCCTGGCCGTCGGCGACTACACGGACGAGGACTACTGGAACGTGAACGTGGCGCTCACCCACAAGTTCGAGAGCGGCATCGCTGTCACGCTCGAGTACATCCACCAGTGGTTCGACGGCGACCGGGTCGGCGCAGCAGACGATGTCGATGCAGACGCCGACGCCATCGGCCTCATCATGGACTGGAGCTTCTAAGGCTTGATCAGGGCGTTTTCCCGCCCGATCCCCTAGCGCGCCGGGGCCGGCATGTGCCGGCCCCGGTTTTT
>CAZBZG010000035.1:2496-2714 GCA_964496245.1 uncultured Planctomycetaceae bacterium | reverse complement strand
TGCGCCATCCCCGCTGCAGATGTCCGTCGGTTTCCGGCAGCCCCCTTTCGCACGCCGCTCCTCCTGACGCCGCGATCATTGACAACGCGATACGGGAAACGCATAATGACTGGCGTGCTGGCGCGCGTGGGCATCCGGAGCAGACACCTCGAACATACGCCTTGGGCTGACTGCATTTCGACCGACCGGGGAGGGCGGGAATGCCGATCACGTTCACC
>CAZBZG010000035.1:0-2486 GCA_964496245.1 uncultured Planctomycetaceae bacterium | reverse complement strand
CTGTCCAAAGTGTGGTCGCAAGTACGAGCTGTCGGACAACAAGATCGGGCAGTCCGGCCGCTGCAAATGGGGCTCCGCGCAGGCAATCCCGGCGGCGGGACTTGTACCGCCCCGCCCGAATGCGTATGCTCTCGTTCATGCGTACGCCCTGCTGGCTCCCAGCCCTGCTCGCGGTCGCGGGCTGCCTGAACGCGGAACCATCCGCCCGCGACGGGCCGGGCTACACCGTGAGCAGCCGGATCAACGAACAGGGTACGCGCGAAGACCGCGTCGTCTATCACGGCTCTCCCGGCGAGCAGCCGCCGGCCGATGCGGCAAGCGGCGGCCTGCTGGCGCTCTCCAAGCGGATTCACAAACAGACGCAGCGGGCCCCGGGCCATCCGGAGGTCGAAGCCCAGGGGGACATCACGGGCCCCACCCCTCCCCCGCAGCCGCCGCCGGGGGGCTCCCGCCTCGCAGACCGGCGCCGCCGCCTCATGGAAATCATCCAACACCCCCAGCCGCACCACAGGGCCACAGCCGCGGCCATCCTCCTCGATCCGATCGACCCGCTCAGCCCCCTGGCAGCCGTGGCCGCGGGGCGGATCGGCGACCTCCAGTCCGAGGAGGCCCTGGAGCAGGCTCTGGCCGACAAGCGGCCCTCGGTGCGCGAAGCGTCGCTCCTCGTGCTGATCGAGCTCCACGCACCCCGCGCCCGGCCCGCCTGCCGCCGCCTTCTCGTCAAGGACCCCCATCCAGCCGTGCGCAGCGCAGCCGCCAAGGGTCTCGGGGTGTTTCGAGACCGGGCCTCGCTGGGCCAGCTGCGCCAAGCCTTTGAGCACGACACGCCGGCCATCCGCACGGCCCTGGCCTGGGCACTCGCGCGCCTGGGCGACAAACGCGGCCTCGCGTACCTCAGGCGGCTAGCCCTGGCCGGCGACCCCCACCTCTCTCCGGGCGCCATGCGAGCGCTGGCCACGCTCCGCCAGCGGGAGGCGATCCACGTGCTCTACCAGGGTCTCCTCGCGCCTCACCGCGCCACCCGCGAAACAGCCTTTGAAGGCCTCCAGGCGACCCCCCGGTCCGAGCGGGACCGCACCCTCTCGGACCTGCCGCCGGAACAGCGTGAAGCGCTCCAAACGCGCGAAGAAATGCTGCTCTGCCTCCTCGGACAGGGGCCCCTGCCCCGGGCCTGCTTCCAACTCCTCGCACACGGCAACGAACAGGAAAAACGCCTCAGCATCGCCTGCATGGGCCATGCCGGGTCCGTGCGCGTGATCCCCAGCGTGATCAGCGCGCTCGAGGATCCTGTTCCGGCGGTGCGACAGGCGGCCGCCCGAAATCTCGCCTCGCTCGTCAAACGGCATGCCCTCCGTTTCCCGCCCGACAGCGACGCACCCGCCGAAGCCTGGCGCGTCTGGTGGCTGCGTCTCCACCGCCTCAAGGCGTGCGGCCCGAAGCAGGCCGTGCTGGTCTTTCCGGACGGCACCGCGCACGCGGTCCGCGGGGGCACCCAGCTCCACTGGAACGCGCCGGTGGTGCACATTCATCCGGGACAGGGCCCCCAAGGCTTGAAGGGCGGTTACGTCGAGGTGCTCTGTCGCGGCCGCCGCATACGTCTCGACACGCCGGCGGATCCTGCGCCCGGGTCCATCCACGAATAGCGCGGCGCCCCCAGACCGCGCCGCGTTCCGCCCTATCGCTCCCTGTGGGCCGGGCAAGGCATACCGGCCACCGCCTCCGTACGATGCAACGCATTTCCAGGATTTCCCGAAACCCATGGGCCCGCCCGCGACGCCCGAATCCCTCCAAGCGCAGACGCACGCGCGACCTGCCGCTTCATCCGCACCTACGCGAACAATAACACAACCCTGACTTGCATGCGCCCGTCTGACGTGGATAAAGAAAGCGCGAAGCCCATGCGCGTTATCGAGAAGTCATTCTGAACGCCATGCCGACGGAGAAGCGCGATGTCCGCACTGCAAGCCGAACGCGCCAGCGACATTGAGCCCAAGTTCGCGGTCACGCGCGCAGGGGACCGGGCGACCATCACCCCGCTCGAAACCTCTCCGCTGGGGTCGATCCCCGAATTCCGCAGCTTTCTCCGGCAAGAGCTGGGCGCCCGGACCGCGAACGTCCTCCTCGATCTCCGCGACCTCAACGCCCTCAGCCCTGTCGACCTCAGCCTGCTCGCGTGCTTCATCCGCATGCTGCGGGAATTCCAACCAAAGGCCCGTGTCGAGCTCCTCCAGGCCAACCCCGAACTCGGCCGCTTCCTGCACGCCATGGAATTCGACACGCGTTTCGGCATCCGGGTCGTCGCCGCAGCATCGCCCGACCCGCAACCATCTTGACCGTCACTCCCCGGCCCCAAGCGCCATCAGTTGTCCCCCCCTCCCTCTTGGGGCCGGTTCCTCTTTGGTGGCGGGTGGGTGTTGACCTACCGAGGTACACAAGCCTCGAGCCGGAGGTTCGTCGGAGGGTCCGGCTCCTGCCGGACCGCCGTG
>CAZBZG010000034.1:0-23334 GCA_964496245.1 uncultured Planctomycetaceae bacterium | reverse complement strand
ACGGTCGTGCTGCGGCGCCAGGTGGCGCCGCTGTCGTCGGACAGGTAGCACATGACCCGTCCGTACTTGTCGATCTGGCCCGGCCCGGCAGGACCGTGGAGTGCGGCGGGCGCGACCAGGCGGCCGGAGGCGAGCTGGATGACGCGGTCGTTGTTCATGACATAGTAGCCCATCGCATCGTCTGGAATCATGCGGGTGGGGTCGGACCAGGTTTCGCCTTCGTCGGCGGAAAAACGGACCCGGGGGCGGCAATCCTCGAGCGAGTTCTTGCGCAGGTAGAAGAGCGCGACGCGGCCGTCGGCGAGGCGGAGCAGGCTGACGGACATCACGTTCATGTCGCCCTCGCAGTCGACCACGAGTCGGTCCTCGGCCGACCATGTGGCGCCCGCGTCAGCCGATTCGTGCCGGGCGAGATGCGCGGTTGCATGGTCTCCGCCGCCGCCCGTGAACTTGGAGTAGATGAAGAGGATCCGGCCGTCTGCGAGCCGGACAAAGGCGCCCTCGCTGTTGCGCGGATTGTCTTGCGTGGGGGGGAGCTCGAGGACGCACCAATCGGTCGCTGTCGGGTTCATGGTTCCCTCTCCGATTCCGTGTCCGCATCGTCCGGGTGCGCGGCGTGCGCACGCGCACGCGACTGCTGCATTTCGCGCAGATGATCGATCTGGTTCTTGAGGTGGATGCGCATGACGTTGCGGAACGCTTTCGGATCGCGCGCGTGCAACGCGTGCACGAGATCCGTGTGCGTGCCGCCGGGGATACTCGTCGGACCCGAGGGCTTGGCCACGACCAGGTGCTGGAAATAGAGCATGAGCAGGGACTGGAAAGCCACGAGTTCCCGGTTGCCGGTGAGGTGGTACAGGATGGCGTGGAAGGCATGGTCGAGCTCGCGGCGGCGGTCCATATCCGTGGAGGCTTCAAGCTCCTCGGCAATGCGCGCGAGGTCTTCCAGGCGTTCGTCGGTCAGGCCGGCCACCACGAAATCGGCGATGCCGAGTTCGATGACCACGCGCAGCTGGGCGAGGTCCTGGGCGCGCTTGTCGTCGAGGATGCCGGTCTGGAGGAGCCGGTCGAGGCCGGCGAAAAGGTGTTCGGGGCTGGCCACCACCATGCCGCGGCGCTTGCGGCTCTGGACGAGTCCCTGCATGCGCAGCCGGCTCAAGGCCTCGCGGATTACGTTGCGGCTGACCTGGAGCTGGCTGGCGAGCGCCTGTTCGCCGGGGAGGGCGTCCCCGGGCGTGAGGCCTGATTCCCGAATGAACTCCCGCAGCCGGATTTCCACGGTGTCGGCCAGCGTTTTTTGCGAGATCGGCCCCAGGGCCATTGCTAGCTCCGTATGTCCTTATGTAGGACATATACACGCGGCTTTCGCTTTGTCAAACGGATAAGTTGAGATTTCTGTGCGCATCCGTCTATGGTATACTGGTCGGCAGAATCCAAGCGTTTGGTTCGTTCGATTGCACCGCATATCAAGCGCAGAGCGAGTTATTGTAGAAAATTGTCACGCAATATGTTGTGGCATTTGTTAGATGCCGCTTGACATTGCAATCGTGACGCAGTACTATCGCAGTTATGGCGCACGAAATGTTGAACCAGTTTTATATCTAGGAAAGCCCAGTGCCCAAAGTCTCTGCCAGTCATCGGCGTTCGAACCGCCGCCTGCTCGGCGGCGGGTTCGCCGGCGATCAGCTGTACGCAGACCTGCGCGACTACGCGCAGACAGCCGTAGCCGACCAGCCGTTGAGTTCGGAGCGGAAGCTCGCCGAGGAGTATGGCATCAGCTACGGCACGGTGCGCAAGGTCGTGGATCGGCTGGTATCCGAAGAGCTCGTCTACAAGGTGCAGGGCCGGGGTGTGTTCGTGAGCGGGCGCAGCTGTTTGCCGGCGACCGATGTGCGCACCATCCTCTTCGTGGACGACTGGGGCGAGGTCGACCACCCGTATTGCGTGCGCAAGCTGACCGCGGTTCTCGACGGCACCGAGGGCGGAACCTACCGCGTTGAAGTCCACCGCGCGCCCGAAATCCTCTCGCCGCACGATCCCGAGCCACTCGTGCAGGAAGCGCGCCGGCCCGAGGTCGCGGGCATGATCGTCCCGTGGATGAGCCCCGCGATCCTGGAGAAGATCCGCCAGGCCAATCCCGATCTCAAGATCGTCACAGGCTCCCAGGAGAGCGCGGGCCCGGGCGTGGGGTGCGTGTTGCACAACCGGTTCTCGTTCGGCTACCAGGCCGGGGCGTACCTGCTCGGCGCCGGCGCCCGCCGTTTGCTGAGCGCGCACAAACCGTCGCACACGATGCAGGGGCTCAAGGCCCGGCTGGGCGAGGCGGGCGGGGACGGCGAGTTGATCGAAGTCCTTTGGCACAGGGGCGACGCGGTGGAATCGATCGTGGCCCAGGTGCTGGCAGGCAAGCCCGACGGCCTGGTGTTCACAGACGATCGCATGGCCATGGCCGTGATCCAGGCGCTCCAGCAGCAGGCGCCCGAGCGCGTGGCCGAAGCTGCGATCGTGTCCAGCGCCAACACCGGCGAGGATTACCTCCCCGCCTTTGTGGCCAAGCTGGAGCAGGACGGGTACGAAGTGGGCATGGTGGCCATGGCGCTGCTCAAGGCCATGATCGAGGGACGGCCGGTGGAGCGCCCGGTCATGATGCTCGAACCGAGGTTGGTGCCGCCGAAACAGACGGCTGATGAGGCATGAGAGGAGGAGGTATGCGGGGAACGAGACAGACGGTGGCATTGTTCGGTCTGGCTACACTGGCGCTCGGCTGGAGGTGTGCGGCCGGATTGGCGGGCGAACCCATGCCCGCTACAGCCGAGGTCATCCGCGCGGAAGCGCTCAAGCCCAACCAGGGCGAGGAGGGCCGCCCCCTGCCGCTCGCCGCGCACTGGCATTCCCGTTTCGCCACGCTGGACCTCCAGCTCGAAATGATCGAACGCGGGCACCACATCCTGCCGTTCACGTACGTGCTGTCGCCGCGATGGGCCAACGACGAGAAGCGGATGGAAAAGCACACCAAGCCCGCCATGCAAAAGGCCATGCAGACGCTCGCCGCCTGGAAGATGCCCTTTGTCATGATCACGGGCGGGCAGTGGAAGGGACAGTTCTACAGCAACCCGAAGTTCTTCAACCGGCCGCCGGAGGAGAATCCCTGCGTGATCGACGCCCAGACGGGAAAGCCCGTACGCAAGTACAGTCCCTTCGGCCCCGTGGAAGCCTGGCGGGAGCTGGGCCAGCACTGGTCGGGCACCAAGTACTTCGCGTGGCTGGCCGAGGTCTATCCGGATCCGCCGCGCGTCGTGTGCGTCAGCAACAACGAGGCCGCCCGGCTGCGGGATCCGAAGACCTCCAAGCGCTACATGGACATGATCGAGGCCGGCAAGAAGGTGTCGATCGGCGACTGCCTCTACGAGCGCCATCAGGCCATGATCGCCGGCCTGCACGAAGCCATGCCCAACGAGCACTGGCAGAAGAACGCGATCATCGCGGCCTACAACGGCGGCCCCGGACCCGACCACATGGGCCGGGAACCCGGCATCGGCAAGTGGCTGGGGCCCGACTACAAGGCCGGCACAGAGGCGAGCCGAACCGAGCGGCCGCCCCGGAACACGTGGGAAGGGGCTCTGCCCGAAGCCTACGACAACCACTGGGAGTACGACAAGTTCGACCACCACGTGTGGAGCTGCCAGGTGGAGATGATGAACCTGGTCTTCATGAAGCGGCGCGCGCTCCAGGCCGATCCGGAGTGGTGGATGGAGACCATCTTCTGGGACGGCGGCGGGCGCAAGGCCAAGGCGTACGAAGAGAAGGGCTTGCTTTACCCCCCGGAGCGGTACGCGGCGTGGGCCCAGTACGTCGTCTGGACGCTGACCCCGCGCGTGGAGCGCCAATGGAACGGGTCGTCCGATCCCATCGAGAACTGGCGGCCGCAGTGGGCCGCGCTCATTCGCTCCGTAGACCTGGTGCACGCCGATCCCGTGCTCACCAGGTTTTGGCGCAAGGGCGCGCTCGTCCCCAATCCCGACGGCGAGCACCCGTTCAACCATGAGCTCCCCGAGAAGTTCAAGGACGAGGAGCGCTGGTTCCACCTGAGTACAAATCTGGACCCGCCCCGGCCGTGGACGCTGACCACGCGCATGCCGGTCTTCACGCTTGCCCGCGTCATCGGCACGAAGCCGAAGCGCGCGTGGCTGCTCTACGCGCACGCCCCGCTGGGCGACCGGGAGGACGTGCAGGTCACCATTCCCGACTACCAGGCGTTGACCGTGGACGTTGGCTTGGAGGGGAGCTTCTACCATCTCCAGGAAGCCGACGGCTCCGTGGCGCGGGTCGGCGATCCAGCGCAGCTCGCGTATGCGACGAACCAGGTGCCCGAGGCCAAGGACGACCACTATGCCATGGTCGCGGGCGAGACGCTTTGCGTCACCCCGTTCCGCTACAGCGGCGGACGCGTGGTGCTCGCCAACGACGCCGACCCGGACGGCGACCGGATCCACGCGGAACTCGTAAGCGGGCCGGAGACGGGCGACCTCAGCTTCCGGACGGACGGTTCTTTCACCTTCCGGACCGCCCCCGATTTCCAGGGAAGCGTGAGTTTCATCTATCGTGTGCACGACAGAGCGGGCCGGTCCGAGCCCGCCACCGTGACCATCGACGTGCTCGGAAAACCCGTGCGCATCGTGGACGACAGCTTTGCGGACTTCACCGCGCGCGCAACGCCCAACCACACGGGCAAGCTGGGCTACGGCGAGGGCATCACGTACTTTGTCGCCAATCCGGCCGACCAGCCGAGCTCGGTCGCGATCTGGACGGTGGCGGATCTTGCGCCGGGGGCCTATGAGGTCTTCGCGACTTGGCCTGCGTTCAGCTACCAGCGGCCCAAGCGGGTGGAGTACACCGTGAATGATGGGCACACCTTCCGCGGACGGGTCGGGCTGAGCCAGGAAGCGCCGCCCGAGGGGCCTGAGATGGACGGGGCCACGTGGGCCAGCCTCGGCCGTTTCCGGGTCGAGAGCGGGTCCCTGCGCGTGGAGCTCGGCAACAACGCCGAGGGCCGCTGGGTGATCGCGGACGCCCTGCGCGTCGTGAGCCTCGACGGCGGGAAGGCGCGCATCGTGGACGACGGAGACGAGGACTTCCGCGTGCAGTGCGGCTGGAACCAGAGCGAGGAGGGATTCGCCGGCGGGTCGCAGTGGACGCGCAGCCGCAAGCCGCCCAAGCGCAAGAAGGGCGAGACCGACGAAACCGCGTACGACAAGGCGGTCTGGACCTGCGACGGGCTGGCGCCCGGGTCGTACGCCGTGTACGCCACCTGGCCGCCAAAGG
Organism: uncultured Planctomycetaceae bacterium; assembly: GCA_964496245.1. Lineage (GTDB taxonomy): Bacteria > Planctomycetota > SZUA-567 > SZUA-567 > SZUA-567 > CAZBZG01. The sequence goes on along the minus strand of CAZBZG010000034.1, from coordinate 18,012 downwards.
CGGGCACGCGGGCCGTGCCGTACATGCTTTTCGACGGCACCACGCGTCGCCACCAGGCCCGGGTCTCCCTGGGAGGCGCCCCCCGCAGGCTCTACGCCGGGGGTGCGTGGTGGAACCCTCTCGGGATCGTCAAGATCGAGAGCGGCACCCTGCGCGTGACCACTACGGCCAAGGAGCGGCACAAGACCGACTTCATCGCGGATGCCATCGCGGTCTTCAGAGAGTAGAGGAGGGAAGGCGGATGCAGATGCGCGACACGCGAGATTTTCGCAGCGGGTTCACCCTCGTAGAGCTTCTCGTCGTCATCACGATCATCAGCATTCTCGCGGCCATGCTCCTGCCGGTGTTGAGCAAGGTGCTCGACGCGGCGCGGGCGGTGGCGTGCGCGAACAACGCGCGCCAGATCGGGCTCATCACCACGCAGTACGCCTCCGATCACAACGGCTACTGCACGGTCCACTACACGGCCGTCAAGCAGCTCTACACCAAGGGCTATGTCGATCTGCCGCGCTGGAGCGGGCTGCCGTCGGAGAACGGGGTCTTCGGCTGTCCCGCCGAAGCCGACAACGGCGGGAACGACTGGCGCACGGGTGAGTCCTACCACGGGACGCACTACGGCCTGCAGACCTACTTCACGGTCAAGGGCTGGTACGGCCGGGACCTGCCGCCACCCATGCTGCGGGGCGGGTGGCTCTGGCGGCCGGACAAGCCGGGGCAGGGAACCTACGACCCCGCCCGTGCCGGCGGTCTATGCGGCCGCGGCGCCGGGTCGACCAAGACGCTCACGGGCATGGACCGCCACGGCTGGAACAAGGCCCTGGAGGTGCAGCCCCTGGGCGCGGCACCGCCGTTCACGGGCTTCCAGGTCTACTGGATGCGCAACAGCCCGCACTTCATGCGGCACGCGGATGGCAAGGTCCGGGTCTGGTTCGTGGACGGACACGTGGAAGCCCTGCGGAGATGGAAAAAGGCCATGGGGCCCGACTGATGGTGCGCGCCCGCGCTGCGCGTCGCGCGCACCGAGAAGGGAGGGGGCATGGGGAGGCGATCTGTCTACTGCTCGAAAACAAAAGCAGGCCGCGGGAAGTGCCGGGGCGCACTGCTCGTGAGCGTTGTCCTGCTGCTTGGGCCACGCGCGTTTGCTGGGGAGGGTGATGGCGGGAAGCTCTCCTGCGAGTACCTCGCCTGGACCGCGTACCGCTTCAGCAAGACGACGCAAGACGACAAGCGCGATGCTCGGTGGTTCGCGGATCTCGGGTTCACCCAGTCCTACATCGGGCAGGGGAGCCTGCGCAAGGAGGATGCGGAACGTCACAAGAAGCGGTTGGCGATCTTCGCCAAGTACGGCATGACCACGGGCCTCCGCTTCCACTGGCCGTCCCGGTCGAAGAAGCTCGCCAAAGAGATGGGCATCCCCTACGAGAAGGCCGTGGGCGAGGGCATGGTCCTGCTCAAGAAGCCCCCGCCGGGCATGGGCACGGATGTCAATTTCTACCACCCCGCGGTGATCCGCTTCGTAGCCGAGGAGTTCGCAGGTCGCGTCAAGTCCTACCGGCTGGGGGAGCACGCCGAGATCTTCAAGGTCTTCCTCCTGGGAACGGAGATGGGCATCCCGACCGCCCCGCCGGCAGGCAAGGCCCATCCGCAGGCTCTGGCGTACGTCGTCCAGGCAGCCCGCACAGATGGCCTGCTCGCTGCCGACGAAGCCTATGATGCAAAGAAGCTCAAGGTCTGGGGCCAGACCTTTGAGAAGGGCGGCTCTCACCGGGTGCGCAAGGCAACCGAAGAGGCGATTCTCAAGATCGTCCCCGACGCCGAGTTCACCACCGATCCGATCTGGGCGGTCCAGATCGTACACGGCCATGGGCAGGACTGGAGCTACATCGGCAACGACCCCAAGCACATCGCCAATGCCTCGGTGCGCCTCCTGGCCCAGAGCCGCCCCGCGCCCGCAAGCCAACTCGTACAGCTCATCCGTACCACCTACAAGGGAGCGTTTATCCCTTCGGTGGTGCTGCGCGAGGCGAATCTTCTGACGTTTTGCATGGGCGCCCGGCGCACCGGCCATTGGGGCATCCAAGCCTTTGAGCCCGGACGGCAGTCCCATTACTACTACGGCAGCAAGGACAGGCCCTCGCCGCCCGGTTTCCCGCTGCTCGCGGACGACCCCAAGCACATCGAGAAGTGGGACGCGATCATCGCTGCCCTGGCCGGACGGACCAAGGACAAACACGCCAAGGCAGCGGGCTTCCTGGCCAAGCGCCTGGGGAAGCGAATCCATGACGAGATCGAGGCCGCGTCCATTACCGAAGGCGACGAAGGCCTGGACTTGGGGGGAGGCGGTCTGCTCACTCCGGAACTCAAGAAGGCGGTTCTGGCCAAGCTGAACGAACTCATCCGGGGTGAAGAGATCCTGTACGCGGCGAACGCCTTCAAGGGCCTCAAGCTGAACAGGCGCGTACGCAAGCAGCTTGGCCGTCTGCAGCAGGGCCCGCTGGACGCGGAGGAACGAGCCGAGCTGAATCGCCTGCTCGTGGAGGCCGCGCTCCGCTTCGGCCTGGTGCAGAGCGACACGCCGACGATCGTGCAGCGCAAGCGGGATTACAGGCGCACGCGCAGCGTGCAGGAACCCGTGCTGCGCACCACGGGACGGTTCATCGAGCAGTACGGCGAGCTGATCGAGGCGTGGACGCCCCTAGAGGCGCGTCTCGCGCTCTTGGGCGGGATCTATGGCCACGCGGAGTTGAACCTCGCGCTGATCGTCGGGCACATTCCCTTCGACATCCTGCGCAACCAGAAGGACCGGCGCGCGCACCTGGCGAAGTACCGGTATGTTGCGGTCAAGAAGGGCGTGGGGCCACAGGATTACGCAGACCTCGTGAAGGTGGACCGGGCAGGCGGCACGGTGTTCCTGCCAGAGGGATTCACGGCGCCCGGGGGCGCGCCCGCCCTCAAGAATGCGAAGACTTGGCAGCCGTTCGGCCCGCCGCCAAACGCCAAGGACGGCAAGAAGAGAAGGAAGAAGTCCTTCCTGCCGAGCGAACCTGAGGCCTTGAACGAGGCGCTCGTGGCTGGCGCCCGGTCCATGCGCGGACAGCTCCACGCGGCGGGTTTCCTGCCCTACTTCGACACCGACAATCCCGAAGTGGTGATGCAGGGATTCGCGTACAAGGGCATTCCCGTGGTCATGATCGTGAACGACAAGCGCGAATTCGACGGCGCCTCCTACCGCAAGGTGGAGGACAAGGCCTTGCCCAACCAGGTGGACCTGCTCATCCGCGACAAGGCTGCGGACCTCACCGTGCGCAACATCGAGACGGGGGAGACGCTCGACGCCGTGCGCAAGGCAGACGGCTGGCATGTGGCGGACACGATCGAGCCGGCCTGGTACCGCCTCTACGCCGTGTTAAAGAACGGCCAGACCTGGCCCGGCCCCGCGCGCGCACCGGCTGCGCCGGCCATCCAGGATCTCAAGGCAGCGCCAGCGGAGGACAAGGGCGTACAGCTCACCTGGCGGGTGGATGTCGAGGACTGGGTGGGCTGCGATCTGCAGTGGGTGCGGATCTACCGCGGCGAAGAGGGCGCGGCGCCGGTGCTGCTTGCCGAGATCTACGGGCGGCCCGTCAGCGGCCCCGGCGGTCTCGTGACCGCGTACACCGATCGTACAAGCGAGACGGGCAAACGCTATACCTATCGCGTGCAGGGCGTGAGCCCGCTCCTGCGGCCGGGGGCGATGAGCGAGGCCGCTGGCGCCACGGCGAAGTGATGGGAAACAACTCGGACGGGGGGGGGAGGGCCCGCCCCGATCCGTACAGGCGGTTGGACACAGGAGGAGAAGACATGCAGGTGCAGACCGGACGCGAATTGGCGATGATGGCGGTTGTGATGGGGATGACGATCGTGGTGGCCACGGCTACAGGATGCGCGGGCGAAGTCGAGCTGAGCGAAGTCGTCCCGGACTACATGGAGGGCGACCTGGAGACCGCCATTGTCCCCACGCCCAAGCAGGCGGATCTCAAGGACGTGTGCGTGCCGCTGGACAAGCCTCCGGTTTGCGTCTGCCCCGAGGTGCTCGTGCAGGCCGCCCAGGTACTGGCGGAGAAAGAACTCCTCGAAAAGGAGCGCAAGGTCCGTGCGGCGAATTACGAGAACAAACGGGAGCGCAGGAAGGCGCATCGGGGCCTCCAGAACCAGTGGAAGGCTGCACGCGCCCGGGTCCAAGCCGAGGATTGGCCGAGCCCGCTGGACACGGCCGCTGAATTGCAGGACCTCTTCCCCGGGATCACCTTCTCTGCCGAGCTTCCTGCAGACCAGAACCGTCCGCTCCTGCTGTTCCTCGTGACGGATACGAACGATGGCGTGGCCAAGGCCGCAGGGATCTCCGTCCCACCCTTGCCCGCGGTCGAGGACCGCTGGCAGGCGGCGGAACGGTACGTGGTGGCGAGCGACACGGTCAAGGGCCGGCCCGTGGTCGCGTGCCTGGGCGCCAACGCGTGGGGCGCGCTCTGGGGCGTCGAGACGCTGCGGCAGATGGTCTTTCGTAAGGACGGCAAGCAGTATCTCCGCCTCGGCACCGTGGTCGACTGGCCCACGCTCTGGTTCCGGGGGGGCAAGCGGTGCCAGGACTGGTGGGTCCGCTGTAAGGGAAACGGCCGGTTCGAGAACTGGTCGTTCGTCTGGGACATGCGGCATCTGCCCCGCTGCCATTCTCACGTGGTCTCGGCCAAGGAGGGGAAGCTCGCCAAGTATCGCGCAACCCTGAAGAAGGCGGTCGACGCGGGGGCGGACCTCTTCCTGATCGACTTCAACGACGGGCGGTTCTGGACGCCGGACAAGGAGGACGAGCCGTTTCCGGGCGACCCGGCCCGGACGGTCAAGCACATCCTGAGCGAGATTCGCAAGGAGCGAAAGAAGCTCGACAGCGACATCTGGATCGGGTACATGCCCGTGGGCTACGCCATCAACCGGGGGGCGGACGAGGAGGCCGATGCGCTCAAGGCGGTCGAGGCGCTCAAAGGCACCGAGTTCCTGATGATGAACGGGCTGGAAGTCTTCTGCAACCAGTTCCCGGCTGCGGGCGCCAAGGCCTACATCGACGCGTTCGGCGCGGACGGCAAGCTCATGATGTACGACTGCCAGGGATTACGGCGGAATCTGCGCACGCCAGACTACCACGACCGCGACGTGGCCCAGCATCTCTACGGCATCTCTGCGCAGAGCTCTTCGCCCATCTTCTTCATCGGCCTGACCGATTTCACCTGGAACCCCGAGGCCTACGATCCGGACCGGGCGCTCAGGCTGGCTGCGCGCGAACTCGCCGACCGCGATCCCGCGCTGTACAAGCCGCTCATCGATTACCTGACCTACTTCATCGAGAAGAGCTACATCGACGAGCTGCATCCGCGCGAGAAGACGCTGGCGCTCTACAAGGAGGCCACCGACGGCATGCTCGCGCGGCTCGAACAACTCGCTCCGCTCTTCGAACGGAGCAAGGTCGCGGCACTCACCAGCCTGGAGTCCTACATCGTCCCGCCCGTGAAGAGCCGGGAGAAGGCCTGGCCTATGCTCGAACAGCACGGCTTCAAGACCTACGCGGTGGGCCGGGCCGAGGGCGTGACGATCGACGGCAAGCTGGACGAGGCCGCCTGGCAGAAGGCCCCGAAGATGGAGAGCTTCTTCGCGCCACCGAATGTCAAGGATCTCAGCCGCAAACCCCTGCCGAGCGAGGGCCGGGCGATCGTGGCCCGCGCGCTCTACGACGGCGAGGCCCTGTACACGGCATATGAAGTGAAGGGCACGAGCGAGAAGATGATGGAGTACGTGCGCGGATCCGTGGAAGGCGATCTGGTCGAGAAGAACGCCAAGAAGAAGCCGGTCTTCGAGATGTTCATCAAGCCGGACCTGAGCGAGGTCGTGCGCTGGCAGCTCATGCACTTCGTGCCCGAGGGGCACAAGACCTACGTCAAGCACTACTTCGACCCGAAGGAGCCGTTTGCCGCCAACCACGTGACCCACGATCCTACGTTTGCGTGCACGGTGACCGGCAAGACGAGCTATACCGTGGAGATCCGGATTCCCTTCTGGAAGGGGGTGGCCAAGCCGAAGCCCGGCACGGTCTGGGGGGTGCAGCTTCAGCTCAACCGCGCGCTCGCCCACCGCGGCACGCCCTTCTGGCTCTACCACTGGTCCTACTCCCCGGACAGCACCGGCCTCTGGGCCTACGAGTACGAGTACGGGCGGTGGGTCTTCGAGGACTAGGCCGGATGTGCAGGAAGGAGTCCACATGCGCGTATCCCGAACGATCACGCTACGGCTGAAGGCGGTGGCAGCTTTCGCCACGGTTCTGCTGCTCGCTCCGATCGCAGCCTCCCCGGGCGAGACTGCCGCGGGCACGTGGTCGCTGGAACGGATCCGCACAGCGCTCGACCAGGGGTTGCCGCTCGCCGGCAGCTGGAACACGGGCAAGTTCGAGAGCGGCTTTCATCCGACCTGGCAGCTGACGACCGCGATCCAGACCGACGGACACGTGCTCCTGCCCTGGTTCCAGGGGCCGGGGCCGGACGCCAAGTGGGACGAGCGCGACGTCGCATACTACGAGGCACCCATGCAGGCGTGTGCAGAGCGCAAGCTTCCCATCTCGTTCCGCTACACCCAGTGGGAGAACGACCTTCTCAAACAGGCGGACAAGCCGGAGGCCGAGAATCCGTGTCTCGTGCGTCCGGACGGGACGGTCGAACCCGTGATTGGTCCCTTCGGTCCGAAGGAGCTCTGGTACGCGGTCGGCCGGGCCTGGACCGACAGCGCCGTGCTGAAGAAGCTGCAGGACGTGTATCCGGACCCGCCCCTGGTGCTCATCTTCTCCAACAACGAGCCGAAGATCGCCAAGCGCGTGCATCCGGGCAACTGCAAGCGCCTGGCTGCGCGCATGCAGGAGAATGGCATCGACCCCAAGGACATTGCTGCGATCGGCAAGCTGGTGGAGGAGGCGTGGCAGGTCCGCTACCGCCGCATGCTGGACGGCCTGCGCGATGCGCTGGTGAGCGAGGCCTGGAAGAAGAACGCGGTCATCATCCCGTACAGCGGCTTCAACAACCGCGGGACCCTGTCCGAAGACCGGATCACATGGCACAAGCCCCACGCCTGGGACGGCATCAGCGTGCACCTCTACACCTCCGACTGGGAGGTGGTGCGGGACTTCTGGGTCGCCAGCCCCCAGGGGATCGTGGCGAACATCGACTGGGCGTTCGACCGGGTGCGCAAGACCAAGCCGGACTTCTTCGAGGAGCTGTCGATCTGGTACGAGAACGACCCGCTCGTCAAGATCCTGGAGTACAAGCACGACCAGACCTATACCCTCGAGCGGTACCGGGGCGTGGTCCAGTTCGTGCTCTGGGGGATGCGGCCGCAGGTGCTGCGCGAGTACCGCGGCTACCGGGAGACGCGCGCCAAAGGCGGCCGGGCGTTCTACGTGGTGGCGAATGCGGTGGGCCGCGTGCACGCCCATCCGCTGCTGCGGCGCTTCTGGAAGGACGGCCGGATCGTGCCCAACAACGCGCGCAAGCCGTTCCCGCCGTTCGCCGGCCCCGACCGGTGGTACGTGCTCCCGGCGGACGCCAACGAGACGACCGCCTGGAACAACCGGAAGGCCCGGGTGCACGTCTACGCCCTGGCGCTGGTCCTGGGCGAGGCAGGCAAACGCGAGTGGCTGCTCTATGCCCACGCGCCGCTCGCGAACTGGGCGTGCGTGCGCATCACCATCCCCGGCTTCCAGGACGTCATCGTGGGCGCCCCACAGGGCGGGGCCTTCTACCACGTGACCGAGAAGGATGGACAGGCGCGGCCACTCGGGCTCCTGCATCTGCCACACAACGTTGCACCCGTGGCGGCCGAGGACCGGTATGCGGTGGCAGCGGACGAACGGCTGGAGACGTCCAACCAACGCTTCCTCGGCGTGGCCGGGGTGCTCGGCAACGATACTGATGCGAACGGCGATCCGGTCACGGCCGCGCTCGTGGACAAGCCCGCCCACGGCACGCTCGATTTCCATGCGGACGGTACGTTTGTGTACACCCCCCAACCCGGCTTCCACGGCACGGATCGCTTCACCTACCGGGCCTCTGACGGTGCGCTACCATCCGACCCGGCTGCGGTTACCATCGGCGTGCGCCAGCTGGCGCGCGTGGTGGACGACACCGACCCATGGTACGCGGAAGAGGCGCACTGGCGTACGCTCGATAAGCGCAAAAACGCGTATGGCGGCGACTTCGACTTCTACCCCGCAGGCGGCGGAACGGACACGCGCACGCGCGCCACCTGGACCTTCACCGGCCTCGAGGCTGGTCAATACAGGCTCTACGCGACCTGGCCCAAATGGAGCTACCAGATGCCGGAGCGCGTGCCCTTCGAGATCTTCGACGGACCCAAGTCCGTCGGCACGGCTCACGGGAACCAGAGCCAGGCGGCTGCTGGGGACACGGCAGCGGGCCATGCGTGGACCAAGCTCGGAATCCACACGATCCAGAGCGGGACCTGCCGGGTGGTGATGACCAATGCCGCCCGCGGTCGCTGGGTCATGGCCGACGCCGTACGACTCGTGCCGGCCGGGGGAGGGGAACCAAGGATCGTGGACAACGGAGACGAGGGCTATGAGGCGACCGCCGGCTGGCTCGCAGGGGGAAAGGGCTACAAGGGCACCACCCGGTACGTGCGCGGTCAGAAGGGCGGGGACAAGGAGAACCTGGCCCAGGCCACCTGGACGCTGGCCGACCTGGAGCCGGGCGTGTACGAGGTCTTTCTCACCTGGACCGCGAGCAACACGCGCACCTGGCGCGCGCCCTTCACGCTGTACGACGGGGAGACCTCCAAAGGACTGGTGCGCGTCAACCAGACGAAGATCCCCGACAGTCTGTTTGCGGGCGGGGCGTGGTGGGAGAGCCTCGGCGAGTACGTGCTCGAAGCGGGTACGCTCAAGGTGGTGCTCTCCAACCGGACGGACAAGAAGAAGGTGATCGCCGACGCGGTCGCAGTGGCGCGGGTGGACCGGGCCGCGGGCCGGATCCTCGACGACGGCGACGAGGGGTTCGAAGCGCTCAAGCGCGGCGAACGCATGGGCCACGGCTGCGACGGCGACGCCATGCGCTTCAACAACGAAGCCCGCGAGCCCGCGCCCGTGGCAGCCTGGACGTTCGGCCAGCTGGCGCCGGCCACGTACGCGGTCTTCGCCACCTGGCAGCGGAACAATTTCAGCGTCGCGGGCGTGCCGTACCGCGCGCGCGCAGGCGAGACGACTGTGCCGCTGGGCACCGTGGATCAGTCCAAGGACGCAACCGGCCGGCGGCTGAACGGTGTGGCATGGCAGCGCCTGGGCACGGTCGAGGTGGCCGGCGACACGCTCATTGTGGAGGTCTTGACCGTCGGCAAGCAGAAGGGAAAAGTCGTGGCCGACGCTGTGTGGATCCAGCCCGTGGACGCGGGCGCGGCTGCGCCGTGATCCCTCCGCACACCCCTGAGGAGGACGCATGCGAGAGAGCGACATCGAGGCGAAGGTCGACGCGCTGATCGGCGCGATGACGACCGAGGAGAAGGTCCATCAGCTCCAGTCCTTCTACCTCAACGGAAATGCCCGCTTGGGCATTCCGAATCTTCAGCCGTGCGAGTGCCTGCACGGCGTGCTCGAGGAGCACGCCACGTCCTTCCCGCAGGCCATTGCCATGGCGAGCACGTGGGACACGGACCTGGTCCGGCGGGTGGCCGCGACCATCGCGCAAGAAGCGCGGGCCTTTGGCGTGCACCAGACCTACAGCCCGATGCTGGGCGTGGCCCGCGATCCGCGCTGGTGCCGCACCGAAGAGTGTTTCAGCGAGGATCCGTACCTCGTGAGCCGTATGGGCGTGGCCACCATCCTGGGATTCCAGGGGGAAGGCGACGAGCGCTTCGGCCCTGACCGCATCATCGCCACGGCCAAGCACTTTGTGGCCGACGGCGAGCCCCTTGGCGGCCTGAACGGGTCGCCCGCCGAGCTTTCCGACCGCGTGCTCCACGAGGTCCACCTGGCGCCGTTCAAGGCCGCGGTCGAGGAAGCGCGCGTGGGAAGCATCATGCCCGCGCACCACACGGTGAACGGCATCCCCTGCCACACGCACAAGGCGCTCCTGCAGGACCTCCTGCGGGAGACCTACGGATTCGACGGGTTCGTGGTGGCGGACAACAACGACATCAAGAACCTGATCACCTGCCTCAACGCGGCCGAGACCCCGGTCGAGGCCGCTCGCATGAGTCTGGAGGCGGGCGTGGACCAGGAGATGAACCTGTACGAGGTCTGGAACGAGAACCGCATGTACGGCGAGTCCCTGATCGCTGCGGTCGCGTCCGGAGAGATCGACGAACGCCTGGTCGACGAAGCCGCGCGCAACGTGCTCCGCGCCAAACTGCGGCTCGGGTTGCTCGAGGAGTACCCCGAGGTCGATCCGGCGCGGGACCCGATCCAGAACCCCGAGAGGGAGATTGAGACTTACAGCATCGAGACCTATGCGGCGGTCAAGAAGGTCAAGGGCATCAAGCGGCCGAACCTGAAGGACGTGATCTACGACGAAGCGAACGATGCCCTGGCGCTCGAGGCGGCGGAGAAGGCCGTGATCCTCCTCAAGAACGAGGCGGGCCGGTTGCCGCTCGACAAGGATGGCCTCAAGACCATTGCCGTGCTCGGGCCGAACTCGCAGGCGCGCCGGCTCGGCCGGTACTCGACCGGTGACTGCCGGGGGTACGTGTCGGTGCTGGACGGCATCCGCGCAGCCGTGGGGAAGGGGACCGAGGTGGTGGCCGAAGAGGGTTGCCGGATCGAGGACCCGGCCTACGACAAGATCGAGGAGGCGGCTGCGCTCGCGCGCAAGGCTGACGTGGCCGTGCTGGTGCTCGGCGGGTCGCACCAGACCGCGGTCGAGAACGTGGATCGCGACACCCTCCAGCCCGTGGGTCTCCAGAACGAACTGGCGCAGGCGGTGATGGACACGGGCACGCCCGTGGTCCTGGTGCTGCTCCATGGACGGCCGCTGGCCATCACAAGGATCGCCGAGCAGGTGGATGCGGTTCTGGACGGCTGGTACCTGGGCCAGGCTTGTGGCACGGCGCTGGCGCGCGTGCTCTTCGGCGAGGTCAACCCTTCGGGCAAGCTCACGGTTACCATTCCGCGGAACGTCGGCCAGGTCCCCTGCTACTACAACCGCATGCGGTGGGGCCGCAACCGGACCTATCTCGATTCCACGGTGGAGCCGCTGTTCCCCTTCGGCTTCGGCCTGAGCTACACCACTTTTGCGTACGCCGAGCCGCGTCTCGCACAGCCCGAGATCGCGCGGGACGCGCGGACGTCGGTCGGTGTGGAGGTGACGAACACGGGCGACCGGGCGGGCGACGAGATCGTGCAGATGTACGTCCGCGATCTCTACGTCTCGCGCAACCGTCCCATCCTGGAGCTCAAGGGATTCCGACGCATCGCCCTCGAGCCGGGCGAGACAAAGACCGTATCCCTGGACGTCACCCCGGAGAAGCTGGCGTTCTGGGAGGACGGCGCCTGGGTGGTCGAGCCGGGCGCGTTCGATGTCCTGGTGGGCCCGAGTTCGGTGGACCTGCAGGCGGCGCGGCTCGAAGTGGTGTGAGGGGCCTGCAGGTCGGGCGAGGCGCTTGGCCAACGCCCTACCAGTCGTTGCTCTCGTCCATCTCCTGCTGCATGGTCTTGTGTTTGACGAGCTGCTCGGCGTGGGTAAACATGACCTCGATCTCTTCCGGATCCAGGCCTGCGCCGCGGCAGATGCGGTCGGCCTGAGAGCGTTCGACCATCTGGGTGAAGGAGTGGGCGTCCGAGCCGAAGATGAGCTGGGCCCCGGCTTCGCGCGCCATGCGTACGACGTGGCCGTTCGTCAGGGAGTGACCGGCCTTGCCGCTGACTTCCAGCAGTACGTTGTTGCGCGCAGCCGCCTGGGCGTCCTCGAGGGTGAGTAGGCCGGGGTGCGCGAGGATGTCGGCCTTGGCTCGGATGGCGGCGCGGTTGGTGCCTTCCATGACCGGCTCTCCGATGGTCTCGCCGTGCACGATCACGAGTTGGGCGCCCAGCTCGCGCGAGCGGTTAGCGGCCTCCTCGATGTGCTCGGGCCGCACGTGGGTGAGTTCCACGCCTGCTACGACCTCGACCCGATCGAGTTCGTTCTCCCGCCGGGCGGCGGCGAGGAGTACGGGGACGATCATCTCGATCGTGGCGAGGCTGGCGTGGTCGGTGAGCCCCAGATACCGGTATCCCCGGACCTCGGCGCAACGAATTTGCTCGGCCGGGTCGAGTTCGCCGTCCGACAGGATGGTGTGCGTGTGCAGATCGATCATGGACGTCCTCCGGGCGCGCGCGTTCGCGGGACCTATTTGTCGACGAGCTTCATGATGCCGTGGTTCCAGATGTTGTGCCCCCAGCTGAGAAGTGGTTGATAAGCGTAGACCTTCATGGCGTCGCCGTTCTTGTCGAGGCGGACGAGCATGAAGCGAAGCTCGTGTCCGGCGGCAAGTGTCGTGCGGGAGTACTCGGGCAGATGCGCCCGCGGCACTGCGAGTTCGATGGTGTAGCCTTGGTCCTCGTCCTCCGGCGTGTCGATGGTTCCGCGTACCTGGACGCCGATCCGGATCCCCTCGAGATTCTGGTCGGAGCGGCCATAGCACCCCCAGCGGTCGCGGTACTTGCAGTGGAGGGCGTCGAACAGGCTGCGGCTCGGGCTGACCACGATTTCCCAGTAGAGGCCGCGGTCGAAGTCCGGGAGCAGGAACATCTCCACGCAGTCGTGGAAATAGACGTGGTCGTCGCGCTTCATCTTCGGGGCGTGGATCTTGGCATCCGCGCAGTCGAACGCGAAGTAGAGGTGCTCCGGATCCCAGAGGATCTTCCAGGTGGTCGCGGGCGCTGTCCGCTTCTCGGTTTCGCCGAGCGCATAGAGGCCGGAGTAGGTCACGGCTGTCTTCCAGGCTGCCTCATCCAGCTTGCCGTCGATTTGCGGCGGCTTGACCGCGCGCGGCACGCGGCACACGGGCGGACGGGGCCAGTCCGGCCCCTGGCGTACGGTCTTGTCCAGGTCGCTCAGCACCTTGCGGGCGCGGCGGAGCTGCTTCTCGGTCGCCGGCTTCTCGCCCTTGAGCGAGCGCAGGAGGTTGTGGACCCACGACTTCTTGTGCGTCACGAAGTTGGCCGCCTCCTGGCCGGGTGTGCCTTTGGCCTTGGCGCAGGCGGCTTCCAGTGCTTCGGCAAAGGCCTTGTCCTCGGCGGACGGCTGGACCGTGTTCGTGACAGGTTTGGAGGGTTCGCAACCGGCAACGAGCAGCACGGCGACGGCGATCACAAAGGCCGGGCGGGCGAATCGCACGAGGATCTCCTTGAACAACAGCGTGAACAACAGCGGGACGGACGACGGGACCGGCACCAGCGCCGGGATCGCTTCCCAGATACCGCGCCTGGCGCCATCCGTCAACCAAAAAGGCGTCTGGCACCGGCCGCGGGCGCCCGCAGCGCTGCCGCGCGCGCCGGCCAGCGGTCTCGGAAAGGGGGTTGTGCTGCCGGGCGGGAGCGGCTAAGGTAGAGGTGCGTCATAGCTCCCGGCCGTGTCCGTGAGGCCGGGCATCCTGGCCGCGCCCGGGGCCGTGGGCGCGGCGCGAAGCCCGTGCGACCTGCTTCTGGAGGACCCATGTCGAGCGACGTGTACGACAATCCCCTGGTCAGCCGGTACGCATCCGCCGACATGGCCGCGCTCTTTTCTCCGCAGAAGCGGATCGAAACCTGGCGACGGCTCTGGGTGGCGCTCGCCGAGAGCCAGCGCGAACTCGGGCTCTCCATCCGCAAGAACCAGATCGCGGACATGAAGCGGCACCTCCACGACATCGACTGGAAAGCCGCGGCCCGGCGGGAGCGCGAAGTGCGCCACGACGTGATGGCGCACGTCCACACCTTCGGCCTGGCGGCCAAGAAGGCGGCGCCCATCATCCACCTCGGGGCCACGAGCTGCTTCGTGACCGACAATGCGGATCTCCTGATCCTGCGCGAGGCGCTGAAGCTTCTGGCGCCCAAGCTGGCGGACGTGGTCGACGCGCTCGGCCGGTTCGCGCGCAAGCACCGGGCCCGGCCCACGCTGGGCTTCACCCACTTCCAGCCGGCCCAGCCCACGACCGTGGGCAAGCGGGCCACCCTGTGGGCGCAGGACTTCGCCCTCGATCTCACCGAGATCGAACGCCGCGTCCGGGCACTGCCCCTGCGCGGCGTCAAGGGCACGACCGGCACGCAGGCCAGCTTCCTGGAGCTGTTCGAGGGCGATCACGCCAAGGTGGACCGTCTCGACCGGCTCGTCTGCCGCAAGATGGGATTCGACCGCTCGATCCCCGTCTCGGGCCAGACCTATACGCGCAAGCTCGATTCGCAGATCCTCGCGGCCCTGGCCGGCATCGGCGAGAGCGCGAGCAAGTTCGCTACGGATCTGCGTCTGCTCGCCAACCGCCGCGAGGTGGAGGAGCCGTTCGGCAAGAAGCAGATCGGATCCTCGGCCATGGCCTACAAGCGCAATCCCATGCGTTCGGAGCGGATCTGCAGCTTGTCGCGGTTCGTGATCGAGCTCGCCACGAACGGGTACCTGACCCATGCCACCCAGTGGCTCGAGCGCACGCTCGACGACTCGGCCGGCCGCCGGCTCTACCTGCCCCAGGCCTTCCTGGCGGCGGACGCCGTGCTCGAACTCTGTGCGAACGTGGCTTCGGGGCTGGTGGTGTATCCCAAGGTCATCGAGAAAAACCTGCAGGCTGAGCTCCCCTTCCTGGCTACGGAGAACATCCTCATGGCCGCGGTCAAGGCCGGGGGCGACCGGCAGAAGCTCCACGAACGCATCCGCGTGCACGCCCAGGCGGCGGCTGCCGCGGTCAAGGCCGAGGGGCGGGAGAACGATCTGCTCGAGCGTCTGGCCGGCGATGAGGGCTTTGAGGCCATCGCCAAGGAGTTGGCTGCGCTGCTCGATGCGCGTGCGTACGTGGGGCGTGCCCCGGCCCAGGTGGACGTGTTCCTGAAGGAGGTGGTGACCCCGATCCGGCGCCGGTATCCGAAGTCGGCCCGGCGCGCTGGCGGCGCGGTCCGGGTCTGAACGGACGCGGCGCATGCGGAGGGCGCGATGCGTCGTCATCGGCCGGCCGGCCGCCGCGTCTGACTGCTGTCCAAAATGCCCGTCAATGCGGGCACGACGTCTCTTGCATCGAAGGAACCAGCAGCATGCCCGACCTCAAAAAGATGTACAAGACCATCATGGACGACCACTTTCCCGAGGATCTCACGATCACCTTCGGCGACCAGAAGCTGGTCTACCGCAAACGGACCTGGAAGATCCCGGATGAAGACGGGAACGTGGTCGAACGCGGGTTGCGGTACGGGGAGAACCCGGGCCAGGAGGCTGCGCTGTACGAGCTCGTGAGCGGCAACCTCTGTCTCGGCGAGTGCCAGTGCATCGAGCCGGGCAAGGGCCTGGTGAGCTGCCTCTCCGAGGAGGGGCTGATCCAGTTCGGCAAACATCCGGGCAAGATCAACCTGACGGACATGGACAACGCTCTCAACATCCTGCGCTACCTCAAGGAGACCCCGGCGTGCGTCATCATGAAGCACAACAATCCCTGCGGCGCCGCCTACGGCGAAGACGCGGCCCAGGCGTACGAGCGCGCCAATGCCTGTGACCGCCTGGCCGCCTTTGGCGGATGCGCGGCTCTGAACGTGCCGGTGAGCCGGGCGGCGGCCGAGCGTATGGGCCAGAACTACCTCGAAGTGGTGCTGGCGCCGGAGTTCGAAGACGGGGCGGTGGAGGTCCTCAAGGGGCGCAAGAACCTGCGGATCGTGCGCATCGATCGCATCGACCGGATCCGCGACTACGCCCCCGCACGTTTCGTCGACTTCAAGAGCCTGATGGATGGCGGCCTCATCGTCCAGCAGTCGCCCGTGAACGCGATTCGCTCGACGGACGACTTCGAACGGGCCGCGCACACGGCCAAGGACGGCACGGTGACCCGGATCCAGCGGGAGCCCACGGACGCAGAGAAGGAGGACATGCTCTTCGGCTGGTCGGTGGAGCAGGGAGTCACCTCGAACTCCGTGCTGTTCATCAAGGACGGGGCGACCGTTGGCATCGGGACCGGCGAGCAGGACCGCGTGGGCGTGGCTGAGATCGCGGTCTTCAAGGCGTACAAGAAGCTGGCCGACGATATTGCGTTCCGCAGGCACGGGGGTCTCTTCTTCGAGGTCAAGCTCAGGGTGCAGGCGGGGGACTTGCCCGGTTCGGCGCTGGAAGAGATCGATGGCGAAGTGGTAGAGCGCAAGGGCGGGATCGCCGGAGGCATCGCGATCTCCGACGCCTTCTTCCCCAAGCGGGACGGGGTGGATGCCTGCATCGAGCAGGGCGTGACCGGCATCGTGCAGCCGGGCGGATCCCTGGCCGACCGGAAGATCATCGAGGCCTGCAACGAAGCCGGCGTGAGCATGATCTTCACCGGGCAGCGGGCCTTCAGGCACTGAGGATGACGGCATGACCGACGACTCCGACGCTCTGCCGCTGGACGCTTCCGCGGGTGGCAAGCAGCCGACGCCGAACGAAGCGGCAGCCGGCCGCATGCTCTCCTTCGTGTTGCGGTCGGGTTCGGTACGCATCCAGTCCCTGGAGTTCGCCGACGGCGAGCTGACGCTCGCCCTGCGGGCCAAGATCGATCCCGCCAGCCTCCAGGCGTTCGCACAGGCCGTGGGCGGCGCGGATGCTGGCGCTGGCTCCGTTCCGGACGACGGGCAACCCGGCGCGACCGAGGGGCCCACGGGACTTGCCCCCGCAGCGGAGCACCAGAGGCCGGACGCAGAGGAGGCCGGAGCAACGCCTCCGGTTTCTGCGCGCGCCGAAGGCGTGGATGCTGGAGGCAAAGCCGGGGACCGCGAGACCGCGGTATTCGTGAAGCGCTTGACGCCGGGGGCGCCACCGGAGGACCGGAGCGGGGCTGCGGGGGCGCCCGGCGCAGGCGCGTCTTCCTCCGCAACCGAGGACGCACAACCAGTCCCGGCCGGTGCCGAGGCGGAAGGCGACGGGGCGGACGAACGCTACGGCGAACCGCGGGGCGACGGGGGATGGGGGCTTACCGACTTGCCGCGGGCTGCAGAGCGCTCAGCCGAATCCGCGTCCGCACCCCCGGCGCAGGACGCTGAGAAGCCTTCCGTCGACGAACCGCCAAAGAAGAAGAGCGAACCGCACGCGTTCGCGCACGACGAGACGACGCGCATGGACAAGGACAGCCTGCCGGCTGCGGCCGGCCGGGAAGCGCCGGCCGGTGCTGCGTCCGATGAGCTCCCGGCCCCGGCCGAGCAGGGGGGTCCCGCGGAATCCACGGGCCAGCCCCCGAAAGCGACGGAAGGGAAGGGGGGCGCGATTCCGCGCGGCAAGACCGGGGCGGCGAAGACGGGGCGGGCGGCCTACATCCGGTACGTGTGTCCGCGGTGCAAGACGGCCGGGTCCCAGCCGGCCGAACGCATGGGCGCCATCATCACCTGCCGCCGCTGCGGCAAGGCCATGCGCCTGACCCTCAAGCGGTAGGTTCGCCGAGGGGGGGCGATGAGCGCTTGTCGAGGTGCAGCCACGGATCACTCGGCCGATGGATGGGCGAGGGACGGATCGAAACGCCAGTGCGCGTCAAAGAGGCCGGCGAGCCTGGCCGTGTTCGTGCTGTCGTAGGTGTCGACGTTGCGGGCGAAGACGATGTAGTCGGGCACGAAATCCCACTTGTGGTTGATCGGCAGGCGATCACCGTAGAAGAGTCCGTCCATCAGGACCACGCAGCGGTTCGGGCTGGCCGGATTCGGATGGATGGCCACGAACCCGAGTTCTTCGTCCGGCGCGGCCCGGACGGTCCGGGGCCCGACGCCGTAGGCATCCGGGGCGAACGTGAAGGGGAGCCGGTCCGCGATGGTCTTGAGGTAGCGATGCGTGGCAG
>CAZBZG010000033.1:0-23825 GCA_964496245.1 uncultured Planctomycetaceae bacterium | reverse complement strand
GTACGCGCCGCATGGTGCTGGGGGCGAATCGCGAACCGTAGACCACGTCCGCCCGGCCGGCGAGGAGGGGCTGGAGCACGTGGGGATACTCCTCGGGATCGTACTCGAGGTCGGCGTCCTGAAAGACGGCATACTGTCCGCGCATCTCCGCGATGGCGCGCTGGATGGCCGCGCCCTTGCCTCGGTTCTCGGGTTGGTGGAAGGCCCGCACCACGGGCGCGTACTGGGCGGCGAGGGCATCCACGAGCTCGGCCGTGCCGTCGGTGGACCCGTCGTCGACGAGCACGACCTCCCGGACGAGCCCCTCAGGCAGGGGAGCGGCCACGACCCGCTCGAGACACGGCCGCAGGTACGCACGCTCGTTGAACACGGGCATGAGGATGGAGAGCAGACGCTCGTCCGGGGCGTCATCCGAGGTCCAGGCGGCCGGATTCATCATGCTCCGGAGTCTACGCCGCGCGGGCGGTCAGGTCAAGGCTGCCGTCCAGCAAGGGGCGCTGCAGTCCTTGGCTGCGTTGGCGTGCCTCGGGTTGACGCGGCGCGGTCGCGGACCTAGAATCCGGTGCATTCCAGCAGAGGCCGAGCCACATGCCTGACGCCACCACGCTCTTGCTTGCCGACGCCCACCTGCAGCCGGGCGACCGGCCCGCGCAGAACCGACGACTCGGCCGTTTCCTGGACGCAGCAGCCGGCCGGGCGGAACGCGTGGTGCTGCTGGGCGACTTCTTCCACTGCTGGTTCGAACGTCGCGGGCGTGTGATCGGCGACTACGGCGAGGTGTTCGCGCAGCTCAAACGGGCTGCGGACCGGGGGCTGCGGCTCCATCACGTGACGGGGAACCGCGATTTCGCCGTTGGGGCGGGGGAGGGCGCGGCCGAAAGCGGTGCCTGGGCGCAGAGCCCGCCCTTCAGCGGTTTCTATGCGCCGGCCGGACTGCGCAGCCGGTCGGCGCTGCTCGCGAACGGGGTCGCGCCCCAGGGCCCGGAATACCGTTTCGAGCAGGGCGGACGCCGCGTGCTGTGCGTGCACGGCGATCAGTACTGCACGGGCGATCGCGGGTACCGGCTTCTCCGGTGGCTGACCCAGGGGCTGCTGGGCCGGCTCGCCATGGCCTGGGGGCCGTTCTGGCTGGCGCGCTTGATCGTCACCCACTTCCAGGAGCGGCCGTTCTCCGGCGGCTATCACTTTCCCCTACCGGATCGGGGCATCGACTGGCGCGCGGCCTGCGCCGCGCTCGCGTGCGGCGCAGACACGCTCGTCTGCGGACACCTCCACCACGGCGGGCGAAGGCCCCTGCTCGTTGGCGACCGTCAAGGGGAGCTCGTGATCGTGCCGCCGTTTCCCGTGCGAGGCGAGTACGCAGCACTTCGGGGCGACCAGCTCACGTTCGAGCGATTGCCCGAATCGGGGCGTCAGTCCACGCAACGAGTTCATCCCAGCCCCAGCAGGCCGAGCACGTAGTCCCGGATGTCAGGGATCGCCGGTGTGTCGGACGGCGGGTGTGCGGTGGTGAGCAGCACGGGCCCGTCCTGGGCGTCGGTTGGGCGCAGGCCATGGCTGCCCTTGACGAGGTGCGCGTCGAGCGGAATCACGTCGAACCGCGTGCGGAAGCCGAGCTTCTTCTGCAACAGCCGAACGCCGGCGCGCAGGCGCGGGCAGCAGAGGCCGGGATCGAGGAAGAGCTCGCACGGATCGTAGCCGGGCTTGCGGTGGATGTCCACGGTCCGCGCAAAGTCGGGCGCCTTGGCCGGCTCGAGCCAGTAGGGGTAGGTGAACCAGGCGTCGGGCGCGGCCAGGGCCACGAGCTCGCCGGCGCGGGCGTGGTCGAGCCCTTCCCGTTGTTTGTCATCGGCCCGGAGCACGCGCTCGACGCCGTCCTCGGCTTCGAGCAGCCGGGCCACGGTGTCGCGGTCCGCGGGATCGGCCACGTAGACGTGGGCGATCTGGTGGTCGGCCACGGCGAACGCGCGGGACTGGAAGAGATCGGGCTGCTCGCCGAACGGGCCGTCGCGCACGGTCAGGAGTTCGTGGCTGCGGAGCACCCGGTTAGGGGCGACAGGCCGGGCGACGTCGGTCAGCCCGTACTCGCTGAGCACGACCACTTCGGCACCTATCTGGCGCGCCGCGTCGATCACCGTGCCCGCGCACGCGTCGATTTCCTGCAGCCGTGCGGTCGTGCTGGCAGCGGATGCGCCGTGTCGCTGCAGGTCGTAGTCGAGGTGGGGGAGGTAGACCAGCGTGAGCGTGGGGCGGTGCTGGCGGAGGACGCGGGCGGCCGCCTGCGCGATCCACTGGCTCGAGGGGAGGCCCGCAAAGGGGCCCCAGAACGCGTGGAACGGAAACGGCCCCAGCGCATCGACCGTGTCCTTGGCAAAGCCAGGGGGCGAGCCGTGGATGCCGAAGGCCTTGTTGCCGTCCGACCCGTACCATGGCTTGGGCGTGAGCGAGAAATCCACGCCCGCGCCCTGGTTGAACCACCAGAAGAGTTTGGCGCACCGGAAGGGGGCGCCTGCGGCTGCGGCGCGCTCGCGAGCCACGTCGTAGAGGGTCTCGGCCTGGATGAGCCGGCGGGACTGCTGCCAGAAGCGGACCTCCTGCGTGTCGCGGAAGAGCCAGCCGTTGCCTACGATGCCGTGGCTGGAGGGGAGGCTGCCGGTGAGGGCGGAGGCCTGCGCGCTGCAGGTGACGGCGGGCAGCACGCCCGTGAGCGGCCGGGCGCCGTGTTCGCTGGCGAGCGCACGCAGGCAGGGGGTGGCCTCGCCCACGAGCCGGGGCGTGAGGCCGACCACATCGAGCAGGCAGACGGGCGTGAGGTTCACAATGCGCGCTCCGTGGTACACGGCTGCCCCGACCGATCCCGGCCGCGAACTAGATCAGCGAGGCGAAGAGCTCTTTGGCGCGGAATGGATCAAAAGCGATCGCCATGAAAATGCGCTTCGCGACCAGGGCGTTCTCTTCCGTCGCTTTCGGGGCGTGCTGTTCGGCGGCGCCGGCGTGCAGGCGTGCAATCAGGACAGGCGCGGTCCAGAGCCATCCGTGTCGTGCGTTCATCGTCGCACTCCTTTGGATCCGGCTCCCCTCATTCGTACCCTTCGCCGCGGAGCCCCGAGCCCTTCTTGCCCTGAAAGGGCGTCTCGTCGCCGTCGAGCCCGGCGGTGCCCGTCTCGGATGCGGGCAGGTGCTGGCGGAGGTGTTCGAGCACCTCGGTGGGAACGAACGCAGACATGTCCGCGCCCAGCGCCGCGCCCTGCTTGATCAAGGTCGAACGCACGAACGCGTTCTCCGCGCTGGCCATGACGAACACGGTCTCCACGCCGCTCATGCAGCGGTTCGCCAGAGCCAGTTGGAACTCATACTCGAAGTCGGAAAATGTACGGATGCCGCGTACGATGACGTTGGCCCCCACGCGTTCCACGAACTGCACGGTCATGCCCTCGAAGCTCTCCACGCGCACGTTGGCGAGTTCTCCGGTCAATCGTTCGATGAGATGCACGCGTAGGTCGAGCGGGAGCAAGGGCTTCTTGGAGGGATTGCGCGCGACCCCGATCACGAGCTCCTCGAAGAGCGCCGCCCCCCGACGAATGATGTCCATGTGACCGTACGTGATGGGGTCGAAGGTTCCCGGCAGCACGGCGATGCGCTTGCGATCCACAGGGCGCTCCTTTCGCACTTCAGCGTACCCGCGGTGCGCCGTTGTGTAAAGGGAAATGGCCGGCCAGGGCAGAGGGTGGCTCCTCGCCGTTGCCGGGGGCTTGGCACCGCGCGGTCCGCGCAGGCGCCGCGTGGGAGTGCCTGCAGGCGCAACCTGTTGCCGGGCCGCATACGCGCCTGTAGAATGGGCGCGTATGCCCGCGCTGGACGGGGGGCTTCGCTCTGCGCGTTGGCGGGGGATGCCCTACGGAACGGACCGAACGTATCGCAGGGCGCGGGAGATCTGCGAGACGCTGCAGAAGAGCGCAGCTGCCGCGAGACGGGCGGGAGGGGGTGCCAGGAGCCGCCCGAAGCGGTTGAAGGGAATGAGTGGGGCGGGAAAAAGAGAAATGCGGGAGCCTCCTACTCCCGCATTTCCAACCCGTTGCTTCCTCCGTGAGCGGTACTTCTCTTCGCGCGAAGGAACGCTCGTGGGGCTGTGATCCACTTGCGCGGGAGGCGCGATTCCTTTCGCAAGTTCTGAAGAAACCGCTCGGGAAGCGTGGATTATCGGTCTTCGGGCATGCACCAGGTCGACGCGGACCGACGGTTGCCGCGAGGGCTAGACGCTGACAAAGGAGAGAGCATGCGAGCACTCGTGACGTACTACTCGCGGACGGGCATCACGCACGCGGTGGCTGAATCGTTGGCCGCCACGCTCGGGGCCGACCTGGAGGCCATCCGGGACGGCAAGGATCGCAGCGGGGTGATCGGCTTTGTGACCGCCGGCAAGGAGGCCAGCCTCAGGCAGATGCCGCCCATCGAAGCGCCGGAGCACGATCCGGCCGGATACGACCTTGTCGTGATCGGTACCCCGGTCTGGGCGGGCACCATGGCGAGCCCGGTGCGCACGTGGCTCAGCACATACGGTCCCTCGCTGAAGACGGTTGCGTACTTCTGCACCACCGGACATACGTCGCGGGAGAAGACCCTGAACCAGATGGCCGCGCTCGCCGGCCGCCCCGCGCGCGCCAGTCTGGGGCTGCTCGAGAAGGACGTGAAGAAGGGCCGGCACGCGGACGAGGTCGCGACGTTCGGGAAAGCGCTGCAGGCGCCGCCGGAGGGCGACGGGGTCGAATCCGAGGTCTAGCGGGGCGGCGCTGCCTTCCGGTGCCGCAGACGCGCGAGAAAATCCTTACGTCGATCAGGCGTTTCGGATAGAATGAGGTGGCATGCGAACGCCTTGGCGTCGCGTGTCCCGGAGCCCAGATGGCGAGTTCGAACGACCTATCCGATGCCCTCGGCACAGAAGTGCGCAAGAAGCTGGATGCCCTTGCCGAGGATCTCCAGGAGGCAAAGGGGGTGGCCATCGCCCCTGCGCAGTTGCTCTTGAACCTGCTGCCCGCCGTGCTGGGCGAGGAGCCGGTGGAGCGCGCGTTGGGCAAGCACATCGACGCTCTGCGCAACAAGCTCGGCACGCTTCCGTCCGATCAAGTGAAGAAGCTATCAAGCTCCGGCATGCCTGCGGTCAACATCGAGTTTCCCGCGGCGTTCGAAGGCATCGAGCGCGGCCATCGGTCGGTGCTCAACGCCCGGACCTACCGGTGTCCCTTTGACGACGCCGAGTTCTCGGCACCGGTGCTCAAGGGCAAGTCCATGGTCATCGAGCTCGACGAGCGGTATCAGCTGAACCGGTACGTGCGCCCTACGGATGCGAACCGAAGCGCCGTGGACTTCTCGCTGTTCGAGATCACGGTCTGCCCGTCGTGCCTCTTCGCGGCGCAGGATTCGGGCTTCAACTATCTGGATTCGGCTGCGCTACCGCCGCAGTGGCGCGATCAGAAGTACCTCAGGGTGACGGACGCGCATCGGAAGGCGATGCAGGAGGAGTTCCCCGCGCGCGCCGAACTAGCGCAGGCGGCCGGCGACGGCGGGCGCCGGCTCTTCACGGTCGAGCGGACACCGGAGGACGCGGCGGTGGCCATCGAGATGGCCGCCCACTGTCTGGGCACCCTGCGCAAGCTGGCCCAAGGGGATGAGAAGCACATCCTGACCTACAAGAAGGGGGTGCTGTTGCTCATGAAGGCCAAGCAGTACGAGGCCATGCTGGGCGCGCTCGAGGATCCCGACGAGCAGGAGGCATGCAAGCGCAAGCGGCTGGACGCCCTGGCGCTCGCGCTCGAGGAGTTCAAGAACGTGGAAGGCACCAAGCTCGATGCCCTGGGCTTCCGCACGATCACGACCTACTACGTGCAGAAGTTCTGGGCGGCGGACGAACTGGGCGACGTGGAGGCGCGGACCAGCGCCTCGGGGGCCATCTGCCAGTCCTACGACCGGTACTGCATCCGGGACAAGGACAAGACGCCCGTGGAGGTCAAGCGCACGGCCAAGTGGGGCCGGGACCTGATCGAGTTCCGTATCTACGAACTGTCCAAGGAGAAGGAAGCCGCGTCCGGCGATGGGTGAGGGCGGGCTCCTCCCTTCTACGCGTGCGGGCCAGCCGTTTCGCCTCTCCGCGGTCAGAACGGAAGCTTTTCGAGCAGGTCTTCGAGGCCGCCGCCCTCTTTCTGCTCGGTGCCTTTCTCGCCTCCTTTTTTCGTGCCGCCTTTCTTCTCTTCGCCGCCCCCGAAGATGCGGTCGAGGAGCTCGTCCTTGAGCTTGTCCTTGAGCACCTCGCGGCCGATCTGGGGGATTACCTCTCGCAGCGCCCGGGCCAGCACGCGCTGGATCTGTTTGACATCCGCGTCGGGCTGGTCGATGGGCCCCCGGAGATCGTAGTAAAGCTCGTTCTCGTCGGCTGCCTTCTGCAGACCGCGAAGAATGCCGCGGGTGAGCGTGGCGCGCTGCTTCTCCGAAAGCTTGCCGATGCGGTTCACGTGGTCTTCCACGTCGATCAGGCGTTCGACGTGATCCTTCACGTAGAGCCGTAGGTTGAGATACCACTTGTCGAGGATGAGGTACCCCTGCGCCCGATAGTCGGCCGTATTCTTCCCGACCACGCGCGAATCGAGGAGGCGCAGGATGCTGGCCTTGCGCTTCTTCTTGGCGCCCCGGACCTGCTCCTCGCGAAACACGATGCGGCCGTCCACGCGCTCGTAGCGGTAGGTTTTCGGCTGCTTGGCCTTTTTGGTCTTCTTGTCGTAGTCGACGCCGAACAGCCGCAGAAGGACGCGCGTGAACATGGCATCGATGGCCCCGCCGAGCCGGAGCCCGATGATGCTGGAGGCCATGTTCGCGTCCATGGGTACGGCCAGCACGCAGTCGTCCACCCGGAAATCCGTGGGGTTGCTGGAAAGAGAGCCGAGGACCCTCTCGCGGGTGAGCCCGGACCATTGCAGCTCGAAGGCCTTCTTCTGGGACGGCACGGGCAGATGGAGCGTGCCGTCTTGGAAGTGGCCGTAGCGCGAGATGCGTCCGAGGAGTTGCCGGAGCGAGAGGCCCGTCTCCTGGGTGCGGATGCCCAGGGCGGCGACCGGGAGCGGGCGGTTGAAGTCGATGCGCGCGGCGCCGACCATGCGACCCGCCATGTCCAGCTGCAGCCGGGAGAGCGTGAGCACGCCGCCCGCGAGTTCGCCTTCGCAGCGCAGATCCCGGAGCTTGAGCGTGGCGTAGTCCAGGGCGTTGAGGGAGAACACCCCCTTTTGCAGATCGATGTCACGCATGTATGGATAGGTCAGCCCGTCCGCGGCCGGAGGCGGTTCGGTGAGGAGGTTGAGTCTGCCGGCGAACCGCGCCTGGGTGTCCGGCATGTCGACGATGGCGGCGTCGGGGGTGGAGCCGACTGCGAGGCGGCTGTTTGCCAGGCGCAGTTGCGCATCGAAGGCGAGCGCGGAGAGAGGGCCCGCCAGATCGAGCGTGCCGCGGGCGGCGCCCGCCAGCGCGTGTCCCTGCGCGAAGAGAGCCGGGAAGATGTTGCGCAGATGCGCGAGCGAAGGCGCGTCGATCGTGAAACGGTTGTCCTTGGCGAACTGCCAGTCGCCTCGAGCGCGGGCGGACTCGCCGGCGGGCGGGACCAGGCCGCCCTGGTACGTGAGTTTGAGGGCGGGTAGGTTGCCGGCGTCTCCCACGCGCACCTTGGAGGTGGCGATCTCGGAGCGCTCGATCGTGATGCGCCCGGTGTCCGGCGCATAGGCCATCGCATAGACGCCCCGCGTATCCGGGTCGCGGAAGATGGGTGTCTTGTCCGTACCCGCGAGCCGGGCTTCCTGGAGCCGGATGGGGTCGACCCGGAGCGTCAGCGCGCGCTCGCCGGCCTGGAGTTGCGCCGTGGCTGTGAACGCGCCGGCCATGCGGTAGGGCGCGAGGGACGTGGCGATCTCCTGCATCGCGGGAAACGTCTGGCTCAGGCGATCGAGCAGGAGGAGCACGGTCTCTGTACTGCCGTCGAGATCGGCTCGGAAACGGCCGGTGGGCGCATTCCATACGCCCTCGGACACGGTGACCCGAAGCCGGGGCGTCTTGCCGGCCGCCAGCTGGAGCGCAACTGCCTGCAGGGCGATCGAAAGGGCTGCGTCTGGCTGGCGGCTGCCCGTCAGATCGTGGCGCGCGTTGAGCGCATGCGGTTCGTCGAGTTGTAGTGTGCCGTCGACCGAGGTCTCTTGGAGGGCGAACCGCTTTTCGTCGTAGGAGAGACGCCCCCGGCAGGTGATCTCTCTGAGGAGGCCGGTGGGCAGGGCCAGGGCGCGCAGGACCGGTTCGGCCGAACCCGGCCGAACGACGGCGTTGTAAGAGAGGGCGCCCGTTCCGGGGCCGATCGTGCCCGCCACCGAAGCTCGCAGGGCGTTGGTCGTGATCTGGCCCTTCTCGATCTTGATCGTTTCGTCTGCAAATCCGTAGGTGGCGTCCACCGCGACCGCGGTGATGCCCAGACGCGTCTCCGCGCAGTCGGCGATCAGCCGGTAGGCCCAGAGTTCTTCGCAGGAGAGGCGGACCTGCGCGGCGATCGATTCGCGCGTGAGGGTCCCCTGGCTGTCAGCGCTGGCCGTGCCTTCAAGCTTGGCGCCGCTGGCAAAGGGTTCGATTGCGAAGCGCTCGCCCACTTTGGCCAGGTCCAAGCCCTCCGCCTGCACGCGCCAGGTCGTGCGGGGAGCCTCGGGGGCGGGCTGCGACTGCTTCAGGTGCACGGCAACGGGCTTGTCTGCGAACGGGACCGCGAGAGAGAGGTCGGCCTGAAGCCCGCCGGGCAGGTCGCCTTTGGCAAACGCGGAAAAGGCGAGCGTGCCCGAGAGGCCGAGTCCCTCCAGTGCCGTGGTTGTGGACGGCGTCTTGGGCACGTCCAGCCGCGCGTCCTTGCAGGTGAACTCGGCGTGCGTCTCATTGGCGCTGGCGGCGAAGGTCATTGGTCCGGACAGAGCCTGCAGGCGAAACGGCGCGTCCAGGCAGGCGACCGGAAGGGTCAGGTCGCTCTGGGAGATCGCCCCCTCTCCGGAGACCGCCTGCGTGTCTCCCTTCACGGCAAAGGTACCGTGGAAGGAGCCTGTGGCCGCGCGCTTGGGGTCCAGGGCCCCGACCGGGAGGCAAAGGTTTGTGAGGTGGATCTCGGGAACGGCGTCGAACGATCCCGGGGTGAAGGCGAACGGTCCGGAGAGCGTGAGGGTGCCGCGCAGGCCTTCGGGCAGAGCCGGGAGCAAGCCGTCGGATCGGAGATAGGCGGCAGTTTTGGCCAGGTCCGCGCGCAGTTCGGTCTCGAGCTTGCCGGTGGGGTGGCTGCGGAGTTGACTGATGGTTCCCGCGCAGGCGAGATCCGCAGCCAGGTCGGCCAGGGCGAGGGAGCCTTCGGTCAGGACGAGCGTGTCCTTGTCCATCTCGAGCGTGGCCTTGCAGGTCAGGGTCGCGCCGGGAAGGGAGAGGGGCCGGTCGCGGTCGGCCGCGTTGAGCTGGACCTTGGCGAACGTCACCTCGCCCTTCGGCATCGCGAACGTCCGGCCCTTGCAGGTGACGTCCAGACTGCCGTCCAGGGTGCCGGCCGTGATTTGGGGCTCGGTTGCGATGCCGAGCTGCGCGAGCACGGCCGGGAGAGCAAAGGATTCGAGCGTGATCTGGACGGCGGCGGTGGGCTCTGCGGCGAGGCGGTCGTTCTCCAGCACATCCAGCTCGCCCTCCACCGTGATGGTCCCCAGGGGACCGTCGCCCTGCGGGGCGAAGGTGCCGAAGAGCTGCATGGGTCCGTTGATGTCGCTGCCGGTGAGTGTCAGACGGGGGATGGACCACGCGGTATCGATGTTCTGGGCGGGGTCGCGGTAATGGATGGAGGCATCCCGGATGTGCGTCTGCCGGCCGATCACGCCGAATCCGCCCTTTCCGTTGCCGCCGGGCGTACGCACGATGTGGATGGCCGCCCCCTGGATCCACACGCGCTTGATCACGAGACGCTTTTCGAGAAGCGCCTGCAGGTCGACCTCCAGACTCAGCTCGTCAGCCTCCAGCAGGGGCGGGGCGTCTCCGTCGCCTGCGATGCGCAGTCCCCGGAGCGTTACGCCGTCGATCCAGCCGATTTCGATGTCCTGCAGCTTGCAGTCGCGCCCCGTATGCGTCTCGACCTGCTCGATCACGAGGTCCCGGATCCAGGCAGTGGGCACGAGCTGAGGGGCCAAGACGACGAGGACCACGAGCAGGACGACCCCGGCGCAGCCGACCTTGAGGCAGGACCGCAACCGGCGCTTGGGACGGAGGGGGTGTTGGGCGCCGGTGTTTGGAGGGGGCGTACGTTCCGGGGCTTGGCTCATGATAGAGCTCCCGTACTTGGCAAAAGAGAGCAGCGCGGGCGGCACAGGAAGCGTTTCGCGTCCCATGAGATGGTACGACGGCGGGCGACCGAGCGCAAGCCCGAAAGGGGGCTGCGGGGTTCCGGCGGAGTGAGCGATTGCAGGGCGCATGCCTCCTGCGTACAATCAACCGGCGGCGCGCGATCGCGTACGCACGGCTGCAGGCCTGCAGCACGGCGTGTCATTGGGAGGCCATCGGCCCATGCCCCATTGCTGCGAAGGCGTTGTGCTGCGGCGGATGCCGTTCAGCGAGAGTTCGCTGATCGTGGTCCTGTTTTCGCGGGAATTCGGCCGCATCGACGCCCTCGCCAAGGGCTGCCGACGCGAGCGCAGCGTCATGCGCGGGCATCTCGATCTGTTCAGCGTGGAAGAAGCCTTGGTCTACGAACGGACGAGGGGCGGCCTCGACCTGGTGACAGAAACGCAGGTGGCCGAGGAGTTTGTCCGGCTCCGGCAGGATCCGGTGCGCTTCGTGGCCGCGTGCGTGGCTGGAGAGATTCTGCAGGCTGCGTGCATGGTGCGCGACCCCCACCCGCGTGCCTACGAGGCGCTGGCCGCAGGCCTGCGTGACCTGGATCGGATGGCGCCGGTGGGGCCTGTGCTCGTGCGCATGGTGCTGGACCTGTTGCCGGACCTCGGATTCCAGCCGCGGCTCGATGCGTGTGCGGATTGCGGAGCGGCTCTGCCCGGGCAGGATGCCCTGGTGCTCTCCGGTCTGCGCGGAGGGCTGGTTTGCCCGGGCTGCAGTGGGCGGGCCGGCGGGACGCGCATCTCGGCGCGGGGGATTTCCGCACTTCGGTATCTGGGGCGCGGCGACGCCAATGCGCCCCGTCGCCTGGCTCTGCCGGATGCGGAGATGATCGGCCTGGTGGGTGCGCTCGGCCGGTATGTCGAGGACATGCTGGGGCGGGGAATTCGCAGCAAGGACCTTCTGCTCGCTCTTCTGGAGAGGAGTCCTTCGGCCCGTGAGGACGCTTATGCGACGCGCAAGGCCTGACACGGAATGGGTGAGACGCCTCGGGGGGCTCTGGGTCGCGGCCCTGGGGGCGCTCGTGTTGGCTTCCGGTTGCGGCCCCGACCAGGCGGCGGGCCGGAACGTGCAAGCCGCCGACGCTGCGGCGCCAGCCACCGGCGGAAGCGAGGCCGTGGATGACAACATCCGCGTGCTCCTGCTGCTCGCCAAAGGGTCCGAGATACCAGGCAACACCTCGGAAGAGACCCGGAAGAACTACCAGGCGGCCCTGGAGGTGTACGAGAAGATCCTGTCCGCGGGCGTGCGCGGCGAGGGACGTCGACGCGCCTGGCTGGGGGCGGGCCGGTGCCACGCGAAACTGGGCAACCTGTGGCAGGCGTACGAGGCCATTGAGAGGAGTTTTCCCCCTGAGCTCGAGCCGGTCGGGGTGCAGGAGCGCGTGTCCCTGGAATTCGAGATCGCCGAACGGCTCGAAGCGCTGGGCGCGGGCGCGGTGCCCGATGCGGGGAAGGGGGAAAAAAAGCTGAGCGGCCTGGAAGCAGCCTCTCGCGTTCTGGACAGGATTGTGTATAATGATCCGCGGAGTCCGGAGGCTCCCAAGGCCTTGCTGCGCTTGGGGGATTGCCGGGTCCGGCTCGATGATATCGAGGGGGCCGAACGCGCGTATCGCCGGCTCCTGGCGCCCAGCTACACAGCCACGCCCGCGTCGTTCGAAGCGCGCGCTGCGCTGGCCAAGCTTTTGATTGGAAAGGACCACGGCGGAAACGTGCCGCCGCGCGTCGTGAAGGAGGCCACGGAATACCTTCGGGAGTGCGCGCTCTTCAAGCCGAAGTCCGATGCTCTGAAGGCGCGCATCAAGGCGGCGCGCAAGCAGCGGGTCGCGGCTGCCGGCCGGGATCTGCTGAACCAGGCGCGATTCCACCTGCGGCAGGGCAACCAGAAGGCCGGGGTCTTCCTGCTGCAGGACGTGCTGCGCAAGCACCCCGGAACGGACGCCGCCCGAGAGGCGGAACAGATTCTCGAGAGGCTCGGGATCGAGACCGACCCCGAGGGAGGCGATGGGCATGAAGACGAGTAGCGAGCGGAGCCGGCTGGCCTGCGGACTCGCGGCCGTTTTCCTGATCGCGGCGTGTGGTTCGTCCGCGCGGGCGGCCCAGTGGCGCTGGACGCGCGGGGCGGGCTGGAGCGAGGGAACCGGACGCGCGCGGGCCACGCCGGCCGAGCAGCTGCGTCACGCATACAAGCTCGAGCGGACGGGGGAGTACTACGACGCAGCCAAGCAGTACTTCCTGCTGATCCGTGTCTATCCAGACAGCGACGAGGCAGGGGTGAGCCTGCAGCGTCTGGCCAAGTGCCTCTTCGACATGGAGGACTTCTACCGTTCCTTTCAGGCGCTCGAACAGGTGATCGAGACCTACCCGCACACCGGCCGGATGGCGGATCTGGTGGCGATTGAGTACAAGATCGGAAAGAAGCTCGAGACGGGCAAGTACGGCGGGCTGCTGAACGAGGAGAACCCGGCCGAGACGGCGCGGCGGCGCGCCCTGGAGGTGTTCGCCGCGGTTCTGCAGCACGATCCGTACGGTTCCTACGCAGACGATGCGCTGCTGTCGAGCGGGAATCTGCACCTGCGTCTGCAGGAACCCGATGAAGCCAAGAAGGATTTCGAACGGCTCATCAAGGAGTTTCCCAGGAGCCCGCTGGTGGACCACGCGCGGCTGGGGATCACCCGCGCGGACGTCCTGCGCGGCAAGGCCACCTCTTCGGATGTGGACCGCATCGTCAAGGAGATGCGCGCCAAAGGGGTCCTGCAGGAGACCAAGCCCGAAGCCGAGGAATCCGAGAGCCTCGAGCAGAGCCTCAACGAGCTGGAGGAGGTCGAAGCCAAGAAGATGTGGGATGCGGCGCACGTCTACTTCCGACGGGGCAGTCATCGCAGCGTCAAGCCCGGCAGGTTCTTGCTGGGCGAACTCGTCCGCCGGTATCCGAGGACGAGCTACGCAACGCAGGCCCGGCGGTTGCTGCCGACCATTGACGTGCCGCAGGAGGGCGGGTTCTTCCGCATGCCCAAGATCGATCTGAATCCCTTTGCGAAGAAGGAGGCTGAAGAGTTCCAGACGCCGCAACTGCGCGAAGAGGAGATTCGCAGCGAGGTGGTGATCGGGCCCATTCCCGGTGTCGAGGACGAGCCGCCCGGCGAATCCGTGGCCCTGGCCGAGCCGCGGGCAGC
Organism: uncultured Planctomycetaceae bacterium; assembly: GCA_964496245.1. GTDB lineage: Bacteria > Planctomycetota > SZUA-567 > SZUA-567 > SZUA-567 > CAZBZG01. The sequence goes on along the minus strand of CAZBZG010000033.1, from coordinate 10,228 downwards.
GCGCGAGCCGCGCGTACCGGTGCCCACGCCGGCGCAGGAACGCGAGGCCCTGAGACCGCGCGGGGAGCAGGATGCGCTTTCCGAGGCTCCGGAGCTGCCCAGGGATCTTCCTGCCGCCGACGTGCCCGGGGACGAGACCGGCACGGCCGAGGGGGAAACCGTTCCGCATGAAGTGGCCCCCGCAGTGGATTCTGGGGCCGGCGCTGGCGGGTGGCGGGTCGATTTGGACGAGGCGCCCGAGCAAGGCAGACGGGAGCCGCTGCAACGGCAGACCGCGACCCCAATGGTACCGGAGCCGGAGGAGAGCCCGGAGGTCGGGGAGGCGGCCTCTCCGTCCAGCGCTTCGCGCCAAGCGCGTGAAGCCAGAGGCGTGGCAGGTGTGGAGCCCGTGGGTGCGGACCGGCCGCCGACCGGCGCGGACGCGGTTCCTTCTTCCCCCACGCGCGTGACGCCTCGAAAGGCGCCCCCGGAGCCGCCCGCGCCGGCTCCAAAGGAGCGGACGCCGGAGACCGGCGGCTGGAAGCTCTCGGAGGAGTTCGAGTAGCCATCCCCTGTGTCTCCCCCCCCCCCGTTGCGGTCCGAGGCGAGATGGGGGGGCAGGGTTTGAAGATCGGAAGAACCGTACGAAGGCGAAGGAGAAGAGCATGCGCACGATGACGGCCATCGCCGCCGCAGGACTGGCCGTGCTGGCTGCCACGGGCTGTGCCTACAGCACGCGGTCCGGTCTGCCGGCCCACATCCAGACGGTCGAGGTGCCGAGCTTCCGCAATTCCAAGACCTTCTACAAGGGCCTGGAGGCGCGGCTCACCCGGCGCGTGAAGGAGCTGGTCAACGAAGACCCCAACGTCCGCGTAGTGAACCACGGGGGCGACGCCAGCCTCATCGGCGAGATCACCGACGTACAGAAGGACGTGCCGCGAGAGACCAAGCAGGACCGTCCGGCCAGCGTGCGCCTGACCATTCAGGCGGTCGTCTCCTTCTTCGACGAGGTCGAACAGCGTCCCATCGTCCAAGACCTGCGCATCAGCAGCCGTGAAGGCAGCGAAGTGGCCGGGCTGTACGAGCAGGACCGCGGAGAAGTGCGCGCAAGCGCCGAGGACGCGGCCATCGACGCACTGGCGCGGGAGATCGTACGCCGCACGCTCGGCAGGTGGTAGGCCGCAGAGCCGCCCGCCCCACACGACAGGAAATCCCATGAAACCTGAAAAGCAGCAAGACCCCGCGAAGGGGGGCCTCCCGCCGCGTTCCTACCGCCCGATGCTCGTCTGGGCCGTGCTGGCACTGGGCATCCTGGTCCTGCTGGCGCTGCAGAATACGAACTTGGGATCGGGCCCGGAGGAGCTGAGCTATGCGGTTCTGGATCGTGAGGTCCGGGCCGGCCGCATCGACAGCGTTGTCGTCAACCAGCGCAGCGGTCACATCGAAGGAACGTTCAACACGGCCGGGCAGAACAAGGCGGACCGGTCGAAGCGTTTCGTCAGCCAGGTGCGTCCCGAAGCGGCCGACGAGCTGCAGGCGCTGTGCGTCAAGGATGGCGTGGATTTCCGTTGGAAACCGCCCAGCATGTGGCAGGACGCAGCCGCCTACATCCTGCCGATGCTCTTCTTCGCTCTGCTCTTCTACTTCCTGATCATCCGGCAGATGCGCGGCGCGGGCGGCGGCGGCATCCTGAGCTTCGGGAAGAGCCGGGCGGTGCGCTTCTCGCGGGACAAGAGCAAGAAGAGCTTCGAGGACGTGGCCGGGATCGACGAGGCGCGGGAGGAGGTGCGCGAGATCATTGAGTTCCTGCGCAACCCCGAGCGCTTCCAGCGCCTGGGCGGGCGCCTGCCGCGGGGCGTGCTCTTGATCGGCAATCCCGGCAGCGGCAAGACCCTGCTCGCCAAGGCCATCGCCGGCGAGGCGGACGTGCCCTTCTACAGCATCAGCGGATCCGACTTCGTGGAGATGTTCGTGGGCGTAGGTGCGAGCCGGGTGCGCGACCTCTTCGAGCAGGCCAAGGCCAACGCCCCGTGCATCATCTTCCTGGACGAGATCGACGCCGTGGGGCGCCGGCGGGCCAACGACATCCCGGGCAGCGGCGTGGAGACGGCCCAGACGCTGAACGCGATTCTCGTGGAGATGGACGGATTCACGTCGGATGACAACGTGATCGTGATCGCCGCCACCAATCGCCCCGACGTGCTGGACTCGGCCCTGCTGCGGCCCGGACGCTTCGACCGGCGCATCTACGTGGACCTGCCGGATGTGCGGGGCCGCGAAGCCATCCTCAAGGTGCACACCAAGGGCATCACCATGGGCGACGACGTGGATCTCAGCATCATCTCCCGCGGCACGCCTACCTTCAGCGGCGCGGACCTGGAGAGCCTGGTGAACGAAGCCGCGCTCATCGCGGTCATGCAGGAGAAGCCCTCGGTCGACATGGAGTGCTTCGAGGAGGCCCGGGACAAGGTGCGCTTCGGCAAGGAGAAGCGGAGTCGGCAGATGGGAGAGGAGGACCGGCGGGCCACGGCGTGCCACGAAGCGGGGCACGCGCTCCTGATGCGGCTCCTCCCGCACGTGACGCCGCTGCACAAGGTCACGATCATTCCGCGGGGGCAGGCGCTCGGTGCGACCATGCAGCTGCCCGAGAAGGACGAGTACAACCTCGGCAAAAAGCGCCTGTTGGGCGAGGTGACGGTGCGCCTGGGGGGGCGGGCCGCCGAGGAGCTTTTCCTGGAGGACATCACGAACGGCGGCGCCAACGACTTCGAGCAGGCCACGCATCTCGTGCGTTCGATGGTCTGCGAATGGGGGATGAGCGAGGAGCTGGGGCTGATCCACTACAGCGACGGGGGCATGCAGGAAGGGGGCCTCTTCGAGGGGCGGGAGTTCTCCGAGGCCACGGCCGAGAAGATCGACAACGAGGTGCGCAAGATCGTGGACGCGTGCTACGCGGAAGCGCGCCGCCTGCTGCAGGAGCATCGCCAGGACGTGAAGGTGCTGATGGAGGCTTTGAACGAGTTCGAAGTGCTGAGCCGGGAAGAGGTGGATCTCGCCCTTGAGGAGCAGTCGCTCGACGTGTTGCGCACGCGCAAGGCGGAGACCCAGAAGAAGCGCGCCGAGCAGAAGGCCCGAGCCAAAGCCGAGGCGCGCGAGCAGGCGCCAGCCTACGACAAGAATCCTCTCAAGGACAATCTGGGCACCCCGCCGCTGCCGGAGGGGGCGTGAAACATGGGCGTCCGGCGTCTGAGTCTCTCGTCCGGACGGGAGCTCCGCCTGGGGGAGCGGGCGCTCGTCATGGGGATCCTCAACTGCACGCCCGATTCCTTCTTTGATGGGGGTGAGCACGCGACCGTTGCCGCCGCGGTAAATGCCGGCCTGCGCATGGCGGAAGAAGGCGCGGACATCATTGATGTAGGGGGCGAGAGCACCCGACCGGGTGCGCAACCCGTCTGCGTGGAGGAGGAATGCCGGCGTGTGCTTCCCGTGATCGAGGGCCTTTGCCAGGCGGGCGCGCCCCCGATCAGCATCGATACCGGCAAAAGCGAGGTGGCGCAACGGGCGCTAAAGTCCGGGGCGGAACTGGTCAACGACGTGACTGCACTCCGGGGGAGCGGTGACATGGGCGGTCTGCTGGCCAGAAGCGGAGCGCCCGTGATCCTGATGCACATGCAGAGAACGCCCGCCGACATGCAGAAGCATCCGGTCTACGGGGATGTGGTCGGCGAGGTGAAGGATTTCCTGTTGGCCTGCGCCCGCGCGGCCGAAGAGCAGGGCGTCCCGCGGGATCGGATCCTGTTGGACCCCGGTTTCGGCTTTGGCAAGACCCTTGAACATAACGTCGCGCTGTTGGTGGATGTGGGGGAGCTGGTGGCGACCGGCTATCCTGTGGCCGTGGGGCTGAGCCGGAAGTCCATGATCGAGCATGCATTGGGTCTGCCGGTCCATGAGCGACTCGAGGCGAGTCTCGCGCTCGCCGTACTCGCGGTCGAGCGCGGCGTCGCCTTGGTGCGTGTGCATGACGTCGCTGCGACGGTGCGCGCTGTGCGGATGGCGGAGGCTGTGCTGGCGAGATCTCGAGCCGCAGCGGTCTGACCGAAATGGCGCGCGAAGCAGCGGGGGAGAACGCGAATGGAAGGTCTGTTCAGCGGGCTGGCGCAAAACCCGGGCGTGCTGGTCCGTGCCCTCGTCGAGATCCTTGTTATCAGCGGCATGGTCTACGTGCTGATCGGATTCATGCGTGGCACGCGGGGCGCCGGGGTCGCGCGCGGCCTGATCCTCGTGTATCTGGCGGGTTTCGCCGTCCTCCTCTTCATCGCCCAGCTGTTCCAGCTGTACAACGTTATCTGGATCCTGGAAAATCTGATCGCCGTCTCCCTGGTGGGCGCCATCGTGATCTTCCAGCCGGAGATCCGGCGCGGCCTCATCCGGCTCGGTGAGAGCGCGCTCCGCTTCTTCAGTGCGCGTGGCGTCTCGATCGAGAAGGAGATCGCGGACGCGGCGGTGGCCATCAGCAAGCGCGGCGAGGTGGGGGCGCTCTTCGTGATCGAGCGGGATACGCGCATCGGCGCGTTTGTGGAGAGCGGCATTTCCGTGGACGCCCAACTGACGAGCCAGCTCCTCCGGACCATCTTCACCAAGAATACGCCGCTCCACGACGGCGCGATCATCATTCGCCAGGGACGCGTGGCGGCGGCCAGCTGCCTTTTGCCCCTGTCCGAGAACGTCGAGGTCTGCCGGGGCATGGGCACGCGGCACCGGGCCGCGGTCGGTCTGACTGAAGAGAGCGATGCCGTGGTGGTCGTGGTTTCGGAGGAGACGGGGACGATTTCGGTGGCGCTCGACGGGAACATCCAGCGCGGTCTCGACTACGAGGGGTTGCGCGCGTTCTTGCGTGAGCACTGCGTTCCGATCGAGGAGACGGCCATGAGTGCGGGAGAAGGCGCATGAGTGCTTCCGGGAAATCCGCGCCGGCTTCGGGAGGCGTGCGGCGTCTCAGCGGGTTTCGCCGCTGGCGCGGGCCGTACCCCATCCTCCTCAGCCTGCTCCTGGGCGTGTTGATCTGGGGGTACGTGGATTCGCGGCGTATGGTGGTGGAGGAGTTCGAGGTACCGCTGCAGATCCAGATCCCGGTGGGTTGGGAGATGCAGCAGGCCCCGGCCGAGGTGGTCAAGGTGCAGGCGCGGGGGTCGCGGCAGGTCATGCGGACCATACGGAGCGGCCGGGAACGGCGGTACAGCGGTCTCTATATTTTGCAGAGCATCGAGGTGCCGCCCGCGAGCGCGGATACCTATACGGCCCGCTTCGTTCTCGAAGGGAGCCAGGTCCAGGGATTGCCTGGCGAAGTGGTTGTGCTCGGCCTCCAGCCCGCCGAGTTCGAGTTGCACCTGGCGCGTCTGGTCAAGCGTTGGGTGCCGGTGGAACCCACGATCGTGGGGAAGCCCGACATGGGGTACACGGTCGGTCTGGTGCAGACCGATCCCAAGGGCGTGGAAGTGATCGAGCCCAAGCACCTGATCGACAAGCTCACGCCGAGCGACGTGCTCAAGACCGCGCCGGTGGACATCTCGGGCAAGCGGTACGGTGCGTCCGACCGGGTGGGCCTGCAGCCGCTCATGAAGAGCGGGGAGATCATTCGCGCCCCGGGCACGGTTTACGTGTCGGTGGAACTGGTCGAGATTCCGTCGGAACGGACCCTTGAAGAAAAGGTGGCGGTTCGTATTCTAATGGGCTGGCCGCCGCGGCCCATGCAAGGGGTGAAGCTCCAGCCGCCGTCCGTACAGGTTACCGTGGCCGGTCCCGAGCTCATCGTGACCAAGCTCTCGGCTTCCGATGTCACGGTCTACGTGGATGTCAAGGCGATGGTCCCGAAGGACGACGAGGTGTACACGATCAAGTGCCGGAGTCTGGTGCCCGAAGGCGTGGAGGTGGTGAAGATCGAGCCCGACACAGTCGAATGGCGCGTGACGCCCGAGACCGGAAAGGCGGAGGCGAAGGAGACGTCCGCCGAAGCCACGCAGGAGCCCGCGAAGAAGCCATGATCCGTCTGGGCGTGAACATCGATCACGTGGCCACCCTGCGGCAGGCGCGCCGGACCAACGAGCCGGACCCGGTCTACGGGGCCTTCATGGCCGAAGCCGCCGGCGCGGACGGCATCACCGTGCACCTGCGCGAAGACCGCCGGCACATCCAGGACCGTGACATCCGCGTGCTCAACCAGACGCTCAGCACGCGCATGAACCTCGAGATGGGCACGGCCGAGGAGATCATCGCGATTGCCCTCGACGTGCGGCCGCATTCCGTCTGCCTGGTGCCCGAGAAGCGGGAGGAGGTTACAACCGAGGGCGGGCTGGACGTGGCGCGCAGCCTCGAACGGACCCGCGAGGTGACGGGACGATTCCAGGAGGCCGGAGTCATCGTGAGCCTGTTCATCGACCCGGAACCGGCGCAGATCGCGGCGGCCGGCGAGGCTGGCGCCGAGTTCGTCGAACTACACACGGGTGCGTATGCGAATGCCTACCCGGGAGAGGCCACGCAGGACCGGGAGCTCGAAGCGATCGCGACCGGGATGCGGCTGGCGCGAGATCAGGGGCTCCGGGTCAACGCCGGGCACGGACTGACCTACCGGAATGTGGGGCCGGTGGCGGCGCTTCCCGAGATCGAGGAGCTCAACATCGGACACAGCATCATTAGCCGGGCCGTCTTCGCGGGGCTGGAGGAAGCGGTTCGCGAGATGAAGCGGCGCATGGTGGAGGCGCGCTTGGCAGCGCAGCACGAATAGAGAGAGGTCCAGACAGAGGAGGGAGCTATGTTTGCAGGGAGCAATGTTGCGATCGTCACGCCGTACACCGACGATGCGTCGGCCGTGGATTACGATGCATTGAAGGCGCTGATCGAGTGGCAGATCGAGAGCGGGACCGATGGCATCGTACCCGCGGGGTGCACGGGCGAAGCCGCAACGCTGAGTCACGAGGAGCAGCAGGAGGTCATCCGGTTCACGGTCGAGACCGTGGCCGGCCGCTGCAAGGTGATCGCGGGGACGGGCTCCAACAACACGCAGGAGGCTCTGCGGCTCACCCGGTTCGCCAAGGAGGCGGGCGCCGACGGCGCGCTCGTCATTACGCCCTACTACAACAAGCCCACACCCGAAGGACAGTACCGCCACTACCGTCTCCTGGCCGAGGAGGCGGGCCTGCCGATCATGGTCTACAACGTGCCCGGCCGCACGGGCACGAAGATCCTGCCCGAGACCATCGCCCGGATGTGCGACGAGGTGGAGAACATCGTGAGCATCAAGGAGGCCTGCGGCAGCGTCGACCAGGTCAGCGCCATCTTGCAGCGGTGCTCGATCGAGGTGGTGTCCGGGGATGACAGCCTGACGCTTCCCATGATGGCCGTGGGCGCGGCCGGCGTGGTGAGCGTGGTGGCCAACATTCTACCCGCGGAGATGAAGGCGCTCTGCGCTGCGGCCGCCGCGGGCGACTTTGCGCGGGCGCGCGACGTACACTACAAGATCCTGCCCATGATGAAGGCCATGTTCATCGAAACGAATCCCATGCCGGTCAAGCACGCACTCAAGCTGATGGGCAAGCTCAACGGCGTGCCGCGGATGCCGCTGTGTGAAATGACGCCGGATGGGTTCGCGAAACTCAAGAGCGCCATGGAGACCTATGGCCTAACGACCGCTGGATGAAGAGGCTTTCATGTTTCCCGACGACAAGGTGCAGTGCGCGATCATCTCTGATATCCATAGCAACCTGGAAGCCTTCGAAACCGTTTTGAAGGACATCGAGGCCGTAGGGGTGCGCGAAATCTGGTGCCTCGGGGACGTGGTCGGTTACGGGCCGCAGCCGGTCGAGTGCTACAAGCTCGCCATCGAGAAGTGCAGTATTATCGTGAAGGGCAATCACGAGGCGGCGCTGCTGCCCGGGGGCGGCGAGCGGTTCACGGCTCGCGCCCGTCGGGCCATCGACTGGACGCGGAAGACCATTGCCGCGGCGCCCGAGGGCGAGGAGATCTTTGCGGCCGTGAAGCAGTGGCCGACCCACTTCGAACGCAAGGACATCATGTTCACGCACGGGTCGCCCCGGGATCCGACGGACGAGTACCTCATGCCGCGGGACGCGCGCAACCCGCGCAAGATGCGTCCACAGTTCGAACGAATGAAGCGCTACAGCTTCGTGGGGCATACGCACATCCCCGGCGTGATGGAGGAGGGAGAGCCTTTCACGCCGCCCGAGCGCATGCTCGGGCACAACGTTTACATGCTGGACTACGAACTCAAGGCGATCATCAACGTGGGGTCGGTGGGCCAGCCGCGGGATCGAAATCCGGACTCGTGCTACGTGACCTTTGACGGGGATTCGGTCGTCTACCGCCGCGTGAAGTACAACACCGACAAGACCCGCAAGCTGATCTACATGGCGAAGGGCCTGGACGACTTCCTGGGCGACCGGCTGGTGCCGGGGCGCTGAATCGCGCGGGCCGGGCGGTGGCGAAGCGTCTGCTGCGTTGCCAGCACATCGTGTGCTGCGCCCTTGGGGCTCCCTCCGGTCGCGACCTCCGCGCCTCCTGCGCTCCAGGTGCGTCGTGTCGTCGATCTCCCCGGATTGCCTCCTCGACGCGGCTTGCATCCGCATTGTCGCGACTCCGGCCTGTGTTCACCTATTTGCAATGGGCTACTGAGCGGGCTAAAAGGTCGCTGGCTGGGCGCCGACCGGTTCGAACATGTCGCTTGACTGAAGCGTCCCGTGCGGATAGCATAGCAGGCATCAACCACGGCCGGAACGTCCGTGGCCCGTTGGGGTTTGGCGTCCGCCTGGCTGCGGATGGGGTCGGCATGCGGCACATCACCGAGATCGATGGCGAGCGCCTGAGTCGCGTGACCGCGCTGCTCCTGGACGTAGACGGCGTCCTGACCGACGGGCGCATCACCTACACATCGGACGGCGAGGAGATCAAGTCCTTCCACGTGCGGGACGGGGAGGGGATCGCCCGCTGGCTGGCGGCCGGGCATGCGGCCGCCCTCGTGAGCGGGCGCGATTCGCCGGCCCTGCGACGCCGGGCGGACGAGCTCGGGATCCGCCATGTGGCTGCTGGCGTGCAGGACAAGCGCGAGGCGGTCGCGCTCATGCGCGAGGCGCTGGGCCGGCCGGTGTCGGCTTGTGCGTACGTGGGCGATGATCTTCCCGATCTCGCTGCCATGCAAGAAGTTGGACTTTCGTTGACGGTGGCCGATGCAGTGGCTGAAGTGAAGGACGCTGCCGAGGGTGTGACACATTCTCTGGGCGGACAGGGCGCTGTCCGCGAGATCGTGGAGGTGATCCTCCGCGCGCAAGGGCGCTGGGACCAAGTGGTTGGCGGTCCACGCACCCAGAGGATGGAAAGGTGATATACATGCGATCGACGCATGGATCGACGCCGTTCTTTGTGTGCCTTGTGGTGTGCTGGGTGGCGGGTCCCGCACGCCTGGCGGCCGAGGAGAAGCCGGAAGGCTATCGGAACGTGGTCTTCCCCTACTACAGTGAGAAGACCGATCTGCTGGTGAGCGAGATCCATGCGGACAGGGCCGACGCCCGGGGGCTGAGCGCGAAGACCACGCGCATCGATATGCAGGGCGTGACGATCTTCGTGTTCGAGCACGCGGAGGCAAAGGAGAAGGGGCGCACACCGGACCGCCGTCCGCCGATCAAAACCAGGATCACGAGCCGCACGGGACGGTACGAGCGGCTCAAGGCGCATGGACAGGTCTATGAAGACATCGCACATCTCAAGGGAGACGTGCACATCATCCGGTATGCGATCCCAACCGATGCTGGGGACCATCCCGCGATTGAGAGCGAGATCTTCTGCGACAATGCGACCTGGGATCATACCCGGCAAATCCTGATGGGCACGGGGCCGGTGACCATCAAGCAGCCGGGGTCCACTTTGCGGGGCCACGACATCTATTACGAGATCAAGGAACGCCAGCGCGCCTCGGACGTCACGCCCCGGGGAGTGAAGATCGAACGTCCTGACGGTGGCAAAGGCAAGTACGGAGGGGAGATCATCCTGCGCGGGCCTGTGCGCATGGTGACGCACAGGCGTCTGGCCGAAGGCGAGGCGGCCGGGACAGAGGTCTCGCCCGCCGGGGAGACGGAGGAGGCCGCGGTCGAGAAGGCGGAGAAGCCATCGGCAGAGGAGACAGAGAAACCGTCGGTGGAGGAGGGCAAGGAGGCGGCCGAGGTGGCGTCGGGCCCTACCGAGG
>CAZBZG010000032.1:6654-23833 GCA_964496245.1 uncultured Planctomycetaceae bacterium | reverse complement strand
GGCCGATGTCAAACGCATCCTCGTCCATGGCAAGCGAAGCGCCTGCGAGCGCGCGCGAGACATCGACCACGTCCGATTCGTCCACGAGCAGGTAGTCGCTGTTCACATACCCCTGTCGCAACGGCCGGCGCGGCAGGCCGCTGCCCTGAAGCGCGATGTCGTGCTCGTCCGCATCATAGAGACACGCGGCCCCGGCTGCAGCCGCGATGTCGGCGTTGCCCGTGGCATCCACGATCACGGACGCCAGGACCGTGCCCGCGCCCTGCTCCGTGGCCACGGCCACGCCGCACACGCGATCGCCGTCCACCACAGCGCCGAAGCCGATGGCTCTGCACCAGATGTCCACGCCTGCTTTGCGCGCCGCGCGGCGCAACCACTCCATCTTGTCCTCGATCGTGCAGCGTTCGTCCGGAAACGGGACCTCGGCCGCAAACCCGGTCCGCCGGCCATGGTAGACCTTTCCGATCAGTCCCACCGTGCCCGTACCGCCGAGCCCTTCCTGACATTCCACGACCAGCACGCGCGCGCCCTGCCGGCCGGCACCGATGGCCGCAGACGCGCCAGCCGTGCCGCCGCCCATCACCACCACATCGTACGTCCCCCACACAGGCGGCGCGCCCGGCACCCGCACGGTCGGGCATGATCTGTCTACGGGCCGCAGTCCCTGCCGGAACTCGCGGAGCTCTCCGGGAAGCGCGGGGGCGTTCTCCGTTTGCGCGCGCAACGCATGCGCAGCTCCCCCCCTCCCCTGCACCAGATCCGCGGCCGCCTCGCCCACGCACCCGCCGATCCGCTCGGAAAGCGCGATGTCCGCAAACGCGTCGGGCTCGCCGGCAACCGCGCCCGCAGCCGGCCCGAGCACGAACACCTGTTCCACGCCTTGGACCTGGAACGCATCCGCTTCCAACGCATCCCAGCCGTCTGCAACCTGACCTGCGCCTCGACAGCGCACCGGATCGGGCGGGACGAAGCGAAGTCGCTCACTCGCCCGCAACTGCCCCTGCCGCCAGGTACGATCGCGCGCCGTCTGTTCGGCCTGCGCCAGAGAGACGTAGTCTCCGGCCGCCAGCGGGCATGCGAGCTCCACCTCCCAGACGGGAGCTTCCCGGCCTCCGTCTTCGGCCACGGGCGCAAGCGCGCGCACCTCGCGCACGCGTTCGCCGTCCGCCTCCGGGGCAGCGCCCCCGATCACCGTCCGCACGAGCCGCACCTGCGCATCCGGCCAGGCAGCCGCCTGTGCGCCGGCGCGGCGCGCGGTCCACGCGCGCTCGGTCGCGTCCACGATCACCGACGCCTCCACGACCTGACGACCCGCGCGGTCGGCGATCACCACTCCCCCCGGCCGGCCGTCTGCGTCAAAGAGCACGTCCGTGACCAGACACCCGTAGAGGAAACGCACGCCCGCGTCCACGAGCGCCTGGACCAGCCCGCGTTTGATCTGCAGGGGGGCGGGGACGGCGCCAGCGCGGGCGCCCAGGCGTGCCGCCAGCGGACCGTCCTCCGCATCGGCGACGCGCGCACACGGCCGCAGCGTGGCACAGAAGTCTTCGCCCAGGTACGTCCGGGGCGCGAGCAGGAGGACGTCCCGCCCCTGGCCGGCCGCAGCCACGGCCGCGGCCACGCCGCGGACCGTGCCGCCGACCACGACCACGTCGGTCTTGGCAACCAATGGAAGTTCGATGCTCATGATCTCCGCGTTCTCACTGCACGGCATACGCAGCCGCGCCCGCAAGGCGGAAGGTGACGCCGTCGTCCCCTTCCCCGCTCGGCTTGACGACCTCGGAGGTGTGCACGTTCTGCAGCGCCTTGACCGCACCCATCCATTGGGGGATCGTGATGTCCCGCGGTTCTTTGGCCGGATCGACCACCTCGTGCCCGGCGCACAGGGCCACGCCCCGGGCGACGCCCTGCATGTCGAGCGACCGGTCGGCAATCCGCAAGATCTGCCCCGAATCCTCGGCGTACGCGATGTCCAGCTGTCCGCGCCGGTGCACGGCTGTCCCGGAAGCCATCAGACGTCCTCCGCTGCAGGAATGTACGTAATGCGGTCGGTCGCCAGGTGCAGCGTGACCTGCCCGTGCCGCTCCGTCTGCAGGCAGACCGTGCCGTCGCGCTCCTTCACGGCGAGCGCGCGCAGCATGTCCTGATCCGCGCTCAGGGCGAAGAGCAGATCGGTGCGCGGATGATCGGCCTCGACCGTCAGGCAGAGTTCCCGCGCGTAATGTCCGTTGAAGCGATAGGCCGGGACGATCTCGCAGACGCCGGTCTGCGCGTCCCGATCCGCATGCAGCAGATCCCGCACAAAGAACCTCACGCCGCGCTGCTCCACGCAATAGATGCCGTCCCCGAGGGACGTCCAATCGCCGTTCGTGTGGAGCCGCCACTCGTACGTCCCGGCTGTCTCCGACTCCAGGTGATCGTGGACGAGAAAGAGATCGGGCTTGCAGAAGGCGATGGTGCGGAAATACTTGTCGAGCCCCAGCTTCGGCGGGTAGGCCTGGGTCGCATCCCCGCGCACGATCGTGTAGTCGTGCGTGTCCTCGTAGAACGGGATGTGGGGCACCTGGTCGGGCGCCAGCTTCGGCATCCACACGAATCCGTCGCCCCACTGGCCCTGCCCGTCCACGGTCACGCAGTTGAGCTGGCGCGTCTCCTTCCGGTAGCTTCCCTGCGAGCCGCAGATCAGGCGCAGCCCCTTGTATTCCACGAGGATCCCCGCCATGCCCGGCAGACCGTGGGCGAAATTGTAGCGCCGGGCCTTTTCGAAGACCGAATGGCCGAAGATGGGCCCGCAGTGGAAGAGCATCTTGACGCGCTTCTTCCGATCCCACCGGTCCTGCATGACCACCCAACCGCAGTCGTCGAAGTGCTTGCAGAGCGGCAGATCGTACGGATCCCGGCCGGGAAAGGGACGGTACGAGAGAAAGGTGCCCGGGGAATGATGGTCCACCTTCTCGATGTACCGCTCCACCATGGCCTGCTGCCGTGGGTTGCCGGTGCGGTTGGCGAGGATGACGTGATTGCTGTAGGCATGGGGACTGACGAGGTACTGGTAGTGCTCGAAGACGCGGTGGAAGCAGCCCTGGGCATAGAGGTTCTCGTTGGTGGCATAGAGCAGGAGTTCGGTGTAACGGAGCGTGAAGCACAGGCCGAAGGTGTATTCGAGGCTGAGGCCCGCACCGTCCAGGCTGAAGAGTTCGAGCGTGCCGTCGAAGCTGCGCCGGGTCCAGTCGGCCCAGGCCTGGGCATCCGGCTCTTCACCGAGAAAGAGAAGTCCTGCAGCGCCGAGTCCGTGGAGGCTGGCCGTGCAGTGGTTCTGGATGTAGCCCGTGGGCCAATAGTCGCGCTGAAACACGGCGAACTCGTAGAGCAGGCGCGCGTGGTGCACGATCTTGTCGCGCAGGATGTCCAGCTTGTCTGGATCGACATGCCCGTAGAGCCAGTCGTAGACGCAGCAGAGCACGTAGAGGAACTGCCCGGCGTGCATGTCGTTGTCGCAGTTCATGTGGCCCTTGGTCATGGTCGGGCCCCAGGTCTCGGCTTCGCAGATCGCCAGGGCGGAGGCGAGCGCGCGGTCGGCCCGCTCCTTGCGAGGCTCCACGGCATTGAGGAAGGCGTAGGCACGGGCCAGGAACGCGCGCCGGTCGAGCGGTTCGGCCGAGCTGAAGTGCGGGCTTTCGTCGAGCTTCTCTTCGACCCGCTCGATCTGGTTCTGGATGCCCTGCCAGATCTTCTTGTGCGTGGAGTCCTTCTCGCGGCGGAGGCGGGGAAGATTGTCTTCAGCGAAAAAGAGGCGCGGGTGCCGGCCTTTGAGCTTCTCGCGCAGTCCCACCCGCTGGATCGGCTTGCGCTCGTCCTGGCGGAGGACCGCGGGTTCGAAATCCTCGGCCCGTAGGCGCCCGTCCTCGGCGTCGAACTTCACCCGCACTTCGTGCTCGCCCGCCTCGCGCGTCCAGAAGGCGAAGCTCGTCTCCACGCCTCCGCGTTCCAGGGACGCGATCCCCGGCAGGTCGATCCAGGTCTGATGCAGGTAGTCCCCGTCCAGGTAGACGTCAGCCACAGGCACCACGAATCCATCGTTGATGTAGTCCCAGGGGCCCGTCAGCGGCGCGTCGGGGTCGTCGGGGGTGTTGCCTTCCCGAAACGGCCGGAAGGTGCAGCGGATGTAGAGCGAGTCCACATCGAACGTGCCGTCCTTGGTACGGAGATCCACGCGGTACAGGTCGGGCGGGCCGGTGAAGGTGAGCACCAGGTCCTCACCGTCCACGCGCGTCTCACAAGGAAGCGGCGGCCGATCCTGGTGGAGGGGCGCAGGCACCACGGGAACCTCGGGCGAACTCATGATGGGGGCCTCACAGGCGGAACAATCCTTGGGACAAACCGCACACGGGCGCGGCGCCGCAGAAGGCGAGATGCGTCACAAGCATGGGCAGAGCGTGCAGGGTCCTCTGTCGGCCATTTCGGCTCAGCATACCCCCGGTTCCGGCTTCGTCAACCAGATAGGCGGATCCTTCTGTGGAAATCGCGGCCTGGTTCAGAAGTCCGCCGGTTTGGGTGACACGCGCGCTACGAGGCGGTTTGTAGCCCAGGCACTCCTGCCTGGGGCCGAATCCGTGAGGCGCTCCACAGGCAGGAGTGCCTGTGCTACAAACTGCACCCTTCATGTGTTACCCGAATCTGAACCAGGCCGAAATCGCGGCGTGCACTGCGGGGGCGGGCGTGCCCATGTCGGTCCAACGCAAGCGCTTCAGCTTTCGACCGAAACGCGCCACCATGCCGGCCAGATCCACAGCCACCAGGCCTCGCGATCCTCCGGAGGCGACCACGCGCACGGCCCGGATTGCGCGGCCATGCGGACCTCGTGCACGGCCGGGCCGGGCCCCCAGGTCGCACGGGCCTGCAGAAGCAGGCCCCCGCACAACAGAGAGCACGGGCGGCAAGAAACCGTGCGTGCCATTGCCTGGTTCATCGTCCTAGAGCTCCATGCCCTGCTCTTTCAGAAGGCCGCGCAGCTCTTCTCCTTGGAGCGCGCGCGGCGTGATGCTACGGTCGACACACACGGCTGCGGCCGTCCCCGCGGCCTGTCCCAAGTTCATGCAGGTGGGCTGCAGGCGCAGGGAGCCGTTGGCAGGCCGGGTGCTCGAGATGCAGCGTCCGCTCACGAGGAGATTGTCGACCGCGAGCGGCACCAGGCAGCCGTAGGGAATCTCGTAGAAGTCCCCGTCGGGAGGACGGCGCGCGGCGCGGTACTCCTCCAGGGGGCGCTTGTCTTGCCCGTCGTGCAGATCCATGTACCAGGAGCACCGCGAAATGCCGTCCGGGTGCTTGCGCCCTTCGAGCACGTCGGCCTCGGTCAGGGTCTGTTCGCCCCGGATGCGCCGGGTCTCGCGCACGCCCAGGTAGGTGGCGATGTTGATGAGCACGCTGTGCTCGTACGCCGCAAAGGTCTGTTTGAGAAAGCGCCAGATCTTTAAGACGCGCTGGTGGCAGAGGATCTCGCCCTGGGTCAGGCTCTCCGGATCGGAGGCGTCGATGCCCATGGCCATGTCGAACTGGAAGCGCACCACGCCTTCGGGGTACCCCGGTCGCTGGCTGCCGAAGTGGAGCGCCTGGTGCTTGGCCGGCAGTTCGATCTCGCCGCGCGCCAGGGCGTCGCCGGTGATGCGTTGGAAGTCCTCCCACGTCGGGCGTTTGCTCCTGTCCACGCCCGCAAGCTCGAAGTTGAGGCTGACGGCCTGCAGGCGGCCGTCTTCGCCTCCTTTGTCAAAGGGCGCACCCGCCCCCACGGCGAGGTCGCCGTCGCCAGTGGCCTCAACGGCCGCGCGGCACGAGAGGGACTGCACGCCGCCCTTGTTGGCGATGTTCACGCGCGCGAGCGCCTGTCCGTCCCGTTGGGCGCCCGCGAGGAACGTGTGCAGGAGCACATCCGCGCCCGCCTCCCGCACCATCTCCAGCGCCACGATGCGCGCCACGCAGGGCTGGATGCTCACACGCTTCTCGCTGAGCTCGGCCCCGCCGGCCCGGGCGAGACGATCCCAGTACTCGTGCACGATCCCGCCATCGTCCCCGGCCGTTCGGATCATGGGCACGAGCCCATTGGTGCCCATGCCGCCGAGGCAGTTGGTGCCTTCGACAAGCAGCGTGGTCGCGCCATTGCGCGCTGCGGCAACAGCCGCACCAATGCCGGCCGGCCCGCCCCCAGCGACGATGACGTCGAAATCCGCGTTCACGTTCCCTCCTCCAAACGTTGTGTACATTCGGATCCGCAGCACGCGCTACTTGCGCACGCTCCAGCACTCCCGGATCGTCTCCGGATTGTCGGCGGGCAGCTACTCCTGGAAGGGATGGGTCTCCACGTGTCCGTCCATGGAGCCGCAGTTGCCTTTGCCGTTGTGGCAGTCGCCCACGTATCCGCGGCCGCCGCCCCCTTCTGGATGCCATCCACTTGCAAAGCCTCCAGGGACATCGACGCCTCGAAATCGTCGCTTGGCAGCATGAGCCGGTAGGTCTCCAGCAAGTCCTCGATCGGGTTCTCCGGGGCCACGCGCGCCGGCCAGGTCACCGTGCGATCATCCCGGTCCATTCGGTCCCCGCGAATGCTCTCCAGCCACACGTGCGTGTGGATATCGATCAGGCGATCGGGCAGGAAGTCGCGCAGGCGCGTCTCGTAGAACGCGCGGCCCAAGGCCACCACGAGCGCGGCCGTGAGCACGTCGCCCTCGCTGGCGCCGCCGCCGAGCACCACGCTGTTTACCCGGCGATGGCGCTTCACTTCCCGTAAGACGCGCGCCATCTCAAAGGCCAAGGCGGCGGCGAGGGCGCGCAGCATGTCCGCCCGGTCCGTATGCGGCCCCACGCCCGTGAATGCGCCCCCACCCAGGATTCGGCCGAGCGAATTCTCGACATTCAGCCACGGCAGGGCCGCGAGGCCGGTCGAGGGCAGCAACCGCTCATCGAAAATCGCGTCCGCCATGGGGTCAGACCCTCTCCGCGGATCCGGTGCGCTCCCGCGTCCGGTCGGTCCGGTCTGTCGATACCAATGTAAGCTTGTCCACGGCCCGCTCGAGCCATTGGCGCACCTTCCGGCTGCACCCGTCGTCGGTGATCACGTGTCCGACTTCTTCGAGGGTGGCGTACCGCACAAAAGCCGTCTGCATCAACTTCGTGCTGTCGGCCACCACGACCGCGCGTTCGGCGTTCTCCAGCATGGCCCGCGCGATGCGGCTGACCGCCACGTCGGTGGTGAAGACGCCTTCCGGGGTGATGGCGTCGGCGCCCAGGACCGCGAGGTGCACGCGGAACCGCCGCAGGTTCTCCTCGGTCAGCGGGCCCATGAGATCAGGGTTGTTCCGGCGCACGTTACCGCCGAGCAGCACGAGTTCGATGTTCTCCCGCGCATGGAGCGTGGAAGCGATCACGAGCGAGGAGGTGAGCACGGTCAGGTTCGGCGTCGGGCTGATGGCGCGGGCCACTTCGAAGGTGGTGGTGCCCGTGTCCACGCTGACGGCCATCCCTTCGGTCACCAACCCCGCCGCCGCCTCTGCGATGGCGCGCTTCTCAGCCGCCCGTCGCGTGGCCTTGTCCTGAAAGGTGAACGCCGCCACCCCCGCGCGCGCGGGCACGGCCCCGCCGTGCGTACGCCGTACGCGTCCGGCGCGTGCGAGCTCAGCCAGGTCCCGGCGCACCGTCATGACGCTGACCTGGAACTCTCCGGCCAGGCCGTCGACCGTGACCTCGCCGTCCCGGGCGAGCCGTTCGAGGATGCGTGCGTGTCGCAGGTGTTTCTTCATTGCGCCGCGTCCCTCGGATCCCGCTTGCCGGAGCCGCGCTGCGTACCGCCTTCCGCCGTCCTATGGGTCCGCGCGGACCCTATGCCGGCGCGTCCCCCCAGTCGGGCACATCCAGCGACTCGCCGTCCTGGAGCGCGCTCTTGTGCGCCATCACGCCCATGGCCATGTACCGGGCCGCCTCCCAGATGTTGATGGCGGGCGTGCGGGCGTTCGCCACCGCGTCCACGAACTCGTGTACGAGATAGGCGTGCGACCCGCCGTGCCCGCCGTAGTCCACGGATTCCTTGCTCGTGTCGTACCAGGCCTGCTCCACCGCGGGCGGCAGCGGATCGCGCATCTCTTCCTTCGACGGTGTTGCGGTCTCCAGCGCCTTGGCGCTGAGCGGGGCGTCGCGGCGGTTCGTCTCCCACGTGCCGTCGTGGTAGCTGCCCTTGGTGCCGTAGACGCGGAAGGCTTCGGCGCCGCTGCGCGCGATCTCCCGGCACTCGCAGATGCGCACGGTGGCGCCGTTGGACATCTTGAAGAGGGCCATCTCGTTGCTGAACGCCGCATCGGCGAAGTAGGGATCCTCGTTTCGGTTGGCGTAACCGTGGCACGTGACCTTGACGGCATGTGCGTTCATCACGCACACCGGGCCGCTGGTCGAATGCGTTGGGTAATGCATGGGGCCGTTTCGGATGCCGCGCGCTTCGTACGCCTGTTTGCGCCTGAGCCATTCCTGGCCGGAGACACTGGACGTACGGTGCTTCTGCACCTCGCGCAGGTTGCAGTTCGCGTCCACGTCGTGGAAGTACTCCCCTTCGGCATACACGAAGTCGCCGAAGGCGCCTTCGGCCGCCTTGCGCCGGCAGAACATGGACTCCGCATGGTAATAGGTCGTTTCGCCCAGCATGTAATGCTTGCCCGTCTTGCGGCAGGCCTCGATCAGCTTCTCGCACCAGTCGAGGATCTCGTCCCCGTCCGGCACCGAGAGGATGGGCACGGCGCTGTAGACGTGTTTGCCCGATTCCAGGGCCTGCAGGCACTGCGGCGCGTGGAGCCACGGCTGGGTAATCACGACCAGCGCGTCCAGATCGGCCTGGCAGATGGCGTCCAGGTCCGGATATGCGTCGCGTTCGTCGAACTTGTCCTGCCAGTCGTCGCGCTTGGCCCACTTCTCGATGCGCTCGGGTTCCCGGTCGCAGAGCGCCACGCGGTCCACGGCCGGATGCTTCTTGAAGAGATCCGCGAAGGCCGACCCGAACGCGCCCAGGCCGACCAGTCCGATGCTGATGCCCACTGTGCTCTCCTTAGGGTGCGCGAGGAAATAACTGAGTCTTTGTTCCGGCCGAAGTACGCCCCGCAGTGGGCCAGCATGCCGGGCGAAAGCAGGATCGCGTCCGGGCCGTCCCCGATCTTTTCGAGCATGGCCGGGATGTCTTCCATGCCAGCGTGCGGCCCATCGAACATGCCATGGTCGCAGGCGACCACAACCGCTTTTTCATTTTCACCGAATAACTTACGTCTTCGGATCTCCCTGCCATCCATAAGCGGACCTTCCGTTCTGTTCGATATTGTTCTATTACGCTCGATTATGCCCTTTGTCAAGCCGTTCTCGACCAAATCCCTGGAAGGGCCGAACCGTTAGACTCGTAACACGCGAACAGACAGTTCTTTATGGGTCGACAGGCGGGGCGGGCCAAAAGCGCACAAAGGCGCATCCAGCGCAGCATCGCATAAAGCCCTCTGGTACGGGTGAAGGCCGTTGCGTCTAGCTGCTGGAAGCGGCCCGGCCGTCGGCCGCCATGCCGTTGTTTGCGGGGTCAGCAAGCATCCGGCGGGTGGCCCAGCTGATCAGGGGAATGAGCAGCAGGAACGCCGCGCCCGACAGGAAGAAGCCCACCCGCAGGTCCAGCCGCAGCAAGCGTCCCAACGCGCCGAGGAAGAAGAGCGTCCAGTCCGCGGGCAGGTTGACGGCAACGCCGCGCACCACGCTCTCCCAGTCCACGAACCCATGCCGGGCGAACCAGTCGCCGAGTTGGACGGCCAGCACCCCGCTGAGCAGCGGCGAGACCACCCACGCCGAGCTCTTAGCGGTCACCGCCCAGCCGAAGATGGCCCCGCGCCGCTCGGGCGTGGTCACGCGGCTGAGCCAGACCTGGAACACGGGGTCCAATCCCACGGCAAAGAAGAGCATCACGAAATGCAGACCGCAGAGGGTCACATACCCTCCAGCCAGGCCCAGCGCAGCGGTCAGGAGCCCTGCGCCCACTGCCGACACGGCGGCCACGCGCGGGGCGGCGAATCGATCCACCAGACGCCCCATGAGCGGGCCCGCGCAGATGCAGGCGAGAGACCCGAGGCCCAGCAAAGCTCCCGTCCGTATGCCGGAACCGGCCAACCTCCCGCCGTGGAGCGCCTGCACGAAGAGCGGCAGGATGGGCATGAGAAACCGGCGGGCGAAGCTCATGGCAAAGATCAACACGAGCACCGGCATGCCCGGGCCGAGGCGCGGGAGCCGCCATTTCCATGGTTTGCGCCGCTTGCGGGTCACGGACTTCGGCGGCTCGAATTGTTCGCGTACGGCAAGAACAATCAGAAGAGCCGAGAGCACGAGCAGTCCCGACCCGATCTTGAAGGCAGCTGCGTAGCCGAACACCTCGCCGCAGAGTCCGCCGAGCAAAGCGCCGGTCGCCAGGCCCGAATGCACGGCCGTGATCAGGGTCCCCAACGCCATGCCCTGGCGCCGGTCCGGCGTGGTGGTGGCGACCAGGGTCTGGGCCGCGGTCATGGTACCCGTGAACATGCCCTGCATGAGCCGGAAGGCGATCAGCCATTCGACGCTCGGGGCCGTGCCCATCAGGTAGAGGACGACAGCGCCGCCGAAGTTGGCCCGCAGCATCATGAGCCGTCGGCCGTATCGGTCGGCCAGCATCCCCCAGACCGGCGACATCACGGCCAGCATCAGGGGCGCGCCCGCCTGAAAGAACGCGGTCCACATCTTGACGGCCGCGTCCTCGGTGACGCCGAGTTGCTGGATGTAGTAGGGCGCAAAGGGCAGGCCGAAGCCGAATCCTGCGATCGAGAAGAACTGGCTCAGCCAGACAAAGACCAGGTTCCGCTTCCAGCTGATGGGCGAGGGGCTGGCGCGGCCTGCGTTCCCGTCCTGTCCCGTGCGGTCGAGTTCCGGCATGCCAGACTCGGTGGACTCTCATCGCGGGCCATACGAGGTGCGGAACATCCGCCGATGCGCACCGCGGGCGAGCCCGGTCGGAGGGAGGCGGCTGCGGACGGTCCGGACGGCAACCGCGGGACAGATCCGCCGCCTGCCTCCTACTCAAAGACGATGCGTCCGAACTGACGGGACGCGTGCTCTCCACCCACCATGTCATAGGTGCCGCTGAACAGGCTGAAGGTCCCCGTCTTGGACCGGAAGATCTGGCAGCCCCAGATCGTGCCCGGCTCGGGCAGCTCGTCCGCAACGTCCTCGAGCGCGAGCGAAGCCTCGAAGGTGCCGCTCGTCTCGCCCAGGACGAACCGGAAGGTCCAGTCCGGTTTCCACCAGCCGCCGCTTCCGCGCGCCTTGAACTCCCGGCAGAGCATGGACAGCCATACGTGGGCGACGTTGCTCACGATCTGATAGTAGTGTTCACGCGTGCCCGTGTCATCCAGAAAAAGCTCGAAGCACGGCGCGCGCCAGGCGACGTGCGCGGAGGCGCTCTCGCGATACCCGGACAATGACATCGACTGGCAAGTTCGGGAGAGCAACAAGGACTGGTTCGAGTCGGGGACGAGCAAGGGGACGTTCACCTACCATGGATCCGGCTCTTGCACGTGTACCTATCCGAGCATCCGAATCTACAAGCCCAAACGTTTCACGGAGCCCAAGATCGTGTTCATGGACGGCGACGACGAGCACCGCAGCCTGGCAGGTCGCGGAGTCAGTCCCCCATTGGCTCGCCCGTTCGCGTCAACGGCTCCACGATCCTTGGCGTTTCCTTCCCCGAGGATTGCATGCGATCGCCCTGCCTCCGTTCCAGGGGCGTTTTTGTGCTTGCAGGACGCTGTTCGGCCGACTATAGTCGAGTCTCGAGGGAGACGGGGGCGGAACGGGTTCAGAAGAGCCATGAACGCAAATACCGACCCCAATCCTGACGCCCCGCCCGATGCCTCGGGTCCTCCTCCCCCCCAGCCCCGCCTGGAATTCCTCTCCGGCGCCCGGCGCGACGAGGTCGAGCATCTGAGCGACACTGCGAGCGTACGCATCGGAAGCGCTCCGGACTGCGAGATCACCTTTCCGCCCGGCAGCGAGCCCTTTGTGAGCCGGCAGCACGCCCGGATCCGCGTGGGCCCAGAGGGCGCCTGGATCGAGGAGCTGGGCAGCTCGAACGGAACCTTTGTAAACGCGACTCACGTCACCAGCCCCATGCGGCTGTACGCGGGCGATGTGGTGGAACTCGGGGCCAACGGACCGCACCTCCGCTTCACCGCCTTTGGCAACGCCTTCATCCGTCCCCTGGCCAAGCACGGCACGATCGTGCTCAAGAAGCGCAAGGGGGACTCTCCTGCCAGTCAAGCTGCGCCCGCTGTGCAAACCGCTTCCCCCTGGCGGACGGTGACCCGGGTCGTGGTCGCGTGCATGCTGGCCGGCCTGCTCGTCGCAGCCATCGCCCAGCGCCAGACAGCCCGCCAGAGCGCAGCAGAGGTGGCCGACCTCCAGAACGCCATGCAGAAGACGCGCAAGGAGCTGGACCCGCAGGGCCGCGCAGCCGCAGGCGAACACCTCGCCTCCCAGTACGGCCCGGCCGTCTTTCTCCTGGCGCTGCGTGTCTGCAAGAAAGGCTTCGAGACCCGGCGCGGGCCCGTGCCCGTGGGGCATCTCCACCCCGGGGGTACGGCGTGGGCGTTCGATACAACAGGACGACTCGTCACCAACGCGCACGTGGTGACCGCTGCCCAGGATATCGCCGAAACCCACGCCCCGCACCTCGAGCTCGTGGCCGTCCAGAACCAGACCGGCAAGACCTTCCGCATCACCGATGTGGCCCTGCATCCCCGGGCCAAAGACCCGGAGACCGACACCTACCGCGTGAGCGACGTGGCATTGCTGACCCTGGACGGTCCCGTGCCGGTCGCCTTTCCCCTGGCCTCCGCCGCTGCCGCCCGGAGACTCGCGCCCGGCGCCTCGGTCTTCAGCATGGGCTTTCCCATCGAGCACCTGGGGTCCATGCGGAACTTCTACGGGTACGATACGCCCGACCGCGTGGTGGCCACGCTCCGCCATGGCTACGTGCAGCGCGTGACCGGTGCGGACGGCCGGCGGGCGCCCGCAGCCGAGCAGCGCCTCATCCACGTGGGCATCGCAGCCACGGGCGGCCAGTCCGGAAGCCCGGTCTTCACGCGCGACGGCAAGGCGGTCTGCATGCTCAACGCCGTGGCCCACTACCAACTCGGGCCCCGCTCGCGCAAAGTCCCCCATCCGGGCATGTTCACCTATGCGGTGCGCATCGATGCGCTGTGGGACATGCTCGAAGGCACGGACGCGTCGGCAGGCCCGCCAGCTGCGGAATGATCTCTCCGCCTGCGGTGCGGAGAGGTTTTGCCGCCGGCCTCGTCCGATTTTCCATTGCCATCCGGTCGCTTCTCTGCTCTACTGGACCCCATGAGCATCGTCGCCCTGATGAACCAGAAAGGCGGGGTAGGCAAGACCACCACGGCCGCGAATCTGGGGGCCCTGCTGGCTGCCGAACACGAGAAGCGCGTGCTGCTCGTGGACCTCGATCCCCAGGCCAACCTGACCGACCATGTGGGCATCGATCCCGACGCCACCGAGCAGTCGATCTACAACGTGCTCATCGAAGAGAAGCCCCCGGCCGAGATCGTGCAAACCGCCCACGGCATGGACATCCTGCCCGCCAACATCGACCTCTCCGGCGCAGAGGTCGAGCTCGCGGGCATGCTGATGCGCGAGAGCCGCCTCAAGAACGCCTTGGCCCCGTTCTGCAAACCCTACGACTTCGTGCTCGTCGACCTGCCGCCCAGCCTGGGGCTCCTCACCATCTCCGGCCTGACCCTGGCCGATACGGTCCTCGTCACCATGCAGGCCGAGTACCTGGCCCTGCGCGGCTTGAGCCAGCTCGTGCACACGATCGACCTCGTGCGCAATCATCTCAACACCGACCTGGCGGTCTCGGGCGTGCTCTTCTGCATGTTCGACCGCCGGACCAACCTGGGCCGCGACGTGCGCGCCGAGGTGGAACAGTTCTTCCCGGGCCGGGTCTACAGCACGTTCGTGCGCAAGAACGTGCGCCTGGCCGAAGCGCCCAGCCACGGACTGCCGATCAACGCCTACGACGCGGGCTGCCCCGGCACCCAGGACTATGCGGCTGTGACGCGGGAATTCCTGGCCCGCGCGGGCGAAGCGGGCGGTCACCCGTCCCAGCGCGAACCCGTGTGGAAGGGCGACGAGATGCAGGAGCAGACCGACGCCGACGTCATGGCCGAAACCACCCGCGACACACCTCCGGACCGCACTCATGACAGCGACTGAGAAGGTCGATCTGCGCGCGTCCGTACGCGCCAACCGCGAGGCCGCCCCGGGGTTCTGGCGCATGTCCATACAGGCGCCGGCGCTCGCCGAACGCTTCCGGCCGGGGCAGTTCTTCCAGCTCCGGATCCATCCCGACGCAAGCCTGCCGCTCCTGCGCCGTCCCTTTGCGCCGAGCGAAGTCACCAAGACCGGCTTCGCCTTCGTCTACGCCGTGGTGGGCGAAGGCACCGAGGCCATGACGCGTCTCACCAAGGGGGCCGACGTCCAGGTGCTCGGTCCGCTCGGCACGCCCTGGCCCCTTCCGCGCAAGGGAAGCCGGGCCGTGCTCGTGGGCGGCGGGTGCGGCGCACCCAGCCTGCGGTTCCTGGGCGAGGCGCTGGTCGAACGCGGGGTGGAGGTCGCTGCCGTCCTCGGCGCGCAGACCGCGTGCACGCTCCTCGAGAAGGCGGCCCTCAAGCGGATCGCGACCACGTTGGCCGTGAGCACGGACGACGGATCGGAAGGGTTTCACGGCCACGCGGTCCACGCCACGCGAGCGCTCTTGGACGAACTGGGCCCGCGCCCCAGGCCGACGATCTACGGATGCGGCCCCCAGGTCATGCTGGCCGGGCTCGCAGCGCTCGCCGCCCAGCGCGACCTCCGCTGCTACGTCAGCCTGGAAGAGCGCATGGCCTGCGGATTCGGCGCGTGCATGGGGTGTGCCGTGCCGATCAAAGCCGACACGCCCGACGGCTATGTCTACCAGCGCGTGTGCACCGAGGGGCCGGTCTTTGCTGCGCGGGAGGTGGTCTGGGATGCGATTTGATCTGCCCGAACTCCTGCAGGCCGAGCGTGCGGGCCGTGCCATGGCCCTGGAAGCGGAAGGTCCGGTGGCGACCGTGGTCGCGCCCAGCCTCGAAGGCGCAGCCGCGTTGGCGGCTGCGCGGCACCTCGCCAACCACGCGCATGATGTCCGGATCCTGCTCGTCGGGCCGGACGCGCAGGGCGACGAAGCCTTCACCACCATGCTCGAAGTCGCGGGATCCATGGACCTGTCCCTCGAGCAACTCGGCACGTCGGCGCCCGGCAGCGCGGCAACGTGCTGGATCGCGGGCGGCGCGCCGCCCGGATCCGTACCAACGGACGCAGAGACCGTTCTCCAGGCGAGCACCTATCTGCAGAGCGACCGCAACGCCTGGGATGGCTACGCCGCCCAGCCCTTTGGCCGGCCGCACCCCTTTCTCACACCTGCGCAAGAGGCTGACGCCCGGCCGGTCGACCGCATCCGCGAGATCGACCGCACCACCATGGAGGACTATGCCTTGCCCGGCCTCTGCCTCATGGAGAACGCGGGCATCAGCGCCACCGTGCAGGCGGTCGACCTGCTGGAAGAAGGCGGCGGCGACGAGTCTGTAGCGATCGTGGTCGGATACGGGAACAACGGCGGGGACGGCCTCGTGGTCGCGCGCGGCCTCGTCGAACGGGGCCTGACCGTGCACGCCCTGCTCCTCGGCGATCCGGAACAGCTCAAGGGCGACGCCAGGACCAACCTCGAGATCCTCTCCCAGGCGGACGGCGTGATCGAACGCGCGCCCCATGACGAAGCGGCCTTCACCACGCGCCTCGCCGAAGCCGGGCTCATCGTGGACGGCCTCTTCGGCACCGGCCTCACCCGCAACGTCGAGGGCGCGCCGGCAACCGCGATCCGCGCGATCCATGCAGCCGGCCGGCCGGTGCTGGCGCTCGACATCCCCAGCGGTCTGCACGCGGACACGGGCGAGGTACTGGGCGCGGGCGTGCGCGCCGACCGCACGGTCACCTTTGCCGCGCCCAAGCAGGGCTTCTGGAAGGGATTCGGGCCCGACCTCTGCGGGGCGGTCTTCCTGGCCGACATCGGCTGTCCGCGCACGGTGCTCGACGCGTCCTGACCTTCTTTGACAGGTCTCCTGCCCCACGGAAAGACGCCGTCCATGCAATTGCGGTTCGTGATTCTCGGAAGCGGTACGTCTGTGGGCGTGCCCATGGTGGCCTGCACCTGCGAGGCCTGCCAATCGGACGACCCCCGCGACCAGCGGTACCGCGCGAGCGCACTCATCCAATGGCCTGAGGGGACCGTGGTGATCGATACCACGCCCGAGTTCCGCCTCCAGATGTTGCGCGAACAGGTCATGCGCCTGGATGCCGTTCTGCTCACGCACAATCACGCCGACCACGTGCACGGCCTGGACGACATCCGGCCCTTCACGCTCCGCACGGACCGGGCCATGCCCGTGTACGGCAATGCGGACACGCTCGACTGGGTCCGCCAGCACTACGCCTACGTGTGGGAGGCCAAACAGCTGGGCGGGGGGCTTCCGAAGATGGATCTGCACGTGGCCGACGCCCCCTTCACGGTCCGGGGCGTGACCTTCACGCCCATCCCGGTGCTCCACGGCATCGTCAACGCCTTTGGCTTTCGCGTGGGCGACCTCGCCTACATCCCCGACGTCTCCGAGATCCCGGACGCCTCCCGGCCGCTGCTGGAAGGCCTGCGCACGCTCGTGGTGGACGCGGTCCGCTTCCGGCCGCATTCGACCCACTTCCACGTGGACCGCGCCGTGGAGGAGGCGCGGCGCATCGGCGCGCCGCAGACCTTTCTCACGCACATGAACCACGACATCGTGCACGCCAAGCTGGAAGCCGATTTGCCGGACGGCATCGACGTGGCGTACGACGGGCTGGAGATCGATGTCGAGGCGTGACGTTGCGAGTTGGGATTCGCCTGGACGTCTGGAGCGCTACTCGACCGGGAGGGCCTTGACGAGGTCCGGGTCGAGAAGGGCGCCTTCAGCCTTGAGGCGCTCCTGGACTTCTGGAGCGAAGACGAGGGCGACAAGATGGC
>CAZBZG010000032.1:0-6644 GCA_964496245.1 uncultured Planctomycetaceae bacterium | reverse complement strand
AGCGAAGAGGGATTGCAGATCGCCGCCCGGCTGCCAGCAGGCCGGGATTCCGCGGAAACGCGCGGATTCGTTGTCCTGCCCGAGATCGGCGACCGAAAGCTTGAGCAGTTCTTCGGTCAGGCCGGCGATGACCTGCCGCCCGCGCCCGTCGCAGAGCGGCAGCCAGCCGATGACATGTCCGAGCGTGGCCAGCCAGGCGAGCGCGCAAGCCTTCTCCACAAGCACCACGTCCGCACCCTGCCGGGCCGCAGCCACACTTGCGGCCACACCCGCGATTCCACCTCCCACCACCAGCACGTCGCACGCGCCCCGTACAGGCGTTCTCCGCGCGGGTTCTTCGATCGCGCCGGAGAGCTTGCTGTGTGCCCGGTTCGCCATGTCGCCCTCCACGTCCCGGCACAAACCCGAGAGGGCTCCGATCATAGGGCACACGCACCGGCCGGGCAAACCTTGGCTTGATTGGTTAGGAGACGCCCCCTCGTCGAGCTTTTCGGCGGCAGAGTCCAAAGCACATGCGGAATCAGTGATCGTTAGCTGAATCGCTGGAAGGTCTCGCTCTTGGAGACCTTCTTCAGCCAACGCATCAACTTGCCCAGGTTGTCCTTGAGCTGGTCGATCTTGGCGATGCTGCTATTTCGTTTGCGCAAATGCTCG
Organism: uncultured Planctomycetaceae bacterium; assembly: GCA_964496245.1. Lineage (GTDB taxonomy): Bacteria > Planctomycetota > SZUA-567 > SZUA-567 > SZUA-567 > CAZBZG01. The sequence continues at coordinate 5,990 of CAZBZG010000032.1, read as the reverse complement.
TCGATCTTCAGCTCCGGATGCTTCTCGTTGAACTCGGTGATCGATTCCAAAGCCTCGTGCGCATCCTTGGCCGCCTTGTAGCACTTCTTGCACTGATTGCGCCACGCGCGACGGTTCCCGATCTTTCCCGTCCGCTGGTTGAGCTCGTACTTGTTGGGGTGCTTATCGGGCCGCGACCGTTCCACCTCCTGTAGAAGCCCGTTGAGTGTCTGCAGGGTATCCTGCAGCTCCTTCACCTCCTCCTGTTCGGCCTCGAATTCCGCGAGGAGTTTCTCAGCCTGCGGAACGAAGGAGACCACCTCCGCGTCTTCCATGCCCAGCCGCTTCAAGGCTTTCTCGAACGTGCTGGCCGTCGCAAAGGCGATCCCCACGCGCCGGCTCCGCTTTCCGGTCAAGCCGAGGATCTGGGATGGAGCGGCCAGAACCTCCACATACTCGAACACATCGGGATGTTCCTTCTTGAGCCGATCGAGTTGCTTTTCCGTGCCGAAGCGTGGGTTTCCGTAGAGGCGCGCCGCCGAAAGGCCCTGCGCCTCTTCCATCATGGCCTCGACGACCTCCGGTGAGTGTCCGGCCTTGATCGCATTGGCGCGGCATCGTGAACGCATGGCCGCCATAAACTTGGCGAGGATCTTCTTGCCCGTGCCCGAATTGATGCCCGTGGCCGCGCCGATCTGCGTATCCGATTTCATGATGATCCGTTGCGCGCAGAGGCTGGTGAGCGCGCCCGCCGAGAGCGCGGCATTCGTCAGCTGCTCTTCTTCCTTCTCATTGGTGACATTGATGAGACGCCTGCCGCTGACGTAAGCGACCGTCTGCACGCCCTCTATCTCTAGCAATGCATCCGCCATGCGCGTCATGTGGTCGCCCCTCCCCCCGGGGCTGTCCACATCCAGAACGAGCATGTCGAAGCCCTCCTCGTCGGCCTTCTTGCAGGCCTCTTCGATCACGTCGGCGGGATAGTCGCTTCCGACCCCGCCGTGAAAGGGCACCAACAGAACCTTGGGGGGCGACACGTCGCGCGACATCTTGTATAGGGCCGCTGCAGCGCGCTCCGAAACGCTCTGGCCGAGCATCCGCATGGTCGACAGACAGCCTTTGTACCGCGGCGTCGCCGGATCATGCCCTTTGTGAATGGGGAGCACCCCGATGGCACCACTGTTGTTGTGAAAGGGGATCTCTTCGGCGCAGACCTTCTGCCCCGCCGGCTCGCCATTGATGTAAAAGCGCACCTTCTTCTCGTTGTAGACCACCAGAACCAGGCTCCACTCGTTGAGCGCCACGGGGCGATCGGACGTGTGCATGGTATCCCGGTCGGGCGAGAAGAATACGGCCCCCTCCCCGTTCAAGCCGATCGCAAAGCCGTCCTTCTCGCCGCGGGTGGAGAAGAGCGCAGCGCCCTCCACAAAGGCTTCCGGCTTGATCCAGGCGGCAAAGGCGACCTGCTCGATTTCGAACGCGTCCGATGCGGGCAGACTCGCCCAGCTCTTCTCCCCGTCGAAACGGGCCACCACGCGCCGCTGCTCGTCTTCGGTCCACTGCACGTGGAAGAGTTCGGCGTGCAGCCGGGGCCGCGTCAGGTCGAACGTCCGCCATCCGCCGTTCTCGTTGAACCGATAGTAAAAGATCCGCTGCGGCCGCTTTGCGCCGTCTCCGCCACGTGCGACCGGCGCAAAGCCGGCCAGACCCGGCAGAGAGATGACCCCCACCAACGCCAAAACAGCGATCAGAAAACCCCGCTTGCGTTCTCTCATTGTCATATCCCTCCCGCACAACCCAACCAACCACAACGCACCTATCCCATTATTGTAGGTGTACAATTTAGTGTACGAGGATCGCAAACCGCTGTCAATGCGCATCCGCAGCGCTCAGCGCTGCAAAGCGACATCGGAGCTGCAACCGGGCCGCGCCGGCCGCAATCGCAATCTGCAAACAGACCTGGATGGCGGAATCCGATGCTTCACGCGCGGCGAGGGGGCCAGGGGCAACGTGGCCCATCCCAATGCGATTGACGGCAGCATCGGCGACGAGCCGCACAAGGGAGACGGGGGCGGCGCACCTACAGCCCCACCGGATCGATGGATACCGGTTTCCCTGTGGCAATGGATTCGTTCGCCGAAGCGCCCACAGCCGTGCTCCAGTAGCCCTGGATGGCAGAGGCGTAGATGTCCAGCGCATCCTCTTCCGGAAGCATGTCCGCCAGGGCAGCATCGAAGATCCGGTCATCGCCGCCGCCGTGCCCCTCGGCGATGTTGGGCAGACGCACGTACCGGTTGTCCCCCTCATGGGGCATGATGTGGATGCTGTACGCAGCCGGCCAGTCCGTGACGCGGTACCCCGCGCCCTTCAGGGTCTGTCCCTCCGGACCGACAATCTGGTGCTTGTCCTGCCAGCCGGGGCTGGGCTTGTTGTCCGTGATGCCGCTCTCCAGCCGTCCGGCCGTCCCGTTGATGGCCAGGTTCCACCCTTCGTAAGGAACGCTGGCGTTCAGGGAATAAAGCAGCTGGCCGCCGTTCTTGTAACGCACGACCACCGACATGGTATCGTAGATATCCACATCGTCGCCAAAGGGACAGAAATCGCGCACGTAGTCGCGCACCCCTTTGACGCGATAGCCGAGTTCCCGGCTGAGTTCTTCGGTGCGGTCAGTGACGCACACGTCGGTATACCACCTGCACGTTTCTCCATGCGGACATGTGCTGCAGCGTTCCCCCTGGTAGGAATTGTTCCCCGGACCGAAGAAATTGCGGCCGCCCGTGGCGAACACGGTCCGGGGCACGTCTCCCATCCACCAGTTGGCGAGATCGAAGTGGTGGGACGCCTTGGTGATGAGCAAGCCGCCCGACTCGGCCATCAGGCGGTGCCAGCGGCGGAAGTAAGATGCGCCGTGCCCGTGGTAGTCGAGGTACCACGTGAGATCCATGGAAACAGGCCTGCCGATGGCGCCGTCCTGCACCAGTTCCTTGATCTTGGCACAGAGCGGGATGTGGCGGTAGTTGAAGGCCATGAGGATGGTGCGCTGGTTGCGCTGCTCCGCCTCGAGGATCGCTTTGGCATCCGCCAGGGTAGTGCACAGCGGCTTCTCGGTCGCCACATCGCACCCGGCATCGAGGGCCTTGACAATGTGCTCCCGGTGGAAGCGTTCGGGGGACGTCACGACCACGAGATCGGGTTTCGCTTCGCGCAACATGCGTTCGTAATCGTCGAAGACGCGGGCGTCTGTCTTGTAGGCTGCATTCACGTCTTCGCAACGCGCCGTCTGCCGGTCGCAGAGTCCCACCAGTTCGCAGCGATCGCCGTGCCGCTCCACGATGCCGTCCAGCCAGCTATGCGCCCGGTTGCCCACGCCCACGACCGCACAGCGCTTCTTCTGCAAGCTCTCGCTCATCTTGATTTCCTCGTCTTGCGGACCAATTCCATGACCTCTTCTCAGCGACCGAATTCGCGATCGTCCATACGCACCCCTCCCAGTGTACACCAGGACACGGGCGCGCGCAACTCCAACTCCGCGCATCGCACGCAACGGAAGCCTGCGCGCCCTTTCTCATCCCGCATCACTCCCCCGCCAGCCGCGCCACCTTCACGTCGTCGAGCAGCAACCCGGAGAACGCGTCCCCCACCTTGTCGGGAAATCGGATGCCGAAGCCGCCGGCTTGGCAGGCGTTTGATCGGCCCGCGAACACGAGCTCGCCGTCGATCCGCACCGTGCTCGCGGACCCGCGGGAGGTGACAACAATCCGGTGCCAGGCCTGCTTGTCCTCAATGGCAATTCGATTCGTCCGGATGCCGTGGAACTGATCCTGCGCACGTTTGGTCCCCTCCGGACGAACCTCGGCGCGAACCGTCCAGGTCGCGGCATCCTCGCTCACCCCGATCTCGAACGTGCGGCCGTGCGACAGGCGCGTATGCGAAAGACCGTGCTTGCTCCTCTGCGGGGGCGGACTCATCATCCAGATGCGGAAGAGGTCCACCGGTCGCTTGCTCGCTTCGCGGAATGCATGGACCTTGAATCGGAAGGCCAGACGGTAATCCCGCCAGGGATGGTCTGCCGCGCCTCCTTCCTGAATCTCCAGGGCATCCGGTAGCGGGTCCGGATCTTGAAAGGCCTCCAGGCCTTTGCGCGGCCATGCCTCCAGTCGCGTGGGGCCCCGCCACGGCGCTCTGTTGTCGCCGACACGCAGCACGCGGTTTGCACCGGCCCCCTCTTGCACCACCTTCAGAAAGCTGGAAACATAGGTCCACCCAAGATCCAGCCCATCCTCGAAGTCGTCCTGCAGCAGGACCGTGGTATCGCCCGGCCCCCTCGCGTCAAAGCACAGGATGCGGCTGCCGTACGGCCCCTCGAGCTTCAGGCTGAGCGGCTTGTCCTTGGACAGGACGAAGGGCTCCCTGCTTACAGCATCGTATGCCGCGCATGTGCCCCGGATCGGCAGCCCGTCCGGGCCGGGCGCAATGCTCACCTCCACCGGCTTTTCGGCCCAGCTCTGCAGGATCAGCCGGGCCTCCTGGCCGCCGTTCTTGGACAGCAGAATCCACTTGACCGAATCGGGCGTCACCTGCAGGGCCGGGCTCTCCTCCCAGTAGTTGTGCACGCGCACCGCATCCGTGCCATAGCCGAACCCGAACACGAACTTCTCCAGGAGCGCCTGAACCACGCTCCTGCTCGTCGGCCCGCCGCGATTGATCTCATGCACCATCCGCATGCCCCACTCCGGCCAGATCTTCCGTCCCTTGCACTTGGACGCGACGCCAGCCGTGGGCTGGAAGAGCGAGGCCACCAGGTAGGGGTGGTTGCCCACCTGCTGGCCCATGCTCTCGGTCCGGATGAAGTCCGGCGGAAAAGGCGTCCCCGCGGGCACGAGCTTGTGCGGATTGCCGTAGCCATTGTGCGCCCCGCTCGGCCCCATCTCGAGGTCGTAGTTGACCGTGCACCAGGTGAAGAACGGCAGGATGTTCGCATTCGTCATGTGCGCCACAAACTCCAGCGGACGATCCTGGTTACGGCGCCAGTGCTGCATGAGGTGCCACATGCGCTTCATGTACGCGCGCTGTCCCCAGAGCGTGACCGCGGGCTGGACGCTGCCGTCTTCGGTGCGATAGGCTGCGGACGTGATGGTGTCGTGGCTGGTGGTGAAATAGGTGTTGTCCCAATAGGCGCCCAGGCCGTGCTTGAACCATTCGTTTGCATAGTACAACCCGTACTCGCGGCGGCTTTTCGGGAAATCGGTTCTGACCCTGGCGAAGCTGAGAAACCCCCGGCGCATGATGGACTCGTCCGGCCATCTCCGGATATCGTAGTGGTAGGGCGTCCATTCGTCCTGGAAGACCTCCCATTCCGGCACCAGGACCGAGCAAGCAATCTCCTCGTGATAGACGTGCACGGGCCGGTCCGCATGCCAGCCGCCGCGGGCGAAGCACCGGACCGTCCGATGGCTCCAATCATGAGTGCCGCGCATGGGCGGGGGATTGTGCTTGTCCTCGAATTCCTGCAGCCAGGTACGCAGGGTGGCATCCGTGATCTCGCCCTTGCGCCTGGCGATAATCTTGTCGACGATCTCCCACGTCTCTTTGTAGGGGTACTTGTCCGCGGGCTGGCTGCCGCCCCAGCACTCCACCGCTACGCCCACGCCGTGCAGGGTCAGCGCCTTGCGGCGCCAGCCCTCGGGCATAGGCTTGGTCGGCGAAGCCTGCAGGCCGAAGACCAAGGCGTGCTCCTCCGCAATCGTGACCCGCTTGTTCACCAGGTGGACACGCAAGGTCAGCCGGTCGCCGCTGCGGAGAATCTCCTGCAGCGGTTTCTTGCCGCGCACCTTCTCGGTGATCCACCCCCGGTCGTTCGCCGCAAACCACGCCAGCCCCCGCTGCACCGATCCCAGCCACAGGTAGGCGCAGAACTCGTTCCGCCAGCCCCCCCGTCGCTTCCCGGTCTGCGTACTGTCCCATACCACGCCGTCCTTCTCGGGCAACCGGCCCGCCCAGTTGGCGCGGAT